>PFXJ01000060.1 GCA_002791595.1 candidate division Zixibacteria bacterium CG_4_9_14_3_um_filter_46_8
CTTCATCGTGACCAAAGATTATCGGATGCGACCAAGCTCATCCCTCCAAAGAAGAAATACAGATGCGGGGGACAAGCCCGATGGTATGACGCAAATCATTCAACTTTGAAAAATGGAAGCGCCTTCCCTTCCCAATGATGCAATATCCTGGGTCCTAAATAATAGCTTAAGACTGCCAGCGTCCAGCCCGCCACTACATCAATCAAATAATGATAACGTAGATAAATCGTGGCGAAGAACAGCCCCAAGGCAAATGGCAAGAATAGCCAGGAAAACCATCTCGCATACCTGAAGGCGAACAAAAGCGAAATCAAAATCACGGCATTATGCAAACTTGGAAAGCAATCCCGCTTGGTATATTCCCAATCATCTAATTTCTGACGGATTAATTGCGAGAACCGCGACCCCTCGATCTGTGCCGAATACTGGTCGCTGATGTTATATCGAGGCCCGGTAGCGGGAACCAGCACATATCCAATGTAGCCAACAAAGAAGCTTAATAGGATAGCCGCTGAAAGCTCCCGAAATGCCTTGTATGTGCGGTTGAGATAAAATAAAATCGCCAGCGCCAGCGGGAAAAAATAATACGTGGCATACGAAATAGTGGCGAATGTGACCAGGGGAGCCCAAAGAAATCTCTCGGTATAAACCGAGAGTTGCATTCCAAAGAGCAATTGATCGATTTTGATCAAGATGATATCGGCATCTGTAGAATTTAATGTATTTATCAACTGGGGCAGATTGGAGTAAATCACCAGCACATAATACAAAGGAGCAAAATCACGAACGACCTGGAGGGTTTTGCTCTTCATCGCAAATCGGAACCGTCCCGCATAAATGATCAGCATTAGGAATGCTATAAGCAGAGATTGCTTCTCTGCATCGCGGATTAGTCGATATGGTTCTACTTTGGAGATTATGATGAGGAAAATGGGAATCATAAAAGCCAGACTCCCCAGTTCTTCAAAACGGAATCGAGAAAAGAGATTATCCTTATAAATCTGCATCAGAGGCCGCAGGGAAACTATGCCCGCTATTTAATTTCCTGAGAAAGACCGAATATGGCCATAATCACCTTTCATTTAGGGTGCCAAAAAACCCGTGGGGCAAAATCGGGCCTAAGCAACTTTTCCGCGGGTTTGATGAAAGGTAAACGATTTTAGCGGTCCTGTCAACTACTAATCATCTCCCGCCGCACCAGCTCTATCGGGATGGTTCCATAGCTTAGAAGCTTATTATGAAACTCCATCAGATCGAATTTGTCTCCCTTCAAATTGGCAAACTCCCGGCGCAATTTTAGGATTTCCATTTTGCCCATGATATAGCTCATGGGCTGAGTCGGAGATTGAGTATATCTCTTAACTTCCGCAATAGCATTGGTGCGTTCCAGATGGGAAACCTCCACCAGCATATCGACTGCCTCCGAGAATGACATTTTTCCGGTGTGGAGTTGCACATCTATAACCACGCGGCAAGCGCGCCATAGCTGGTCTTTTAACTGCATTAGCCTTGTCCGCGGATCGGCGTAAAATCCTTTCTCATACATCAATTCTTCACAATAAAGGGCCCAGCCTTCCGCAAAAACCGGTGTTCCGAAAACCCGCCTCACTTTGCTGTCAACTCGATTCGAATGCAGGAATTGAAGATGGTGTCCCGGATAACCCTCGTGGAGGGCGATTAATGCCACTCCCCATTTATTGTGGCCTTCCAATTGCTCTTCCTGAATCTCTTTTGGTAATCGAGGATTGACCGGCGTAACCCAGAAGAAACCTTCCTGTCGTGATTCAAATGGGGCCGGCGGCATATAGGCGGCATAAGGAATGGTAGTGCGCTCGAATAAAGGGGTTTCCACTACGTTTAAAGACTCATTTTCCGGAATATCTACCAGTTTATTCTTCGCTACAAAATCCCTGGCCCGGTTCATTTCATTTCGATAAAATTCGATTAGCTCGTCCGCCTCAGGGTGGTTTTTCTTAATCATCGCCACCATTACCGGCCAGTCCTTCCCGTCTGCGATTTCCATTCCGACCTTTTCCATTTCCTTCTGAGTCGATGAAATAGTCTCCTGCCCAATCTTCAAAAGATCTTCCGCCGAATAGGGCAACATGTGTTGATGTTTAAGCACAAATTCGAATAGCTCTTTCCCGAATCGGAATTCCCCATCGGAAATCGGCAACAACTCCTGGCGCAGGAAACCCAAGTACTTATTCAAGGCGTCAATGGCTTTAGTGTTAGCCTCGAGGATACCCTGCCGGCACTCGCCGGATTTCGCCGCGGCTTGTGGAATCACAAACTCAAAAAACTGTATGCCATCTTCCACTATTTCAATCGCAATTTCAGTCCATATCTTGGGGATATTAATCCCCTTTCGCAGATTCTCTGTCCCCTCCTTCAGGACCCGAGGAATCTCATTCAGCCGCCCAGAAACTGATTTAATCCTCTCGGAGAATGGAGCAAAATTCCTCAAAAGAATTATATAAATTCCATAAAGGCATATTTCCGGATAAAGTGCGGCATCACGGTCAAGCCGTTTATATGCTTGCTCAAGTTTGATCTCGACCTCCAACGCTTCCATCAAAATCTTTTTATCAAGCTTGTCCATGCTCTTAAGATCGTTGTCATCGATTCCCTTGAGTCTCTCAAGGTATTTCTGAATCTCCCGGAAATACTCCTGTCGGGTTCCAGGATCATAATGATCCAATAAATGATCATAAAGATGAATGCCCTCAAAAGAGGCTTCTACAGGAGATGATTTCCATCTAAAATTAATGATTTCATCTGCCAAACCCTTAAATAGTTGTCCCATAGCTATCCCGAAATTTCATTGATGTGATATGCGATGATGATATTCCCGAACTTGATGTACGAATGCTTCCAGTCGAATGCTTTCTCCAGTATCTTCGAGTCCCTCGTAGGACAAATTCAGCCAGGGAAATCCAGGATAATCCTCTCTTATGCTCTTGGAAAGAGCGGTTACGACATTTCCCGGCATGCACGTAAAAGGGAGAGTATTAATAACGCCGGCAGCTCCGGATTGGATCAAATCGAGACCTTTGCCAACGGAAAGTATGGATTCGCCTCCCACATTAACAGAAAGATATTCCTCGCCCAGTTCCAAAATCCGATCAACCGGCTTCTCACTCAATATATCGGGAAACAATTCCAGAACTTTCGAAAGCTGGTGTTCCTGTGAATATTGCAGATATTCCTGCAGTTTGCTTTTTAACATTCCGCGAAGATCATGGGCGTATCTCGAACTGAGACCGTACATAAAAGTGGTATAAAGCACCCATTCGCCAAAAGTCGCCAGATATGTCTCGCATCCAAGCTTCTCTAATTTCATTATAAGATTGCTATTCGAGAAGATGTTGTTGCGGATGTAGATCTCGCCGACAACCCCTACCAGGGGTCTCCTTTGAGATCCGTCGCGAATGCCGACAAATCCTGATGCCGCCTTCTCAAGCGCCAGTAAGGCATCTTTGCCAGCCTCAATAGACTCGCATAATTCATCCATTCCTTGAGTGTAAACTGCCTGAGCGGAACCCTCTTTGATCTCGTAGGGCCTGGAATGATGCAACATCTTGATCAGAATATCCGTCGCCACCAGAGCTATCCAGGCCATCTTGCGGAAATTTCCTTCACCGGCGACGAATTTCGAATAAGAATCCGATGAACTTGGGGAATATACCGGGACATCACCAAAGCCAAGCTCATCCAATACTTTTCTGTGAAGCGTATGATACTGTCCAAACCGACAGGGTCCATTAGCAGTGGGCATAAAGAAGGCGGCTCGAGAACGATCGAAATCTTTCCTCTTAACTAACCGGACCAAGTCGCCGGTAGTAAGAATTGCCGGGAAACATTCTCGACCCGATGTAAATCTTCGTCCATCATTTAATGATTCATCGTCTGGTTGCGGCAGGACCTCAGCTTCCAAACCGCAGTAGCGAAAGACCGCCGCCAAAGCATGAGCATGATCGCACATATTGGGGATATAGATTTTGCTTTTCGAAAAATCGGCCCTTGTTTCACTATTGGCATTCTTCTTGATAAGGGCAGATTCCGCAGGATTTTTTAGGCGATCAAGAAATGCTTCTATCCGGGTAATAAAACCTGCATCGGCTGAATGCTCATCAATTTCAAGTTGCAGATATGGTTTATCATCCATTATGGTGCGAAATTGATGGGTTATAAATGAGTCCGGCCCGCAGCCAAAATTGGTAAGATATACCGCATATAGCTGTGGATGGCTCTTAATGAATTGGGCCGCTGCGATAATTTTCTGGCCATAATTCCAATACATCCCAGGATCAGCATCATTCTCTGCTCCCGGAGGCAGAAAATCCATCGGTATGAAGGGAACCCCCAATTGACGGATTTTATCCGGAAGTTCCATATTGGCGCCATAATCGCAAACATTATAAGGCCTGCCCACAATGACCAATGCTTTGCGACCCTGGGGAAGGTTATTAAGGAATTTGCGCCCTTCCTCCTCGAGCAGATTACGATAAGAAATGTAGCTGTTTAGAGCTTTCTCCACCGCGATTTTCACCTGACGATTAGTATTACCCAGCCTTTTCCCCAATGGATATAACCTTTTGGCAACGATCTTCTCCCCAAGATGGAATTCGATATCCGGTGAAATTATCTTCTGGCGCAGGTTGCTGTCTATTCCATGAACGGCGGCTTTGAATATATATGGCAAGGATTGAACATACGGACAGGTGTATCGTTTCGAAGACTTGTCATCGGTAATCCCCGGCATAGTAATCATCGAAGGCAGGAATATGAAATCGCATTTTTCGGAATCGATAGCAGTAATATGTCCATGCGCTACTTTAACCGGGAAGCAGGTTTCCGAAGCCACCAAATCACATCCCTGATGAATTATGTTGCGGTTCGTTTTCCCCGAAACAACGACTTTATGCCCAAGTTCGGCAAAGAATTTGGCCCAGAAAGGGTATAATTCCCAATTTGAAAGCGCCAGGGGGATAGCTATTCTCTTGATTCCTTTAGCTAGTTTGCCGGCCGCCCTGAACATAATCTTATTACGTGCCGCCACCGTATCTATTTCTACTAATTCAGGTTTATTGCCAGATTCGTATTTCTCACAGCGGCTGCCATAATAAAGGTCGCTATCCCCTTCGCGTTCAATTTTATGAATATGGCAGGAATTGGGGCAATCTTCACAGGTAAAGCTGGAAAGTGTATATTTTTTGCTGTGGATGCCGAAACCTTTGAACCCTGATGGTTTTCCCTCCATATATTCACGTGCCATAATGGCCGCCCCGATGGCGCCGGTGACATCGTGATGAGGGGGAACTATAATTTCTTTGCCCGTTACCTCTTCAAATGCAGCCACCACCGCCTTATTCCAAGCCACGCCTCCCTGGAAAAACACCTTATTGCCGACACGGCGATCGCCCACCACTTTGTTAAGATAATTATAAACTATGGAATAAGCCAGTCCCGCCACCAAATCCTTCTTCTCCGCTCCCGCCTGTTGGTGGCTCACCAGGTCTGATTCCATAAAGACAGTGCACCTTTCCCCACAGCCTACCGGACATTTCGACTCAAACGAGAGTTTGGCGAATTCATCATTAATGCTGATGTCAAGTTTTTCGGCCTGCTCCTGCAAAAATGATCCGGTCCCGGCGGCACACGCCTTATTCATCTCGAAATCGACAACCACCCCATCTTTGATGCTAATATATTTGCTATCCTGGCCGCCAATTTCGAAAATTGTATCCACCTTAGGGTCGATGGCTATTCCCGCCGTCGCCTGGCAGGTAATTTCATTCTTGACCAAATCAGCCCCGATAAAATCGGCGGTTAAATAACGTCCAGACCCCGTAGTTCCCGCCGCCCTTATCTTAAAATTGTCGCCAAGTTTCTCTTCGATCAATTTCAACCCGCGGCAAACCGCATCCAGAGGACGGCCTTCGGTCATCAAATACTCGCGCGCCAAAACCCGATTTTCCGAATCGATGACTACCACATTAGTCGAAAGAGAGCCAACATCGACTCCCAGATAACCGGCATCTACACCAATGTCCCTATCTGAGGCGCGTGTTAGATTATAATATTTCTTGGCGGGATACTTGAAATCCAATGGTGGGTGCGAATCCTCGCGGCTGACCTCCGGAGGCTTTATCAAAACATTCTTCAAATTAGGGAAGACAAAGCCGTCCTGCCCGGAAAGCTTGATAGATATGGCCGCTCCCGCCGCTCCCATAGAGGCGTATCGTTGCGGGATGATCAGCTCTTCATCCTGTAATGCAAATACTTCCCTTATAGCACGCACCATCCCGGCATTGGCCGCTACTCCACCTTGAAAACCAACTGGCTTTTCCAGGACTCGGCCACGGGCCACTGTCCCTTTGAAATTCCGCGCCATTGCAAAGCACAGACCGGCCACGATATCATAATCCGGGGTGGCAATCTGTTGAAGATGGATCATATCGGATTTGGCAAAAACCGAGCAACGGCCTGCTATCCGAGGAGGCCGGTTTGATTTCATAGCCAACTGTCCAAATTCTGTTTCTATGTCTATCTTCAGCCGCCCGGCTTGCTGATCCAAAAAAGAGCCGGTTCCGGCGGCACAGAGGGAGTTCATCGAAAAATCCACCAGCGCCCCATTCTTGAGGATAATCAGTTTGCTATCCTCGCCGCCCATTTCAATGATTGTTCTAATCTGAGGATAATAGTGCATCGTCCCCTGTGCCTGCGCCACCACTTCATTGATTTTTCGCCCGCCAAAAACCCTGATGGCCAAGTCGGCACCAGAGCCAGTGACCGCCATCGTTCTTAATTGAAGCCGGGAAAAACTTTGCTCAATCTCGGACAAAACCGATGAAACCGCTTCGAGCGGCCGCCCATGCGTGCGCGTATAATTATCAAACAGGAAATTGCACTCGTCATCCAAGACGACTGCATTGACGGAAACCGATCCGACATCAAGGCCAATATAGAGAGGGGATTTAAACTGCATCATTCCTTTGATTTCAAATTATCTGACTTGCCTGGCAAGCCCGCCAGGGCGGACAAGTTCGATCTCCTCTTGAATGAAATCAACGCGCCAATCACCATCATCAGTGCGCCCACCCAAACCAAATTTATCAGTGGTTTAGTCGAAACCTGAAAATATATAGTTTCGGAAGCTTCGGCCTTCAGAGGATCAGAAAAACCATCAAGTATTAATGAAATTTGTCCTTTATCAGCATTAATGCTGGCAATATCCACTGTGCCGCCAAACCGGGTCCTGGCGGGTTCAGAATGCAAGCCATCCGAGCTATTCTTGAGTTCGGGGAAGATCGTATAAGTGCTGTCTCCATCTTTGATATTCACTTCTGCCGCCACCGAGACCATGCCGGTGCCTCCATTATCCATTTCAATTTCAAAATCGGCGAATTGAACTTCATAATCGCCTGCCCATTTCATTTCACCTTTAGCGAAAGTGACGGGCGATGGTTTATCGGAGAGATCAAGCTGGCCCGGTGAAATATATAGATCATAAAGCAGATATTTCTTTATTGATGGCGTCCGCACCTGGCCTCCCTCTGAGTCCGTGAAATACATCTGCGCAGTAAAATATCCGCCGCCATCCTTGACCTCCAGATCAATCCTTTTCTTATCATGTTTAAGTTGCTCCACATTTTTCAATAAGAAGCTTCTCTCAAATGCCGAGCCTTCCTGATCCCTTTTGGAAATAACCTGTTTGGTCTGGGAATAACCAGTTGAACCTATTATACCAATTAAGAGTACTGCCACACCAACATGGGCAATCATACCGGCTGTGCTTCCCGGGCTGGCCTTCATCCGCTCAGTAAAGAGAATAGCATTAGAGACCAACGCTCCCATTGATGTGAAAGATAATACCAAATGCTCGAATTTCAGTCCCAAAATCAATCCAATAATCAACGCCACAACGCTGGGAATCAAGACCATCAATCCCCGCCGATACATTAGAGATTGACTCTTGAGTCTCCAGAATGAGAATGGGAATAACCCCATCGCCAATGTCATCAATATTGCCAGAGGAACATGGGTGGCGATGTAATAATTGATTCTTATGGCAGATGCCTGTCCCAAGGCTCTCGTTATAATCGGAGCGGAAGTCCCCAAAAGCACTATCATAGCGGAGATAGTCAAGAATAACAGGGTGAGATAGATGAATGATTCTTTGGAAAAATATGATCTTGAAGTCGGTTCGCTCTGGATGTTTCGAGAACGAATCAAGAGCAATCCCCAAGCCATTATCACAAAAAAGCCAAGTGAAGCGAGCAAATAATTGTTGAGCCCGAGATCGACAAATGAATGCACCGAGAAATCTGCCAACACCCCTGAACGGGTTAAGAAGGTGCCATACATCACCGTAATGTACGTTGTGGAAGCCAGAAAGAGGTTGCTCTTTCTCATCGAGCCCCTCGATTTTTCAATCAGCATTCCGTGAAGCAGTGCCACCGCAAACAACCATGGCACCAAGGAGGAATTTTCAACCGGGTCCCATGCCCAGTAACCGCCCCATCCCAGAGTTTCATACGCCCAATATCCACCCAGGAAAATTCCCAATCCCAGCAGAGCTGCCGAGAAAGCAACCCACGGCATAGTTATCTTAACCCAATTATCATATTTATTTTGAATAAGCGCCGCAATCGAAAAAGCAAATGGAATAGAAAGCGACGCGAAACCGGCAAAAACAATCGGCGGATGAATCACCATCCAATAATTCTGGAGAAGTGCGTTCAAGCCGCGGCCATCGGGAGGCATCCCCGCCAGCTTCGCAAATGGACTCTGAATAAACATCAGCATAAACAAAAACATCTGCGAAATCAAATAGATAGGCATCACCAATGATTCATCTTTGCCCGCACGCCTCATCACCCATAAACCCAATAGAGCCGACAGAAAAATCCAGAGAAGAAATGTTCCCTCTTGGCCGGCCCAGAGCGACGAGATTTTGAAATAATAGGGCAGGTCTTGACTGCTATAAGCAAAGACATATTGATATTGAAATTGGCTTGTTAGAAAAAGATAAAATAAAAAGGCTATTGCGGCCGTGATGAAAAATGCGAAAATATAATAAAAGATCCGGGCGCCGGTTATCAGCTCCTTTCCGGTCTTGCGACCATAAAGATATAAACCGATAGAGATTAGGGCCGCGCCGAATGCGCTATATATTGAAATATATCCAAACATTACACTCCCTTGTCCTTATCGCCATCGTTCTCCATTCCCTGGTACTTCGACGGGCACTTTACCAATAATTGGCTGGAATGAAAAACGCCGTTTTCAAATTTGCCGATAGCTACAATTTTATCGGCCTGCTCAAAATTGCCTGGTTTAGGTCCACCGGTATAAATTACTTCCATCCTGTCATTGGTCTCTTGCTCCAATAAGGAAAATTTCAAAGCACCTGTGGTCGGGTCAATTTCGGAATGACCATCAACAAGCAATCCTATCACCTGAACCGTCCTTGCGGAAGCTCGAGCTTGCCGGAATCCGACATAAGGCGTCATCTGTTGGCTAAAAGACGACCAAGCGATATAACCAAAAACAATGACAATAACTATTGCTATTAATATCCGAACTTTCTTAATCATGATATTTTCCTTTGCTCGACGAAATTTCAATAATCGAACTCAGCCTTTGGTAAGGTTTTCCACTTTCTTGTCTAATCTGAATATATATAAAAAGATTCCCAACCAGATAATCAAAATTACAATCATCGCCACATAATTTGCATTCATCTTATACCGCTCGTTTCTTATTCCTAAGATATATGTTTATTTTGGATTGAAGGCCATATAGCCAAAAGAAAATTATGGTAAAGCACACTAATGAAACCAGGAAGACTGTCAGAATCGGCGGGGGCATTTGTATCTTGCCGCCGGCATTGACCACCGTGTTCGAGGGATGAAGCGAATCGTAAATCCGCGGCACCACAAAAATCAAGAAGGGAACAGTGATAAACGCCAAAATCGAATATACTGCAGACAGTGCGGCGCGACGCTCCTCCGAATCTATAGCCGATCTAAGCGCCAGATACGCTCCATAAATCAGCATCAAAACAAATATCGATGTCTGCCGTGGATCCCAGTTCCAATATGTGCCCCAGGCCTTCTTGGCAAAAAACGCCCCGGATACGGTGGCCAATATGCAAAACATCAGTCCCAACTCCGCCGATGCCGCGGCTCGAATATCGAATTTCATCTCCCGTTTCCTAAGATAGCCGATCGAATTGAACATTCCTACGGCGAAAGCCAACACCGCAACCCATGCGGATGGCACATGAAAATAAAATATTCGGGAAATATCACCGAGTGTACTCTGAGGGGGGTCCATAATCCAGACCAGAATAATCACGGCCGACATCGATATCAAGAGTATGTATTTGAGAATTCCCGGCATTTTCCTAAATCTGTCAATTATTCATTCCAGATGAATTCAAAAAGAAAAGTGGAAGCAGTCATCATAATAACCGGATAAGAAACCAATAGTTTCAAATCTCTAACTGCATCAGCAAATACTCCACCCGAAAAAGCGATTTCGGTTGCTCCAATAGCCGCGACCAAAAGCGGCAGAAGAATCGGGAAGGAAAGGACTGCGAAAAGCGCGCCTTTGACCGAGGCTTTGGCGATGATAGCCGCAATTATCGTGGTGGCGCCAGTCAGACCTAATGATCCAAGGAGTATTACTAAGAACAATAATAGTATGTTCCCGCATTCTACAGCCAGCAATATAAAAAAAAGCGGCACAAAAATCAACTCCAGAAACAAGAGCAATAACGAATTAAATATGAATTTACCGGCGAACACCGCCAGGGGATTGGCATACAGCCGCAGGGCATAAATCGTCCTTGCTTCCTCTTCCTTGATAAATGACTGCCCCAACCCGGAAATTGCCGAAAAAAATATGATTACCCAAAGGAACGCCGCCGCCAGATCATAATTGAGATTGGAACGGCCTATCGCTATGCTAACAACCGTTAAGGTTACCAGCGAAAACATTACCAGCGCATTTATCGCATACCTGGTGCGAAATTCGGAAGTTATATCTTTAATCAGTACTGCGGCTGCCCCGGCCAGAAAGCCGGATGATTTTTTCACCATACTTAAAATCTCTCTTATCGTTTGTCGCCACTACCAATATCCCCCGCTTCTTCTGCTCTTCACAAATCGCATCCACCAATTCCAGGCCGGCTTCATCAAGATTGGATGTAGGTTCATCCAGGAACAACACTTCCGGCTTGGAGAGCAAGGCCACAACGTATTTCAATCTTTGCTTCATTCCCGAAGAATACGATTTTACCAGATCATTTCCCCTCCCCTGCAAACCATATCTGCCTAGCACCTCGTTCATTTCAATGTCAGGTGATTGCATTCCCCGGATCCTAATGAAAAATATCATATTTTCCCTCGCAGAAAGCTCTTCATAAAACTGCATGTCCGGGGAAACAAGGCTGTAATACAAACGGCGATCCTCACGATGGACAATATTCCCATCCGCTGAAAATATAACCTCTCCTGATGTTGGCCGGTTCAGGCCTGACAGAATCCTGATTAAAGTCGATTTCCCGGATCCATTGGCTCCCGTTATAATCAATCCCTCTCCGGCGGAAACTTCAAAAGTGATATTTTTGAGCACCGGCAGGCATTCAAAGCTTTTGCTTATGTCGCTTGCTCTCAGTTCAAAATTCATCTTTGTATTTCGTCGGTTATTCTGCGTTTCCATATTTCGTCATTCCAGCGCTAACCTAAATCTCATCTTGCATATTAATCAAGTTATTTGTGTGGTGGCCTCCGGAATAATGGGATTGATTCGGAGCCAGGGGAGTATCACAACCAAAATAACGATGGGTTTTAACCCATCATCTTCCAATAACATATGGCCTGCCTGCGCCTGGCAGACCTCCCCGCCTAAGGCGGACAAGTCGGTCTGGCCGCTTTATTGTCAAACCAGCGGACGCTGGCCTCCAGAAATCTTTCTGGATTCCGGATCAAGTCCGGTATGACATGTAGTTGTAGGTCAGTGTTCTGAATCAAACCGCCTTTGGCGGATTGTATGAGAAACTCGACATTATGATTTATGATAATGGGTCGTAGGCGGGTTGGTTGACCACCCGCATTTCTATTTCTTCTTTGGATGGATGCGCTTGATCGCATCTGACAATCTTTGGTCACGATGAAACGCGTCCCTCCAATTCCCTCTCCTGCCTCCGCCTGCGGCGGAGCCACCCTCTCCCGATGAACGGGAGAAGGTCACAAGGTCGGTCGGCTGGTTTACCGCCTACAAAAACCGGTAGCCGAGGCCTTGTGCCTCGGACGAGGGGATAAACCATAGATTCGTAGGTCAAGACCCTTGAGCCCCGTTTTCGGGGCGCGGTCTTGACATTTCCCTCTCCCATTCACTGGGAGAGGGATTAAGGGTGAGGGAGAATCACTTCAACAGCGTCATCCGCTTGGTGAACACTTTCTCTTCCGCGGACAATCTATAAAAATAAATCCCGCTGGAATATTGCGAGGCTTCCCAGCTAACATTGTGCTGCCCGGCTTTCACGCGGCAGTTCACCAACGTGGCCACCTTTTGACTCAGCAGATTGAATACGTCCAGCTTCACGTCGCTGGCAGCGGGCAATTGATAGTTAATAATGGTTTGAGCATTAAACGGATTCGGGTAGTTACCACAAAGGGCAACTGCCGCTGGAGTGTTCTCGGGGAATTCATTGTCAGGTAGCCCCATCTCATCGCCCTCAACCTTCACCAGGTAGAAATCCGTGCCTTCGGCGCCGAAGGAAGTGGTCGATCCGGCGATTATGTATCCCCCGTCAGTCGTCTGTTGGACGGAGTAAGCCTCATCACCGCTGCTACCCCCATAAGTCCGCGTCCACAGGGTATCCCCGGGATTCGCCCAGACGAGAGTCGTGGAACCCAGAATAATCCCGCATAAAACTGACGGCATTAACAACTTTTCCATAGCGACACTCCTTTTTGATTTTGCTGGTTACTGCTCCAGCGGTGACAGTGAATCTGCGTCAGCCCAAGAGGGCTGACCGCCAATGGTTTAATGGCATACTCTTTATTTAGTAGGCTTGTAAGCCTCTGGCTTATCGGCGTTCCGAAGCCCCGATTCTATCGGGGCCAGAGAAACCCGACATATTCTAATTTTCAATTCGTCGGGTTTTTCGCCCTCCCGATTTTATCGGGGGGACTCCGAATCCGACCTACTTTGGCGAACT
>PFXJ01000126.1:0-12067 GCA_002791595.1 candidate division Zixibacteria bacterium CG_4_9_14_3_um_filter_46_8
TTCTCCAGGCCGCATAATAGGCGTCAGCATAAATATGAGCACGCCTTCACGGACTCCCAGACCGCCCGGGGTCAGGAAACTTAAATAGCCAATAATATAAGCAGCAATATAAATTGTTATCAAGGGAATAATTAACGAATGGGGGATTTTCAGTATGGAATAACCAAAGAATAAAAAAGAGACCCCTAAGCTTACCCACACCAGAAGATATACAAATTCAATAGAGACCATCTTCCTTTTGGCGAAATCGAAATTAATTGCCTCCTGCTTCAATTTCCTCATCAAGTAATTAATGGGTCTCTGAACATATATGGGGCGAAAGATCAATGCCCAAATAAGCAGAATCGATAAAACGATTCCTATGGTTCCATAAACCACAGTAAATCGTCCAAACAATCCGCCACTGAATATGATATACATTGAGCTGATCAATAACGCCACTGGAGTGATGAGAACTTCGGTTAAGACAAAAGATGTCACGGCAACCGATTTTGGAATCCCGCTTTTTTCGGAAAGGTAAACAATTCCTAAAGCCTGCCAGACCTTTCCCGGTATATACTTTCCCATATTTGACAAGAACATTATTCTAAAAGCGCGAGGGAGCTTCACCTCATATCCCATTGACCGCAATATCATTTTCCAAGCCATCGCCGTGAAAATAAAAGTGATAATTATCATCACCAATGAAAATATGAAAATTACAGGCTGAATATCCCTCTCCATTGGATTAAACAAGGCGTAGTTTTTCCTGAACTGCAGATACACAAAATAGCAGACAATCAGGGTGACGATAGTTTTAAGAATAGTTATGTTAACTTTGCGGCTTAGGAAGGACATAATTTCAAGGAATTTAGCAAATTACAGTTCCTAATATGAGCTCGGTAATTCATAATTTCCAAATTCTAACAGGATTCGACAGAAAACGCAAAGATTAAATATAAGGACAACCCCCGCTCTCAGATGACGAAAAGGCTTGACAAATTCGGGAAATTGAATATTATATACATAATATATCATTCGACACCTGAGTTCATCCCTTGCACATTAACATCCAAATTGAATTTATACTTTGGGGAAGAAATCAGGTTACTCAAATTAAGAAATCAGAACGAGTAACGGAGCATTTTATGAAAAAAGTGATTTCCATTTCCCTACTCATCCAGTTGGCATTATGCCTGCCTGCTGCCGCTGAAATAATCTTTGCTCCCGGTGATTACCAGGCAATCAACGGAGCCATTGCCAATCCATCCTACCAGGCACCAGTTAATTGTGTGGTAATAGATATGATTCCCGGTACCGATCCCACCATAGTCCCTGCTGGAGGGCAATTCACCTATGACGCAAGCTTGGATAATCCATGCAATGAAGACCTGTTACGCGATGTCTGGCTTATGCTTCGGCTTCCCAATGGAAGCTACTTTGGGCCAATCGGCAAGCATAGAGGTTTTACGCTCTTCGCCAACAGCACCCTGATCTTCCATAATCGGACTCAGAGTATTCCCACATTCGCCCCTTTGGGTGATTATACCTATATCTCGCACTGTGGAACATATCCAACATGGATAGAAGATTCCGATTATTTTTATTTCACTGTAATCAGTAGCGCTGAATTATCTGGAATCGATGAATGGGAAGGCCCAGAATGGTCCGATGGTTCCGATAATGGAATTGCGATTTCGAATGCGGCTATCATTCAGAATAATCCCAATCCTTTTAATGCACAAACCACTATTCAGTACCAACTTTCCAAAGATTGCGATGTGGCCCTGACAATTTACAACATCCGAGGCCAGAAGATCGAAACGCTGATTGACAAGCCGATGCCAGCGGGAGTTCATCAAGCAAATTGGGATGCTTCAAGTTATTCAAGCGGCATTTATTTCTATAAGCTGGTGGCCGGAAAGCAGATATTTACCAAGAGGATGACGCTACTGAAATAGGAATATCCATCGCACTTACGAGAAGCCCGGAATCAGCAAAACTCAGCCGAGAATCTAACACTCGGCTGAGTTGTTATGCGATGGAATCGTAGAGCTTGGCGAGCTGTTCAGCGATAGCAAAAGGGCTGAATCTCGTGGCGATGAATTGGTTGCCGGCCATGGCCATTTGTGCCGCCAGTTCCGGATGATCAAGCAATTTCGCTATCGCCTGGGCTAATTGCTCTGCATTTTCAGGGGGAACAAGCAATCCAGTAATACCATCCTGAATTATATCCGGGACCCCACCGCTATCAGCGCTGATAACAGGCGTCCCGCTTGCCAGCGCCTCCACGAAAACGAGCCCGAAACCCTCTTTTATGGCGGGAAGCACGAAAATTTCGGCTTTCCGATAATACGAAATCGTCTCGCTGTGAGGGATGAACCCAAGGATTTTTACACGCTCGGCCAATCCCAATTCTTCTATCAAATTACTCAATTTCTGGCGCTCCGGGCCATCACCGATGATATCGAGCCTAAAATTATAACCCTTCTCTTTGAGAAGGGAGCAAGCCCGTATGAGAAAATCATATCCCTTTCGGTAATTCAGCCGTCCAACAGCCACCAGATACCCTTTTTCTCTCGCTAAACCATCTAATATATTGAATTTGGCGGAATCAAACGGCATCGGGAAAACATCAATCTTATTTTCAGATATGCCGAGCATTTCAACAATTCTATTTTTGAGAAAATTGGAAACTGTGGAAATTCTTGTGCAACGATTATATATCCTGCCCGCTAATCGCCTCAAAAAAGGCGCCTTCTCCAGCAATACAATATCAGTGCCGTGCGAAGTAACCACCAGGGCTTTGCCGGTGAATATCGAAGCAAGCCATCCGGATATACCTCCGGGAATCCACCAGTGGCAATGAATGATATCGATTTTCTGGGAAAAGATAATCCGAATGGCAACTAAAGCCCCGCATAGAATTAACGCAATGAACTTGAGTTGACCAAGTATATTCCCCTTGACCTTCTCCTGCATATCGCCACCATAAGCGATGTTTTCCCCAGAAGGCATCCAATAGCGATAGCGGTGGATGGTAATGCCCTCGAGTTGTTCATGGCGCTTAAGGCCCTTCTCGTGAGGGCAGAGAACTATTATCCTGTATTCATCCTGAATCCCGCGATATAAAGTAAACAAAAATTGCCCGGAGGGGTCTTCAGGATACCTCACAAAATTATGAGTTATTACCAGAATCCTCTTTCCGGACAATCTATGGTTCTCCCATTTTAATGGGGAAGCTTGCTTTTGCGCATAGCGCGAAGTTCATCGATGATACCCACCATTGCTTCCGCCAGAAATCCGAGAGCAAAAAGCGATATGCCAACCATAATAAGCAGTATTACGAGATACAATAGCGGCCTGAAACCGTCGTGTTCGATATATCGCAAGTACAGTGCAACGATGCCTATCGCAATTCCGGCGGAAACGGATAATAGACCTCCGGTGCCGAAAAGCAGAAGAGGTTTCTTAAGGAATGTGAGTTGAAACTTCACCGACAGCAAGTCAAAGAAACCAACCAATATCCTCCCAAATCCAAACTTAGATTTGCCATGCCTCCTTGGATAAAGCTTGACTTTCACCTCATCGATCGTAAATCCTTTGCTGGCGGCCACAACCACCATATATCGATGCCAGTCACGTCTTAAGGTAATTGCATTTACAACCTCGCGGCGAAATGCTTTCACTGAATTCAAGTCGTGTACTTTGACTTTGAAAAGGATACGTGACAAAGTATTATAGCAAAAAGACACAAATTTCTTAAGCCCATAGTTCCCTTGCCGCCAACCGCACACGATGTCGGAGCCATTGTCAATCTTCTGGATCATAGCGGGAATATCATTGGGCAGATATTGCAAATCGGCAGGATAAAATACGAATATATCTCCTCTGGCGGCGTTAAAGCCAGTTTCGAGGGCTTCAGTCAGGCCACGCCTAAGCGGATGATTCAAGACCCTGAGGAATCTATACTTTCTGGAGCTATCAGCCAAAATTTGAGCTGTTTTGTCCGTTGAACCGTCATTGACAATCAAAACCTCCCCTTCATATCTAACACCCTTCAGCATATCCTCAAGATACTCCATTAAGGCCGGCAAATTCTCGGCTTCATTATATGCCGGGATAACCACCGAAATCTTGGGTCTATCAGGCCGTCTATTGCTTTCGCGAGGCGCCGGCGGTCTTTCCGGTTTTCTCGGGAATTCCTTCCTAAGCGGTTCATTGCTGGGCAGTGGGCGCCGTTTCACGGCAGGAGACTGGGGTTTTGGTCTATTTATCGGACCCTGAATCTTTCTTTCCCGTGGTTTTTCATCTTTTGAGGGTACTTCGGGGGGATTTTCGGTTTTGATTATCTTTGGTTTTTGCGGCTCGATTCTCTCTTCTTTGGCCGCTTCCACTGGGGGTGGTATCTTCAAATCGATCTGAGATGTGCTTAATTCCTTTTCCGGTTTTTCGGCAGGTTGATTTCCCGCGATGGGAAATACAGGTTGCTTTTTGATTCGTCTTCGGCCATATAATTCTTTTCCGTCCTTTTCCATTTGATCCACTCTAATTCAACCTTCTTCCGTAGCATCCTCTGTCCCTAAAGAGCTTACTCTTGCTTATGGGCGGATGCTATTTTCAATAATGATGTTTCCTTGATTGTCGCTAAACTCTAAGTAACCTTAGATGCCTGCCAAATTTATGCCTTTAATACTTTCCTTCCTCTTATATTCTTCTCATTATATGTTTTATCGATTCGAAAAGTCAAGAATTTTACCAATTATGTAAATAAGATTTCCCCCTTAATTCAATGACATTACATTGATTTCCTCAGCATCATTCGCTGGCCGGATAACGATTATTCCCATTTGAACTCTTTTGCGTTTGGGATCAGCAGAAAAAAATGGAAAAGCCACTCGGGGGAGCGGCTCTTCCACTGCTATGGAGGTACTACTATGATGGTTCGGCTTTTCAGCCTAAAATCCTTTTATGAGAACCGAACTAATTCGACTCTCTTTCCAGATTCTAATAAATTAACGCTCCGTTTTGCCAATTGTTCCCAAAAATATCGAAAATTATTGAAAATATATTTATTTCATCAAGTAATGGAGACCATAATGTTTTAGGCGATTTTGGGGGAATTTAGTGGGGCTACGAGAATCGAATAAGCATAAATTACCATCATAATTTACTTTCGATCTTTCTTAGGGTTTCCTCGAGATGCCTCATCCTATTTTTGATCTCCTCGATTTCCCGCCTATTTTCACCAGACAGATTTTCAAGAGTGGATTTGATTTGCCCCTCCGCCTTAGCCAGAAGCTTCTTAGATTGCCCAATCAGGATTTTGGACTGTTTGTCTGCACTGCTCAACAACTTGTTGATTTCTTCGCCTTTCTTTTGTTTCTCAACTTTCCCCTTCTGGATCAGCTCGCTTATTATTTCCTCCGCGCGCTTACGATCAAGGGAGACCGCACCCAGCGATGCCAGGGCCGTATTCCGAATTACATCCGTTGCTCCTTTACTCTTTCTGGCTATCAGCGTACGAATCAGATTCCCCATTTCTTTGAAATCTTTCCATGATTTCGCTTCCAATTTCAAGATAGTAGTCAGAATTTCACCCGTGATATCCTTCTTGGTCACATTATCCACAACCGTGAACTCTTCACCCTCTTTTACCATCGTAGAAAGATTCTCAATGGTGATCATCCTCTTATCCTGTGTATCGTATAATCTTCGATTCTTATATCTCTTTATTAGCCGCATATTCCCTTCCAAATACCGCTTCGCCAATTAAATACTTGTTTATATTAAATAATATATTGCGTTGCACAATAAAATCAAAAAAATGCTTCGGCATATAATGTAATCCCCCAAAGTAATAATCCATAATCATTGATCCCATATTCGGTTATGAGCGCCGGTCTTTCCTCGGATATTCGGGCAACTCATTCGTTGATTGACGAGAGACAGTCGCCATGACCATATTGACTACGTTGAGCAGACGTTCGCAGGAAAATGGTTTTTTGACAAACATATTCGCCCCCGAATCCCAGCTCTTTCCGGCGTCATCATTGGCGTCCTTGCCGGTCAAAAACAATATCGGAATGGACTTAGTCGATTCGTTTTTCCGCATCTCTGAACAGACCTCATATCCATCCATATGCGGCATCATGATATCCAAGAGAATCATATCGGGCTTATAGGTCTTGGCCCTCTCAACGCCCATGACGCTCGAATTCTCCACCATCACACTAAATCCGGCGCTGGTCATATAAGCCTCTATAATATCAGTTATTTCCGGCTCGTCGTCTATGACCAGGATCTTGCCTCTTGTTTTAACAGGCTCTCCCATTTTAACCCCGTTATAAATTGTAATGCTCGGTGCGGCGATCCTCAAATAGATCATTAAAGATTGTAATTCTTTTGTTTTCCGCCGCTCTTACATTAATATCGACTATCCCGACTTCCTCTTTAACTCGCCCGCCTTCACACAATACTGCCCCATCGGGCGAAATTATCCGGCTGAATCCAGTGAACATAAATGATTCCTGGCCTCGAACCTCCTGTCCAATACGGTTACAGGTAATTGCAAAAACTCGATTTTCAAGACAGCGAGTAATCATTGCATTTTGACAGTGGGGCAAGACCAAATTAGATGGATGGCAGATCAAATTGGCGCCGGTCAGCGCCAGTGAGCGCGCCATCTCCGGAAAAATCCAATCAAAACAAATCATCATACCAATCCGCGCTTCACGATATTCTACTATTTGGATCGGGATATTTCCCGGCTCAAACCAGCATTTTTCCTTATAAAATAAATGCAATTTGCGATAGGTGGTGACGCTCCCATCCGGCAAAATCGTTATGGCTGAATTGTACACTTTATCGTGGTCACGTTCCGCCACACCAGCCACTACTGCCATATTCATATCTTGGCATATTTTTTTCAATTCCGTTACACTTGTGCTTTCATTGATGGGGGAAGACAATTCTAAAGCTTCCTTTCTCGATTGAAATATATAACCGGTGTCAAACAGCTCGGGCAGAACCATCAATTCAGCGTCCGCTTTCTCCAGGAAAGCAATCGCCCTTTGAAGATTACCATTCTTATCACCGAATAGCGGCCTAAATTGGATAAATCCGACTTTCATAGATTACAAATCTCATTTACAATTTCTATCAGATAGGGTTTTGTTTTGGCGCCGTTGAGCATTATATATATTTATCGATTTATTGTTAAATTGCAAGATGATAATGAAAACTGACATTTTAGGATTTAATTTATTGGCTTTGGAAACCGCTTTGATCGATATGGGAGAAAAGCCATTTCGCGGCCGTCAGATCGCCGGATGGATTTACAAACACAAATCCAATGATTTTCTGAAGATGACCAATATCTGCGCCCCGCTCAGAGACAAACTTTCCAAGAAATTCCTAATTGGAAAGATCCAGCCGCTAAAAACCGTCAATGATAAATCCAGCACCTGCAAGACGCTTTGGGAGCTGGCCGATGGAGAATCCATTGAATCAGTGCTTATCCCCGATAAGGATCGACTTACACTCTGCATTTCTACCCAGGTGGGATGTCCATTGAATTGCCAATTCTGCGCCACGGGAAGGATCGGCTTTAGAAGGAATCTAGCGGCTGGGGAAATCATCAATCAATTCCTTCAAACCGAACTTGGGGAATCGGAGAGAATTACCAATGTGGTGTTTATGGGGATGGGCGAGCCTCTCTTGAATTTTGATAACTTGCTCACCGCGCTTGAAGTTCTGATAGATGATCTTTGCATAGGGTTCGGAGCCAGAAAGATAACGGTTTCTACTGCTGGAATCCCTCCTAAGATTAGATCTCTGGCCGACTCCGGTCTCAATGTGGGTTTGGCGTTTTCTTTGAACGCCGCTTCGGATCATTTGAGAGATTTGCTAATGCCGATCAATCGACGCTTTAAGCTTCAAGATAATCTGGAAGCGCTCCAGTACTATCACCGGAAAATAAACAGACGGATCACCTTCGAATATGTGCTGATCAAAGGAATCAACGACTCGCTTAAAGATGCCGCTGACCTGGCGGAAATCACCCGTGGCATTCCCTGCAAGATCAATTTAATTCGCTACAACCCGATTGATGGTTCCCAATTTCGTCCTCCTGACAATAAGACAGTATATGCATTTCGAGATTTTCTATATCCGCGGACTCCGGCGGTCACCTTAAGAGAATCTAAAGGGGCTAACATCGCCGCCGCCTGCGGCCAACTAAAAGCTATTTACTCCAAAAGGGAAACGTAACATGCCGCAACCGGAATTTTATTACTTGAGGTTGCTCAGCACTGGTAAAGGGTGAGAAGCATTTTCAAGATCGTAAATGAAGCCCTTGTCCCTTAAATTTCCCAGTCAAATCGTTAGTTAGTGCTTCTTCAAGTCAAGGCGAATGATACCTTTAGCATATTTTAATCAAAACACATCGTCTCGACGCCATAAAATATAGTAAATAAAAAACATAAAAAATACTGGACAATATTTCAACTTTGTGATATAAGCATATAATATGTGGATACGGCTGATGGACGGTTAAAATCCCAAGGAAAAGAAAGATCAGGCCGTTTTAGATAAGGAGGATTGAAGAATGCTAAAATCGATTGTCGGCCCTGTAATCAATTCTCGGGGAATGATTTACGGGCCTTTGGAGAAATTGGGCGTAATGTTTCTTTTCGGCAGATTTCTTGATGATTTCGGTTTCTTGGTAGAAGAAATTAATCCCATCGGGCCTAAAGCGGTGTTGAGACGTCCGGTAAGAGATGGATTGGAACGGATCGAGGCGGCTTTTGCATTGAATAGCAGCGAGGCAAAAGCTTCGGGTTATCTCGATGACTGCAGCCTGTTAATCTGCTGGCGAGATGATTGGGGTGAATGCCCCTGTGAAGTACTTGAGTTGAAACCTCGCGTGTTCAAGATCACCCCCGCACGACATGCTTTGGATCGTATTATTGGCAAGACGCATTCCAACGGGGCCGCTGGAAATTATAATGCGCCCCGGGAAGAGTCTGAACCATTAGACGAAAGTCCGGAAGAAGAATTGCACCGAAAATTTAATCAAACGATCCAGGAAATCGACGAGAAAATAAAGGGGCTATTTTAACGGAGCTGATGAGAGCTTGGCCCCTCAACCTTAACCCGCAAGTCCTATTAGCAAACCACAATGATCATCAGGGACAGCGATGGGCGATAATTTTAATTCCCATCAATGCTCAATCCTTTCCCCTGAAATTGATCCGAGCCGCTGTGATCAATTCTATGCTTCGTTAAGAGCAGCGCCCCCACTCCAAAGAAAGTCATTATGAGCACAATCAGGCTTCCCAGATAGGGGATGCCAGCCAGAAACACCAACAGCACAATGCCAATTAGGGCCGACAGATAAAGGGAGGTTGGCCCATTCCTCTTGATGCGTGACAAGATAAAGTCGCCCATTGCCAGCGCTCCCAACAGCCACCCGGCGATGCACAAAATTCCTAATATAAACGCCAATAGCAATGCTATCGGAATTCCTACCAGGGTGACAGTAAAGAATATGGCCGCTATCGGCAACAACAGGAAACCAACCAGACCAGTGCTGAAGGTCTTGAGCGGTTTCCAAGTCATGGTCTCTAGGACCATCCGAGAATGTCGCGCTTTGAATATCGCTATCAATAGCACCATCGCCAGGTAGGCAGCGACAATAAATAAGATAACTGTCAGCAGTGATTTGCCCGAGGCGATCCCAATTATCAAACTAAACACTTGAACCGCAATCGATATACCCAGCCCGATACCGCTGATAGTCGTAATCGACCCGATCCAACTGCGACGGCTTTTCTTTTCCCCCTGCGTATCTTCAATTTTCTTCCAATCAGTCAATCCAAATACGGTGGCTCCCTCCTCGACTTTGGCTGGGCGATCGCTCTTGTAGCTCAGATTTCCCTTAATAACCGCTGTCGGCAAAAGCGTTATCTTGTCGGCTTCGATATTAACATCACCTTCAATCGTGCCCCCGATGATAGCATCACCGGCGTGAATGATAACATTCTTTCCAATCCGTCCCTCAATCGTAACTTCACCGGCAAAAGCGGCGACATCACGTTCTACTCTGCCCTCCGGACCAAGTGTAAATGCCGCACAAAAGACTATCACATTTCTGTTCACGGTGCCATTGAGTTGGGCATCTTGACAGAAAGCCCTCATCGATCCATCAATATTCCCGAAAACCTTCGTATATTGGTCTGCGCACAAAATTGAACCATTAATGTCACCATTTATGACCACGGATCGGCATGCGGCAATGAGGTCGCCATCGATTTGCCCTCCTATTCTGACGCTCTGGCCAGTCATCACCAAATCGTCCTCAAGTAATTCGCCTTCCGGAAAATTAAGGGCATTAGTCGCTAAGAACTTTGTGGCTTTAGCGGGTATGCTGGGTATCAGCACCATAAGGACCGCGATGCTTATGATGATCCAATTAATTCTGCCTGTTTTCATAGCGCCTCGCTAATTAACAATTCCTATTGATTTTTACGAGCCTTCCAGATTAATTGTTACATTGAAATTATAAGTATGACCAGTGTCAAGAAAAAACATCGCTTACAGAATTCCCTCAGCGATCTAAGGAGAATATATTGAAAGAGACGGATTTAATCAGCGATGGAAAATCGAAATATACTGTTTTTCTCGTAGCCTTTAAATGGTTGACCGGCGTAATAGAATTTGGAGGGGGCGTTTATATTCTGATGCAGTATTATGAATTCTTGGGCATTGCTTACGGAATTTATGTGGCAATAGCGGGCGCTTTGATTATGCCCCTTTCTTCATGCGTCAATTGCTATTACTTTGGCCAAAGATGCCATTGTGGATGGGGCTATGTCTCCTCATTGCTACACAAGATGGGCGACAAGAAACTGTTTATCCAGACCTTTCCCTGGAGAATCTTGCTTCATCCGGTATGGATAGTTCCCTTGGTCGGGGCGTTGGTGTCCCTGGCGAGAATGAGAAACTCCGAATCGGCCATAATATCAGTCGCATACATAGTGGTTATATTCATTCATCATCGTCTCTTGATGAAACACCTGGCCTGCAAGGTCTGCCACCAGCGGTTTAACTGTCCCGGATGTCAATACCGTGATTATCTGGCCACATAGTCCAGATCAAGTTTCCGGGTCCTCCCCGGATTCGAATTTCTCCAGGAACCCATTCTTGAATTGCTGGAATTGACCGGTCATAATTGCATTTTGAATGTCTCTCATCAGGCTCAGGTAAAAGTGGAGATTGTGGATGGTGGTCAGGCGCAAGCCGAGGATCTCATTCACATTGAGCAGATGGCGGACATAAGCCCTGCTGAATTTGGCACAAGAATAACACTGGCATTCATTCTCAATCGGTTCATAATCCGCTGAGAAGCTCGCCCCCTTAAGAACTATGCGGCCACTGTGGGTGAAAACGGTGCCATTACGGGCATTGCGGGTAGGCATCACACAATCAAACATATCGATGCCCAAAGCTACCGCTCTAACAATATCCGCCGGAGTCCCCACGCCCATCAGGTAGCGAGGTTTGTCGGCGGGAAGAATTTCATTTATAACTGCGATCATCTCCCACATCAATTCCTTATCCTCACCGACAGCGAGCCCTCCGATCGAATACCCGGGCAGGTTTAATTCAATTATCATTCTGGCGTTTTCCGCTCTCAGGTCAGAGAAAGTTGCACCTTGCACAATGCCGAATAGCGATTGATCTGAATTTGAGGCAATTGCATTAAAACGATCGGCACTTTGTTTCAGCCAATCAAAGGTCAGATGGCCGGCATGCTTGGCTTGGAGATATTCCGCCGGTGAGGGCACACAGACATCCAACGGCATCATTACATCGGAACCGAATGTGGTTTGAATTTCAATCACTTTTTCCGGTGTGAAAAAATGCCTTGAGCCATCTAGGTGAGATTGAAATTCGATTCCATCATCACGGACTTTTTTCAAGGCCCCCAGGCTGTAGAATTGAAATCCCCCGGAATCGGTCAGTATCGGTTTTTCCCAGCCAGTAAATCTATGAAGACCGCCCGCCTTCTCGATAATTTCGACCC
>PFXJ01000126.1:12092-12234 GCA_002791595.1 candidate division Zixibacteria bacterium CG_4_9_14_3_um_filter_46_8
ATTGTTGAGGATAATTTGGGCGCCAAGGTCTTCCATTTCATCAGGTGAAGTGGTTTTTACGGGGCCTTGAGTGCCTATGGGCATAAAGACCGGCGTGTCGATAACGCCATGAGCGGTAGTAATTATGCCGCGCCGAGCTGTA
>PFXJ01000038.1:0-1012 GCA_002791595.1 candidate division Zixibacteria bacterium CG_4_9_14_3_um_filter_46_8
TACCATCAAAGACAAAGAGCTTGAGATTTGCTACATCAGCTAAGACAGCATTGTCTACTTCGTAGATAGTCATACTGGTTACTCTTACATTTTCTGCAGTACCTGCAGTAAGGGTAATAGTAGCAAGTTCAGCATCTGATGCATTCTTTACTACATTGCCTGCAGAAGGAGTAGAACCAATACCAACCACTAAGGAACCTACACCAACAGTCATTATCGCACCATCAGCATCACCAGCCTCAGTAATCGGCTTGGCTGATGAATCACCTGTACTGGTCATATCAGCAGGAGTAGTTTGAGCAAGAAGCCTTGCTCTTACCTTATCAGTGTCAACAAGACTTGATCCTGTTGGAATATCTAATTGTACAGTAATTACTTCTGGTGTACCTGCGGCAACAGTAATATTAGGTGCGAAAGGAGCAGAGGTTGTTGGATTAGCAACAACTCCTATTTCTGATCCATCATGTAAAAGTCTAACATTGGTAATATCACCAGCGGCTGGATTTACCCAACCTCCACCAATATCTTTCTGAAGACTTACTGTAACAGCAGTTACATTAATAGCTTCGCCAGAGCCTGCCAAAAGCTGGAAAGCGGCAACTTCTCGTCCTGTACAACCCTTGACAACATCCTGTGCGGCAGGAGAGCCAGAACTCAAACTTACAGTCATAGTGCCCTTTTCTCCAATAGTCATAGCATTAGTACCAGCAGCAGCGGCAGCTGGAGTAATCTTAATACCAGAGGTTATACCATTACAGGTAACGTCCGTAGCAGCAGCAATAGAAAGCTTAGGCACACTTGGAGTCGTGAAATCTGCACCCATGGAAACAGAAGCAGTAGCTTTTATAAGCTTAAAGCCTCCTTTAGGTACTGTAATATCCAAACCGGCAAGAGTTACTGTTCCAGAGGAAAGATTAGCAGTAGTTCCAACTGGAGTAGCTCCACCATCAGTAACATCCCAAAGCTTAATGCTGTTGAGATCAGTGTCAGCTGAAACACCCGTGCGAGTAAG
>PFXJ01000038.1:1115-11712 GCA_002791595.1 candidate division Zixibacteria bacterium CG_4_9_14_3_um_filter_46_8
GACATTGATCAGATACGATGGATCGGATACTTTCGATGGCGGGCTATCTGGTTCTGCGGGTCTCAATTTGAGAATGAGTTCTTCAGCAAATTTTTATCTCACTGCTTTCCGCCAAACCATCTTCCCTGACCTGCAGACCATTAATTGGCCGCCCTCAAGCTACCCTCCCGAATTCAATCCCGGCATTCACACTTATCTGGAGGATGGCGGTCAGTCCATTTCAACCGGTTATCGCCACGGCATCGAATTCGGAGTTGTCAGGAAATATGGGATTTTCGATAACAAGTCCGGCATTTCATTCACCCTCTGCGATGACCTTATCCACTTTGCAAACACTGGGAATGAGCAGGACATAATTTATGCTCCCCTTGTCTCTGATTACAAGATATCCTCAATCTTCTCACGTTTGCAGGTTAATAATCTGCTGAAAATGTTCAACTTTATTTCCGGTGTCAGGTATTCTTCCATTGCCTATGATAATTTCGCCTTCAACCAGATTCCCGAATTCCGATTTTATGCCGGAGGAAATATCTCCCGCGAGATTTTTATTAAAAGATTATATTTTAGTGCCGGCCTCGAAGCTGATTTTACTTCCGCCAGATATATCCCTGGAATCCTACCCAGACACGAAAACTCCTACTGGGTGGTCAACTCCAATTTATCGATAAAATATAAAGACCTGACATTCTTCTTCAATGGCGATAATATCTTTGATCAAATATACTACTCGAATGGATATAATCCTGTCTTGGGCGGATATAATTGGTGGGGCTTAAGTTGGGACTTCTTTAATTAGTCGTCCTGCAGGATTATTCGATGCTACCACTTCCTTCTTGGATGGCCTGGTTTGGCAGGACCGTAGCAAGTCTCCCAGAGGACGATCCTCCTCTTATCATCCGAAGTCCGGCAAGGACAAGTTGGTCTTCAATATTTCCCCAATAAAATCTATCCAAAATAAAACTTGACAATCAGAAGCCTATATATTATGTATGAATCGGGCAAGTTCTTTCCCATCACTACAATCTGAATAATCCACCAAACATCAATATTCCGATCATTTTTTAAGGAGGTTGTGCATCTATGGCTCAAAGGGTATTGAAGATCATCTTATCGGTATTGGCAGTGGGGTTTTTGATTGCTGAATCGGCGCTGGCAACGCAACGTTTCCTCATTAATGAGCACTTTACTAATACGAATTGCCATGCGGCCTATAACTCAGACGTTTATATGGACTCGCTTCGGGAGATTTACTTCGAAGATTTCGTCACAGTTCGGTATCATATGCCGTTCCCGGACCCTACTGATCCATTCTACAACTATATCCCGGATGAGTTAAGTGAAAAAAAAGCTTATTATGTCATCGGATTTCTGCCCGAAACTTCAATCGATGGCACAAAAGGCGGGGTAGTCTATCGGACTTGGGCACAGAAGATACTGCAACGATTGCAGGTGCCATCACAGCTTGAAATCAGCTTGAGCGGTTACTACCAGCCCGATGAACACATTGGTGTTCTCAACATCGATATCACCCCAACCGGTCCGATCCCGGAAGGTGACTTATATTTAAGAGCCGTGGCTTTTGCCGACAGTGTTTATTATGAAGATCACTATGGTCTAAATTGGCACAATGGCACTGTCTTCCAATTCCTTCCAAGCCCCATGGGAAAGAAAATTGGCGTCGTCAATGGCCAAACTTCCTCGTACACGCAAACATTCACCGTCGCTGATTATGCCGACCCGGCATTCGTGGGATTTGCGGTTTGGATTCAGAATGATTCTACCAAGGTTGTTCATCAGGGCGCCAGATCATACCTGAGAGATTTCCAGCAATCCAACGTGGACATCGATATCACTCCTTTAGAAGATAGTCTTCGGTCTATTCCTCCTAATGGCGGATACCTTGAATACCAGGGTTTTCTAAAAAACTATTCGAGTGAGCCACAGGACCTTATTATTCAAACGGTGGTGAGATTAGAGGACAGCAATCTGGAGATAAATGTCGGAAATTATGGGATCCGTCTTGAATCGCTTGAGACAATGAAATTTGATCATTTAAGTCAATGGATTCCCGGCTTTATCCCGCCCGGGCATCACCAATTGTATGCATATATCGGCGACCAACGTCATCCGGACTATACTTGGGCCGTGATGGAGTTCACCAAAGATGGAGAGCAGAAGTATTCCCCTCAAGATGAAATTCCTGGGCAGTCGGAGTTATTGAATATTTATCCGAATCCTTTCAATTCATCAGCGACCATTACTTATCAGCTCTTTTCTCCTTCTGCAGTAAATTTAGATATTTACAATATCAGGGGACAGAGAATTATTACGCTTGTAGATGAATATCAATCTCCCGGCACAAAAAACATAGTTTGGCATGGAATTAGTGAAAAGGGTGAAACTGTGGCAACTGGCGTTTATTTCTGTAAATTGAAAATGATGAATCAGACCCAAATCCAAAAGCTAATTTTACAAAAATAATGAAATCCGATTTTAATGAAAAATCCGATGACGGGTTTGAAAAAAAGCAAGAAATGTCTTGACAATCGATTGCGATTCTTATATACTACAAGTGAGTTAAGTGTTTTTTTCTTCATAGGAGCTATGAATTTTTAATATTCTATGAGAATTGAAATGAAAATTCTCAAAGGAGGTTGTTGTATGACTAAGAAAGCTATTGCAATGGCGCTGGCTGTGGTTATGGCTCTCGGCCTGGGTCTGTTCGGTAAAGCATTGGCGGATCCACTCTTTGATGTTGAAATAACTCCAGTAAATCCACCAATCGAATTCGGTTACTGGGGTGGCTGGTTCCAGTTCCAAACTCTAATTGTTAACAATTCGGATCAGCCTGAAACGATTGATGCTTGGGCTATGCTCAGGTTCCCCTCTGGCTTATATTATGGCCCGATTAATGGTCACAGATTCGAGAATGTGGGCCCCCATGAAACGCTCACCTGCAACTTTGTCGATCAGCGAATCCCTGGTTGTCTCGAATATGGTGTCTATACATATTATATCATGGTCGGGAGATGGGTCTATCAAAACCCAACCGCATATGACTCCAGCTCATTGAATTTCTCGATGGTTTTTGTCCAATCTGCGAATGACGGTGACTGCGGCGGGACGTTTGATTTTAGAAGCTGTGTTGAACCCGATGCTAATCTTTCGGACATCGGCTATGATATCAAGCAAAATTACCCTAACCCATTCAATGCTCGGACCACAATCACTTATCAGGTTCCCAACGCTGGCAATGTTCGCTTGGATATCTATGACATTTTGGGCCGCAAGGTGAGAACCCTTGTTGATGGATTCAATCTCATCGGTCCGCATCAGGTGTCGTGGGATGCGTTGAACGATAATGGCGGAACTGTCTCAACCGGAATTTACTTTTATAGACTGGTTGGCAATGGCTACGCTGAGACCAAGAGAATGACCTTGGTAAAATAATACTCGGTATGAAGTCCGATGATTATGTCCGGGGAGAAATCCCCGGATTTTTTATTTGCAAAAAGCTTTGCCAACTACGCCGCAATCTCTTATATTTTATTAGTGTCTGCCCAGTTACTTCATAAGTCAGCAATAATCACAGGCGCCAGTCGGGGTATTGGAGCCGCAGTTGCGGAGCTTTGCGCTGATGAAGGATCTCAGGTTTTTCTAATCGGGCGCAAGGAAGCCGCATTGATTTCCGTAGCTGACTCCATTACCGCTTCCGGAGGAAATGTCCACCCTATTATATGTGATATCACGCATCAGGAAGAGGTCAGAAAGGCCTTCAATGAAATCGGCGCGAAAATCGACAAGCTGGACATACTTGTAAATACTGCCGCTATTCTGGAAAAGGATTTGATGGAGGAGATAAAGGAAGTCAATTTATTGCGAATCCTGGAAGTTAATCTGCTGGGCGCTTTCAGATGTTGCCAGGCAGCGATTAACCTGATGAAGGATTCCTGGGGGTCGATAATAAACATTTCATCACTTTCGAGAGTAACCGGAGTCCGAAAGTTTCCAGGAATGGGCGCCCATATCATTTCCAAATACGGTTTGTGGGGATTGACTGAGATACTTTCTGTGGAATGGGCAAAGTATAAGATTAGAGTCAACGCCATAAGCCCCAGTGGAGTGGATACACCGATGTTCAGGGTGGCATTTCCGGGAGCAGAGCCGCCGCTGGCTCCAATTGATATTGCTAAAGTCTGTCTTTATTTGGCATCCGATGATTCCGCCTCCATTACCGGCGAAAACATCAATGTGAGTGGTCTAAAGTAAGGTTTTCCCTATGGCCCTATATTCCATATCAAAATTGAATACCTATGAAAACTGTCCTCGGCAATATGCGTTCAGATATATCGAGAAACCTCCGCTTGAAGAGTTCGAAGGCATCGAAGCCTTTATGGGATTAAGAGTCCACGAGACCCTCGAAAAACTATATAAGGATATCAAGCTATGCAAAATCCCTTCTCCAGATGAGCTGTTTGGTTTCTATAACGATATTTGGGCGAAGAATTATCATGATAAAATTCACATAGTTAAACAAGGATATACTTCCGAGAATTACCGTGCCGTAGGGGAAAAGGCCATCAGGGAGTATTATGCTCATTACCATCCATTCGAGGACGGAAAGTCCATTGGTCTGGAAGTCCCGATTAGTTTTAAATTCGACGAAGGCTCCGACTTTACTATGCGGGGTTTCATCGATCGCCTAATGTACAAAGGCGATGGGAGATATGAGATTCACGATTACAAAACTTCTGGTACCCTTCCGTTACATAAACACTTCGACGAAGACCGTCAACTGGCACTCTACAACTTGGGTCTGAAGAAACTTTATCCTGACGCTGAGGATATTGAGCTTGTCTGGCATTACTTGGTATTTGATAAGGAATTCCGTAGCCGGCGCACCAATGAACAGCTTGCAGGTTTGGCGGATCAAATCAGCTCACTGATTGGAGTTGTTGAAGGCGACCGCGAATTCAATCCGAGCATCTCGAATCTTTGCGAATGGTGTGATTATAAAAGTATTTGTCCCGCGTGGAATCACATCACTAAAACAGAATCCTTATCTCCGCGCGAGTTTAAGGATGAAGATGGGGTAAAATTAGTGGACACATATGTGAGGATCTGTGAACGGCAGAATCTACTTAAGGCTAGGGAACAGAGGGTGAAAGATCTCCTGATAGAATATTCTCTGAAGAAAAATACCACGCGAATCAATGGCACAACCCATATTGCCAATATGGTCAGAGACCAGGATGTCACATTCCCATCCCCAGAGAACCCGGAAAGAGGGGAGCTGGAGAGTCTTATCCGGAACGAGGGGAAATGGGATGAATTATCACAACTGGCAACTTCGACATTGAAAAGCGGCTATAAAAAAAGAAAGTGGCCTTCGGAATTCATGGCGAAATTACAGCGATTTGCAATCGGAAAAGTATCTATCCGACCACGATTGACCCGGAAAAGGAGTGATAATGAGAGATAGGTCTTGCCTCACAAGACGTTATTCCATTAACCAGAATGATGAGAATCTAACGTTATGCGCATAGGAATTATAGGACTGCCATCTTCGGGAAAGACCACATTTTTCAATGCTCTCACCGGTCAGCAGGCTGTTACCGGCAGCTATTCACAGTCCAAAGAAGCCAATCGTGCCGTAGTCAAAGTCCCGGATCAACGTCTGCTACGGCTTGCCGAAATTTACAAACCGGCCAAGATTACGCCCGCTGAAGTCCACTATGCCGATATTGCCGGTATGACCGGTGCGGTCAGTGAGCAGAAGAAAGAGGCGGCTTACATCTCCAACCTGCGATATGTTGATGCTCTGGCGCAAGTTGTTCGGCTTTTCGAGGAAGGAAGTATTCCTCATCCCGACGGGACTGTTAATCCAAACCGGGATATTATCAACGCCAATGCGGAATTGGTTTTCAACGATCTCCTTCTGGCTGAAAATAATGTTGAAAAACTGGAGAAAAGGATTAGAGTCGCCAAATCGCCCGAGTCATCCAAATTGCTGGAAATCCTTAGCCGTTGCCGGGAAGCGCTGGAAGCAGAGCAATTTTTGGCCGATATCGGTTTTACCTCAGAGGAATTGAAACTCATCGCGGGCTATGCTTTTCTAACCCTCAAACCCCAGCTTTATATTCTCAATATCGGTGAAAATGAAATCGGGCGCTACCAAATCCCGGAGACTCTCAGGAGACTGTTAAAGCCGAATAATTCAGTCGCGGTTGCTTTGTGTGCCAAAATTGCGATGGAAATCTCCCGCCTTGATGAGAAAGATAGGCTGGAGTTTCGCGAAAGCCTCGGGATAAAAAAGCCTGCGCTTCATACCGTAATAGAAGAATCCTATCGACTCTTGGGGTTGATATCTTTTCTAACGGGCGGCGAGAAGGAAGTTCGAGCTTGGACCATAAACAGAGGAGCAACCGCACAGCAGGCAGCAGGCGCAATACATACCGATCTTGCGCGGGGCTTCATAAAGGCTGAGATTGTCCATTTTGATGATCTTGATCGGCTTGGCAATTGGAACACCGCCAAAGAAAAAGGAAAGCTTCAACTTGAAGGCAAAGAATATATTGTCCGGGATGGCGATGTGATCCTGTTCCGATTCAATGTCTAAGCGCGTTGCAAGCTTCTAACTGCCAACCGGATAATGGTTTCTGTATGCGTCAATTTTAATTATCTTTAACATAAGACCTGTGAACTTAACTCCGATAATAGTAATGAAAGAAGATCACAGGCGCTTAGTAGCGGTTTGCGGGAGGAATGAGAGTTGTCCCAAAAGAGAATCTGGCAGTTCTCCGGTTTTAAGTTAATTGTTATGAAAATTGCGGAGCCGGGAAAATATTCACTCGAATTTATTGGGGGAATTGATTACCAATCGGATGGAACTATCGAACTCCGAGGGGAACGGAAAAAGGTCCAGTCCGATTTGGATTACCTCTTCACGCCCAAAAAAGCGATGTCTAATTCTGAAAACCGATTTGAACTAAATTTTATGCTGGAAAATAAGGCCGAAAAATTTGAAAAATGGCTTGAGAAAATCGTCAAGGATTGTCGCGCCGTGCCGGAAAATGTTCCTTAAAATAAATGCATCACATCCACTTTATAGGGGGTCAATGTGCCAGAAAATAGCATCAAAACTGAAAATGCTGTGCGGAATGATATTGGTCAAAAAGCAATCTCCATATTGCCGCTAAAAGACCAGGTAGTATTCCCCGGGCTAACATTGCCCCTGGTCATCACCGAAACTGAATATACTCAGATGCTGGATGAAGCCATAATGCAGGGGTTGCCGATAGGAGCAGTCTATCGCCAAAAAAACTCGACACCGGAATCAACAATGATCCCTTTCCACAGTGTAGGTGTATTAGCCAAAGTGCTGAAAATGTTGCGTTTTCCGGATGGAAGCGTGCGTATCCTGATACAGGGCACCGAGAGATTCAAGATCGAGAGGATCATTGATAATGGCCCACCACCAACCGCCATCCTCCAGATCATCCAGTCGCCGCCGATGGATGATATTCAAGAAGAGGCCCTCTTGCGCTCGATGCGAGGCCTCCTGCTGAATTTTGTTGAGAGAGTTAATTACCTGCCAGAAGACATAATGCAGACTGTCGGCAATATCGAGAGCGTCTCCAGCCTAGCTGACATAATCGCCGCGAATCTGAAAATCAAGAATGATTCCAAACAGATTATCCTGGAGACATTTGATGCCATTGCTAGGCTAAATCTAGTGGCGACTTATATGAAAAGGGAGATGCAGGTAGTTGATATCGCCCAGAAGATTAAGGATGATGCCGCCAACGAAATCGGCAAGACTCAAAAAGAATATATCCTGCGCGAACAGATGAAAATCATTCAGCGAGAACTTGGTGATGGAGATGATCGCACAGCCGAGATCGCAACCTATCGCGAAAAAATCGACGCTGTGGGCATGACCGAAACCGCCAGGGAAGCGGCTCTGACGGAATTGGACCGCTTTGCCAGGATGAATCCTGCCGCCGCCGAATATACTGTTTCCAGAACTTACCTCGATTGGCTGATTGCGCTTCCATGGAAAATCGATACTCCTGACTCGCTGGAATTAAATGACGCCCAGAAAATCCTTGATGAAGATCATTATGGGCTGGAAAAGATAAAGGAAAGGATACTGGAGTATCTTGCAGTCCGTAAACTCAATCCCAACATCAAGGGTCCGATCCTCTGCTTTGTCGGCCCTCCGGGCGTTGGCAAAACCTCATTGGGACGTTCCATAGCCCGCGCTATGGGACGCAAATTTTTTAGAATGTCGCTGGGTGGAGTACGGGATGAAGCTGAAATCCGTGGCCACCGTCGGACCTATGTCGGCTCTATGCCCGGAAGGCTCATCCAGGCTTTTCGCAAAGTCCAGTCCGGCAACCCGGTATTTATGCTTGATGAACTTGATAAAATCGGCAACGATTTTCGCGGCGATCCCGCATCGGCGCTTCTCGAAGTGCTCGATCCTGAGCAAAACTGCAATTTTGTGGACCACTATCTGGAGGTGCCCTTCGATCTCTCAAAAGTATTCTTTATCGGGACCGCCAATCTTCTCGAACCGGTGCCAGCCGCTCTGCGGGACAGAATGGAAGTCATCTACCTGTCAGGTTATACCGATTTGGAAAAACTGGCTATAGCCAAAGCCTATCTGGTCCCTCACGAGATAGAGAACAATGGTTTGACCAAAAGCCATATTGAATTCAATGACCGGGCTTTAATCCGAATTGCAGATGATTACACTCGTGAGGCGGGATTAAGAAATCTTCGCCGCGAAATCGGCAACATCTGTCGGAAAGTGGCACGGATAGTAGCAAATGGGAATTGCAAGAAAATAAGGATCACCCCCAAAAAAGTCCGTGGCTTCTTGGGCCCAGAGAGATTTATCAGAGATGCGATTTTTGAGAAACCGAGGCTTGGCGTGGTGCCAGGATTGGCTTGGACTTCTGTCGGCGGCGAGGTTTTATATATCGAAGCCACAAAAATGCCTGGACGAGGTTCGCTGACATTGACCGGTCACATCGGCAACGTGATGCGTGAATCTATGCAAGCCGCCACCTCTTTTATCAGAAGCAGGTCCCCCCTCTGGGGCATCGATCCCGAGCTTTTCGAGGCTTTCGATTTCCATATCCATGTGCCCGCCGGCGCCACTCCCAAAGACGGGCCTTCTGCCGGCATTACCATCGCTTCCGCCTTGCTTTCCACTATCACGGAACGTCCGGTCAAACCGCTCATCGCGATGACCGGGGAGATAACTTTGCGGGGCGAGGTGCTACCCATCGGAGGGCTTAAAGAAAAATCATTGGCTGCCTATCGCGCCGGATTCAAAACCATCATCTTCCCAAAACAGAACGAGAAAGATTTAGAGGAACTTCCCGCAGAAATAATGAAAGGGCTCAGATTCATTGCCGTCGATAATGTCGAGGATGTATTTGAATATGCTCTTGAAAAACCATTGAAGCAGGGATAATGCTTTCAAGCAGTCAAGCTGTTTGCGGCCCAAAAAGCATCATTTCAATGAGTCAGCCGCTTCTGTCACTAAGGCAGATGGCGGCTATCATCTTTTCTTTTTATTTTGACTAACACAGCTTTGCCGGATATATTGGGCTTTTCCCAATATGGTGAAGCATTGAAACAAAAATCCGAACCTGAAGTAAATTTAGAACTCGCCGAAGAACATGGGCTCAATCCCCAGGAATATCGTCGCATATTGAAAATTATGGGGCGAGCTCCAACTTATACTGAGCTTGGGATTTTCTCCGTGATGTGGTCTGAGCATTGCAGCTATAAAAATTCCATTAGATTATTGAAAACTCTGCCTCGAAGTGGTCCCCGACTGGTAGTCGGCGCCGGTGAAGAAAATGCGGGCGCAGTTGATATCGGCGATGGACTGGCGATTGTCTTCAAAATCGAATCGCATAATCACCCTTCGGCCGTGGAGCCGTATCAGGGTGCGGCTACTGGCGTCGGCGGAATCCTTAGAGATATCTTTACTATGGGGGCGCGTCCTATCGCCGCCCTGAACTCTCTTCGCTTCGGACCGCTTTCTACGGGTAGAAATCGCTATCTTATGGATGGCGTGGTCCGAGGCATCGGTGGCTATGGAAACTGCTTTGGCGTGCCGATAGTCGGCGGCGAGATCTACTTCGAGGATTGCTATAGCGGCAACCCGCTGGTTAATGCTATGGCTGTAGGCGTTGTCAAAATCGGCAAAATGGCTTCGGCGATGGCCCGGGGGGATGGCTGTCCGGTGCTGGTGGTCGGCTCTTCCACAGGTAGAGATGGAATCCATGGCGCCACTTTCGCCTCTGAGGAATTGTCAGAGCAATCGGAATCGCGCAGGCCAGCGGTCCAGATCGGCGACCCTTTTACAGAGAAACTTTTATTGGAAGCGACGCTGGAAATCATCGAGGAGAACCTGATTGTGGGTATCCAGGATATGGGAGCCGCGGGAATCACTTGTTCCTCAACCGAGATGTCAGCACGGGGAAATTCAGGGATGGAGCTGCAGTTGTCCAAAATTCCAATCCGCGAATCTGGAATGACTCCTTATGAGATCATGCTTTCAGAATCTCAGGAA
>PFXJ01000105.1:0-12020 GCA_002791595.1 candidate division Zixibacteria bacterium CG_4_9_14_3_um_filter_46_8
GACACCATTGACAATCTGAAAAGTGGAATCGACGGAGCGATTGCCGACCAGAAAGGTGTATCTGCCGGTGAACATTATTTTCCCGCCGACATCAAGCATTCTATGATACCATTGGACAGCCGAATCGCTCAGCGGCAAGTACCAATCATCATTAATTACCAAAACCAATCTGTATTTCATCAGTTCTTCAACCTCGGAGCCGCCATCACCTGAAAATAAAGTCCTATCGCTATTGTTCAGCCATGTTACCATATTAAGAGTGTCAATACCGGCGGCCTCAAGAATCCGCATTTGGTAATTCCGGGCTTTTGCCGCGCTGTCGCATTCCGCTGGAAAATTCAGGTAGCGGGAATCATCTATTACCAAAATATCCTTGAGCCCATCATCCCCGGAACTCCAGTAGGGTTGCATCGCTTTGAACACGCCCGCCGATTGCAGATTTCCAAGAGAATCGGCATAAGTGGAGTCGATCGCCATCGAATCATCTCTGGCCTGAACCCTGAAATAATAATAGCCGGTTCGGAGATTATAGATATCTAAAGTCTTGTCGGTAACCCATTCGGTGCCGCTGGCGCTATCAAATGATTCCCATCTCACCATTTCATTCAGCGTTGAATCGAAAGCAGAATAAATGAATTGCTCGGAGGAATTGGTATCCGCCGCGGTTTCAAAAGGTCCGAATAACTCCCAATGGTAGTATGTCGGCCGTAAATTGTAGGGATCATCGGGGTCCTCACAATACCACCTTGCCTCGATCCCAGGGTTAAATTGGGTGAGGTATGGACAACTATAGTAAAGACGCCTGAATTGTGCAGAAAGAAAGGTTTCTGGTGGATGATTAATCCACCCTTGCTCGATGGAGAGAGGGTGATCGGGTGTGCCGACGGAGTTCCCAACATTGAAATCGTCCCTGGCATAGATAAAATAATTGACACCGAGAGGTGTTACATATTCGGCTGGTATGATGCCGGAATAAATATCGCTGGAGTCATTCGGCATCATCACAGTTTGATATTCCGGCTGCCCCGCGATGCGGTAGCTTAAAGAAGCTGAAGAAACATTATTGGTGGAATCGATAATCTCGGCCATCACCGGGATCGGCTCACCTATATACAGGGCTCGGATAGTATCATGCACAATCCGCGGAGCCACGTTGGGTAGAATCGCCAATTGATAAGGATATGCTGGGGCAGTGAAGGGATCAATTCCGACTTTGTCGCCATCGACTGCGGTTATGAAATAATCGACACCCGGCGGCTGAGAAAATGACCCGGGTATCAACGCTCTATAGGCATGGGGAGGGATAAAGGGAGTCATATTGGCCGAAGTGAATGATCCGGAGCCAGTGGTCCTATAATATAGAGTTACGCTGTCGATATTGGGATTGAGATCAAGGGCCGCTACCTCGGCGTCAATGGTGAATTCAGTTCCGGCATCCCAGGCCTGATTGTGAAGTAATAAAGTTGACCACATTCGCTGTATTGAGGGGGGACCATCATATCGAACTATGGCATTGTTGATATTGGCGATGAAGTCAGTAAAATTCAGATTTTCGTAATACTGACCAATAGATGTGGTGTCATAGGCGTGCCCATACAAATTATCTGCGAAATTATTGGGTAACTGATGCATATATTCACCGCCGACTACTGCCAGATCGATATTTCTCGATTCGCCTGGATTGAGATCGAAACTTCCAAAAGATAATAACATTCTGGTATCACTACCCAGAGCGATATAGCCGCCCCATCCCAGAGAGGGAGGAATCCACATTCGGCCATAGGGGCCGCCTTCGGAATAATCGATGGCGGAATAGATTTGATCATAGTCGCGCTCCCCATTTGACATCACGAAATATCGGGCGGCATCGCCTCCGGGAGTGCCGATACCCCCTCCTGGAAAAGGTCCATGATAATTCTCCTGCCATTGGGGCCCCCAGTCGCCAAGTGGATTGAAATTGCTGTTCCACCAATTGAAGCAGGAAGTTAAATTATCTTCAGGAGGATTCAGTAAGATCAAACCGCATACGGAGGTCGGACTCATATAATTCCAGTTGTAGAAACTGTCTGGATCGCCATTATTATCAATTATGTAAACCGCATATCGATCTCCGGCATCAATCGATCCGGCAAGATCATCTGTCGCTCCGCCGCCCATATCTTCAACATGGTGAATATCGCCATCATAAAACATTCCAATCCAAATATCATTTATAGGATGATCAAAAATATTCTCTATCGTGAAGCGGAGAATAGCGAAGTCATTGGAAGGGGCATTGAACCAGGAGTAGCTGTGAACGGTAATTTTCACCCCAATAGGAATATGAGGTCGCAGGTCGATTGGGTCTATATCGGCATGAGTGATACTGGTGTCATAGAAAACTCCGATGATTTCACGGTCTGCTATATCCGATTGCATTCTCAAAGAGCCGTCGGGACAGGAATCTGGAAATATCTCCCGAGTGCCCCACCAACCATCATCAGCGACCGAAACCAAAGTATCGCCATTGACGATGGCGCCTACCCATATACCGCCCTGGAAAAGATATTCGAGGCTTGAATTCTGCGGGAATTGGAGAGGCGGGGCCGTGCCCCCTGTTTCGGGATCGATTACGCCATATCCTCCCCCTAAGGTCCCATCATTTACTATGGTTGTATTGAGATTCGATCCCCAAGTTGTGAGATTCCCATAGCAAGGGTCATCTTTCCCAGAGACGACTGATGCTGAAAGCAGAATAACAGCAATTAGGTCCAAGAAGATAATTTTCATAATGACCTCCTGCAATCGATTGCCAAGCCGGTTTTAGACCGTTAATATTATATATCTTAATCTCTATATAAGCTATAGAATTAACTAATCGATATTTATTTCAAGGCGATGGCCTCAGGCGCAATTGTTAGGGCGAGTTGTATGATTTTGAAGTATATCCTGAGATTATGCCAACGCTTAGTATGTTTCTGATTCACTATCATAATTATAGAGCCGGGGAAATGCGAAACCGAATATGAATTCATTCGAACAATGTTTGAGACAAAGGCAAAATCATTTGCGTCCGAAAGAGATACCAGTATATTACAATCAAAGAAGTTAGAGGATGCATTTTTTGAAGTAAAGCCAAGGAATTCAATGAGTCAGGAAGAAAAACTATCGACCCTAATTATCAATACCATCCGCACATTGGGCATTGATGCCATCCAGAAGGCGAATTCAGGACATCCGGGGGCATTAATGGCGTTGGCGCCGGTGGCATTCACGGTTTGGGATAAATTCATTCGGCACAATCCGCAGAATCCGGAATGGCCCAATCGGGATCGATTCATCCTCTCAGCCGGCCATGCTTCGATGCTTCTTTATGGCATTCTTCACATAATGGGTTACGATATTACTCTAAGTGATATAAAGAATTTTAGACAGTTACATAGCATAACTCCCGGCCACCCAGAATATCATCTTATTCCCGGCGTGGAAACAACTACCGGACCATTGGGGCAGGGTGCGGGCTGTAGTGTCGGTATGGCCATAGCAGAAAAATGGCTGGCAAGTTATTTCAATCGTCCGGGATATGACATTATCGACTATAACATATTCGTAATTGTCAGCGACGGCGACTTAATGGAGGGTGTTTCCAGTGAAGCCGCCTCTCTGGCCGGACACCTTGGGCTTGGCAATCTGGTATGGATTTATGATAATAATCATATTACTATTGAAGGCTCCACCAAATTGACTTTCAGCGAAGATGTAGCTGCCCGTTTTAGAGCCTATAATTGGTTTGTTCAGAAGGTGAATGATGCCAATGATTTGAAGGCCATTGAATGCGCATTGAAGAATGCCAAGACGGAGAGCAGTCACCCATCTTTGATCATTGTGGATAGCCATATAGCCTACGGCAGTCCCAATAAGCAGGATACATCTGCCGCTCATGGATCGCCGTTGGGAGAAGATGAAATTAAAGCGGTGAAAAGGAATTATGGATGGGACCCCGAAGCTAAATTCCTAATCCCGACTGAGATAGAACCATATCGGCAATCGGTGATAGCCAGGGGGATGAAATTTGAATCGGAATGGAATAAGAAATTTGCTTCCTATGAGATCGAATATCCGGAACTGGCAAATCAATTCATGATGATGCTGAAGCGTGAATTGCCTACCGGGTGGGAAAAAGATTTGCCGCTATTTGCCGCTGATGTCAAGGGTACGGCGACACGCAATTCCAGTGGGAAAGTGCTCAATGCGGTGGCGAAACATATTCCTTGGCTTATCGGCGGATCCGCAGACCTGGCCGAATCTACCAAGACTCTGATAGATGGGGCCAAGAGCTTTGCCAATGGAGTTTATGATGGGCGCAATTTCCATTTCGGAATAAGAGAACATGCTATGGGCGCAATCGCCAATGGAATGGCTTTGAGCAAAATTCGTCCATATACGGCCACTTTTTTGGTCTTTTCCGACTATATGAGACCTTCCATCCGCCTGGCAGCATTGATGAGTCAACCAGTGATATACATTTTTACCCACGACAGCATCCGTCTTGGCGAAGACGGGCCAACCCACCAGCCAATCGAACATCTGGCCGCATTACGAGCGATTCCTAATCTCGATGTTATCAGACCTGCCGATGCCAATGAAGTTTCGAGCATTTGGAAATATGTATTGGCGGTCACCGACCATCCCATCGCCTTGATATTGAGTCGTCAATCCATTCCCACCATCGATCGAAAGATATATTCCTCCGCGGATGGGGCATTAAGGGGCGCTTACATTCTGGCTGACTGCGATAGCTTGCCTGACGTAATGCTGATCGGAACGGGCTCTGAAGTCCAATTGTGCCTTGACGTCCACGAAGTCCTAATGAAAGAGGGAGTTAAATCACGGGTTGTTAGTATGCCCTGCTGGAGCCTGTTTGACTGGCAGAGCAAGGATTACAGGGAGAAGGTTCTGCCGTCCATCGTGAGAACGCGCATCGCCGTCGAGGCTGGATCGACAATGGGCTGGGAGCGGTATCTTGGATGCCCAAATAAATCACGAGTCATCGGGATGGAAGGATTCGGTGCGTCAGCTCCGGACAAGGAGCTATATCGTGAATTCGGTTTTACCGTCGAGCGGATAGTGAGAACAGCGAAAGAAGCCTTGAATTCAACTTCTGTTCACCACCCGTAAGCCTCCGCTTATCAAGAAAGCATCGATTTTGCGCTGATTCGCTAAAGTTAAAGCTGTGGCTCTTATCTAAATCAAGTCTGCACATCCCCATATTCAGGTTGACATTTCATATTTTATTTGTTTATTATGAAGTAGGAAAATAGTAGGATTTTGCTTTCTTTGAGATTCAATGAGGATAGATGGATATTGATCTTATTTCAATTGGCGCTCATCCGGATGATGTGGAAGTTGGGACGGGTGGGGTGTTGGTCAAGATGAGAAAGTTGGGTTTTTCAACGGGGATAATCTACCTAACAAAAGGCGAGATGGGGACCGGGGGGACAATGGCCATCCGCAAGAAAGAAGCGGAAGATGCCGCGGAAATCCTTGGGGCTAAACTGCTGGCACGGTTGGATTTTGGCGATTGCAAGGTGGAAGATAATTACGACTCTCGTCTCAAAGTGGCGGGATTGATTCGGAAATATCGTCCCCAAATAATACTCTGTCCATATTGGGAGGGTGGGCATGGCAAACGTCAGGGGCATCCCGACCATCTTGCCGCAGGCAAAATAGTCATCAATGCCGCCAATTATGCCACTTTAAAAAAAATACCCGCCAAAGGCGAGCCGCATAGGGTCAAGGCGATATTTCATTATTTCCTGCCATCAGAAGTTCCCCCCACTTTCGTGGTAGATATCACCGAAGAATTCGATGCCTGGATGGCGGCACTCAAGGCTCACAAGTCTCAATTCTTAAATCCGATGAAAAAGCGTGATTATATTTGGGCGTTGGAATCGATGGCACGGGGATACGGGAATGCTATCGGGATGAAATATGGCCAAGGGTTTGCCATTGGCGAGCCGTTGCGAATTGAGAATCTTTTCTGTCTCATTCAAGAAGCCGGCGCGTATGCCGGCTGTGCCTTCCCTATTAGAAGCCCCAAGAAAGAAAGTGAAAGGTCACGACAATGAAATTATTGATTGCTGTCTTGGTCTCGTTTATTGCTTTCAACAATCCGATTTTATCAAATGCGGATGACATGGCAAATTTATTCGGTAATATCTCCGTCTCATCATCAGGCAAGTTCATATTCAGTTCACCGGGCATTGGCGGAAGAGCTAATTCCGGGAATGGAGTATTTTGGTGCAGGTATGAAATTGGAGGCTTTTCGGATGAGGTTCGTGAACTGCTAAATTTCCAGCTATATGAAGAAAATCGATTGCTATTTACTTTGGATCGAGCTCCGGGCTCGGCGGTTTATATCTCCGATTCCGGCATCACCGCCTTTATGGATACGCGATTTCATTTTAGGAATGAATTGACTATACATTTCCATTCTCCGGCGGGTGAATCGCTTTTTTCGGAGACTTTCAGGGGTGCCTCGCTTTTTGGTTTCTCGGATAGAGGAAGCAAATTCGGAGTCGGAACTTCAGAGCATCTATTCATAATTTCAATTACTGATCATCAAATCGAAACATATCCCCCCGCCGATCAATTTGATTTAGCCGAGGACGGAAATATTCTTGCCATCTCCATCGGTGGAAAGGTGAAGATTTTTCGGGATGGAGGGCTTATCAAAGAATTGGAGACTGGACTTAATTACATCCGCAAAATCAGGGTTTGTGCCGAAGATAATAGCATCATCATCATGAATAAGAACCGACTCAAAGCCTATTCAATTGAAAATGGCAATCTGTTTTTCGAGAATAATCTTGAAAGCGAATTATCATATCGTGATCTTATTGTCAAGGATGGCAAAATAATTGCCGCCATCCATTATCGAGACCAGGACCTTTCTAAAGGCATTATGAGAGTTTATGACGCCGATGGGAATGTTATTATGTCGAGAGATTGCTCAGCCCAAAAAATGAGGGTATTTGATAAATCAGAACTGAAGAAGACCTCGCCCACTGGCTATGATCCAATTCCCTGGCCATTTTTCCCTTTTGACAGCATGTGCACTATCTGGAATCATTATGAGCAACATATGAGCTACGGGGAGGCGGATTGGTCATATCTTCACCAGGGATTGGACATAATAACGCCTATTGAAGAACCCGTATATGCAGTTGCGCCCGGAATTGTCAAATGTGTTCTCACGCTGGGTGGTGATGAATATTGGCGATTGGCAATCAGTCCCGAACAGTCATCAGGATGGTCGAAGGGCTGGTTGTACGCTCATCTGATCGAAAGCTCAATTCAAGTTGACGTGGGAGATTCTGTTGCCATTCACGACTATCTTGGAAACATCATCTATTGGGCCGAAGATTGGGGGCATATCCATTTTGTAGAGATAGAGGATTCTGGATTGGTATGGCGGTATGATGATAATGAATGGGGGATTGTCTATAATCCATTGCTATCACTTGTGCCGGACACCGATTTAAATCCGCCGGTGATCGAGAATGTATTTGGCTGGTCAAAATTCGGTTTCTGCCAGAATGAAACCAGCAATTATCTTCAGCCGGACAGCCTGTATGGGGATATTGACATCATCGTGAAGGTCAGCGATTATATCGGTGATTCGGAATGGGAACAACCGGCTTTCTGCTCATATTATTGGGTGCTTGCAATCCCGGAAGGGGACACAATTATATCACGGACAATGGGGCATATTCTAAATCATCCATATAGTTTTTATGGAACCGAATATTACGAACCCTACGCCACGCTTCTTTACAAACGGGATAGCACCTTGCTGCCACCGATGTGGATGGATAGGGATCGGGATTATTACCATATCATAACCAATAATAATGGCGATTCGTTGGCGGAATTATCTGAGAAGGCGCTGGCATTTCCTACTGCTGATTGTCCCGACGGGGATTATTGTGTCTATGTGCAGGTTTATGATGAGTACGGCAATTTTGATATCGATAGTATGGAGGTCCAATTCAAGAATGGGAATGTCGGAGTGGAGGATGGGCACACGGTAATACCTGTTGATTTTCAGCTTGAACAGAATCACCCCAATCCATTCAACAGCTCAACCATAATACCATTCAAACTTGCCAGCCCAGGGAAATTGCAGATATTCGATATCGCTGGGAAGATGATCTTTTCGGCAGATGTCAGCGGCGAAGGCGATTATAATTGGGAAGGGATTGATAGCCAGGGAAGACCGGTTTCATCCGGAATATACTTCTATAAAATCGATAATGCTGATTCGAAACTCGTCCGGAGGATGACTCTGGTTAAATAGACTAACTTTGATTTACATTTCGAGGTTTCCAATGAGAAAAATAGCTATTTTAGCATTGCTTCTTATCTGGCCGCAGATTGCCTTTGCAATTTTCTGGCCGGTCAAACCCACAAATCAAGCTCACCCGCTGGGAAATTACTGGGGAGAATATCAGGATTATGGCGGCTCACCCTACCTACATCCTGGTATAGACATATTTGGCAATGCCGGTGATTCGGTGTTCGCCGTTCGTCCCGGATATGTCAAAGCGATCCTCACTACCAGCGGCGAATGGCATTGGCGCGTTGCCACCGGCTCGTCCGCCGGCGCGGATAGTTGTAATGGCTGGCTATACGCCCATCTACTCCAATCCAGCATCGCGGTTCAGATTGGTCAGTATGTCCAAGAAGGGCAATACTTGGGCAAGCTCGTGGAATGGCCAATTTATAATTTCCATCATCTGCATTTTGCCTGCATCAGGAATGCCGGAGTGACATGGCAGGCGACCTGGCTATTTGTGGGGAATCCTTATGACTCCTTGACGGTTTTTAACGATACGGCCGCGCCGGTCATACGAAAAGCTTATGGGAATTATCTTTATGCTATCAGCAATCAGAACAACCCATCACAATATTTCAATCCCGCAGGAGCTTTGAGCGGGAAAATCGATCTTATTTCGAGAATCGATGATCTGGTGGGTGACCCCTACTGGAGATTGAATCCGCATCGCATCGAATATAACATCCGCAACACTATGCTTGATTACGGTCCAGTGCTCTCATTCGAGTTTTCTGATTTCTTACCATGGGAGGATGTTATGGATGTAATTTACCGTGTCGATGCGACCTGTCCTACTCGTGGAGACTATGACTATCGCGATTATTACTTCATCATCACCAATTCGGATGGCGATGGCAAGCTCGAATTATCTGATGCCGCTAATAGTTTGGTGACCGATGACTTTCCGGATGGATATTACTGGGCGGTGGTTAGAGCTACCGATGGTGTAGGGAACTCCAGTGTTGACAGCATGCAGATTCAAATCGATAATAATCCGATTTCGCTATTTTCGATTTATATGGTGCCTAATGATATTCCGACCTCCGTCCCTGCGGCAGGAGGCACATTTCGCTTCACTGGCATAATCGCCAACAATTATGGCAACACCACGCAGACTGATGTCTGGATAATGCTGACCCTTCCTAACGGGACAACTTATGGCCCGCTCTACAATTTCCAAAATATCCCGCTGACTGGCTATCAGGTTTTGGCCCAGTCGAATATCGTCCAAAATGTGCCCTCTTACGCTCCTCCGGGCGATTATAAATATCGCGCTTATGCCGGCGATTATCCCAGCGTGGTAAGGGATTCAGCAGTATTCGCTTTTACTAAGTCAGCGATGGCGATCGATGCGGAAGAGGCCTCATTTGTTGACTGGGAACTCAATGGTTGGTTTGGTGGCGAAGAGGAATCCCCGGAGTTGGTCGGAACGTCTGATTATTCAACGGTTTTGCCAAATTATCCAAATCCATTCAATGGCTCCACGGTAATCCCATACCGCAATGTTAATGGCGAATCGCAATTGCGAATATACGACATATCCGGACGGTTGGTATATTCAATTGCGGTAAACGGCAGTGGGGAATTGATTTGGGAAGGAATCAATGGCAATGGAGATGCTGTACCCACTGGTATTTATTTCTATCGGATAATCGGCGATAGTGAAAGCAAAGCGAATAGAATGATATTGGTGAAATAATTTTGGCGTTGATATTTCCCGATGCGGCAGATGACGAGCGTGCAAGGAAAACCTAAATCGTCTATCTGCTTCAATGGGATCCGTTTCGAAAGAGGAGGATTGCGATGAAAGGCTTGTTCAGTTTCACTGTGGTGATGGTAATCGGTATCTTCTTATTAATTCCGTCGATTGTATTTGCCCACTGCGATACCCTTGATGGTCCAGTAGTTAAGGATACGAAGCTTGCGCTGGAAAAGAGTGATATCACTCCGGTTCTTAAATGGATTAAACCGGCGGATGAAAATGAGATTAGTGCGCTATTCAATGAAACGATCGCTTTAAGGGCCAAGAATCCAGAGGCAAAAGGATTTGCCGATAGATATTTCTTTGAGACTGTAGTGAGAGTCCATCGGGCTGGTGAAGGCGCTCCTTATACCGGTCTGAAACCTGCCGGGACTGACTTGGATCCGGCAATTGAAGGAGCAGATAAGGCTTTGGACAGCGGCTCGGTTGATAATCTGGTCAAATTGGTGACTGGTGATATAGCCGCAGGGATAAGAGAGCATTTTTCCCGCGCAATGGAAACGAGAACACATGCGAATGAGAGCGTTGCCTTGGGTCGCGAATATGTGGAAGCTTATGTTCAGTTTGTGCATTATGTCGAACGATTGCACCTTGATGCTACCGGCGAGGTTTCTCATGATGAGGGACTCAAAAATAAAGTGGACGAAAGCATCCACCAACATTAATGGAGTTTCCTATCGCATCGATATGGTTGCCATCCGAGATGAATTCGATATCCCTTGTTTGGGTAGGCGCGAATGAATAAATCCTGGGCCATTATTATCATATTGGTTCTTTTGTCTTGGGCCCTTGGCCTTATCTTTTACCCCCAAATGCCGGAGCGGGTCGCTTCACATTGGAATTTCCGCGGAGAGGTGGACGGTCATATGTCGAGATTTTGGGGAGTGTTCCTTCTTCCATCGATTCTCTCCGGATTGGCCCTTCTGTTCATTGTGATTCCCAGAATTGACCCGTTGAAAATGAATATCGATGATTTCAGGAAACATTTCGATACCTTCATAATCATTGTTTTTGGATTTCTGTTGGTTCTTTACTTGGACGTAATTTTATGGAATTTGGGTATTGAGATTAGCCCCAATTTGATTTTGCCATTTGCATTGGGGATTTTGTGGTTTGATGTTGGTATTCTCCTTGGACATACCAAGAGAAATTGGTCGATCGGTATCAGAACACCATGGACATTATCGAGCGATATGGTGTGGAAGAAAACGCATCAGCTTAGCGCCAAGCTTTTTAAGATCTGTGCGGCGATAGCAGTGGTCGGAGTTTTGTTTCGTGATTATGCCTGGATATTTGTTCTTGCGCCGGTGATAATTACCGCAGGTTATGTTATATTTTATTCGTATAGCGAATACCAAAAAGAGGCCAGGCACCCATAGCCTCGCTGCGCCGCAAATCGCAGAATAATCGGAATCGGGATATTTTCTCGGGAAAAAACCAAGAATGAAGTAAAATTATCGATCGCCCAAATTTCAAGAGATGATGCCAACAGGAATTCCCGGGCTAAAAATTACTTGACTTGCGGGAGATAATGTAAAATATTTGATGACAATACTATGGATAGCGATGCTTGTGCTTTGCATAATTGGAATACGCAATTCCAGAATGATGATTTCTGGGTCTCAATCGCCAATGTTTTTGACAATGCGGGTGTAGTTCAATGGTAGAACACAAGCTTCCCAAGCTTGATACGAGGGTTCGATTCCCTTCACCCGCTTTCTTGGAAGGTTTGTGAAAATCAAGTTTATATATGGATAATAAGGAACCTGATTATACAAGAATGAAATCAATCAACTGTTTGAGGAGGTTATTGGATGAATTTTGCAACCAGGTATTTTAAGGGCGCCGCTCTATTGATCCTACTCATGACTGTGGCGGTTT
>PFXJ01000105.1:12046-14382 GCA_002791595.1 candidate division Zixibacteria bacterium CG_4_9_14_3_um_filter_46_8
GCAAAGAACCAGCGCACTGACTTCCGCACGAATCGATGCTTATCGCCGTCTAATGGAAGTGATTAAGGGGATCAATCTCACCGGTGAAACTGTGGTCAATAACTCGATGGTAGAATCGGATGTTATCCGTGTCACTGTCGAGGGCACCCTTCGTGGATTCCGGACTGTTGGCTCACCAAGATATATGGAAGACGGGACCGTCGAATTGGATGTTGAAGTATCTCTTGCCGGGAAAATTCTCGGAGTATTGTTGCCGCCTACCGGATCCAAGCAGGTCGAATATGAAGGCAAAGAAATCCCTTCCAACCCCAGTGGCTCCTATACTGGCATGATTGTCGATTGCCGTGGCCTTGGTGTCCAGTATGCTCTTTCCCCAAGGCTATTGAATGAGAGCGGTGAGGAAGTCTATGGGCCAGATTGGGTCGATAGGGATACCGCTACTGAGAAAGGGATTACCCAGTATGGCACCCAAGAGTCAGAATTTGCATCAAGAGTAGGGAATAACCCTTTGAAGGTAAAAGGAATGCGGGCCGCTGGCACCAACAACTGCGATGTGATCGTCAGCAATGCCGATGCGGTAGTACTTTCATCGACCGATGAGAATCTTCTTTTCATGGATCAATGTAAAGTCGCCTTTTTAGTAGATTAGGTTTTCAAAAGGGGTCTGCGAGCGCAGACCCCTTAATCTTTGCCAATCGGGGAAAATATGATTTTACACCTGAAGAACAGCTATTACAAAATTATGGTTTCGATTTTGGCAATTCTATTGGCCTTACCTCTATTATCATTTGCTGAAGATAATATCACTTTGCGTGTCACCGGTATGGGCGTTGTGACTGCCGATGATATGGGCAAAGCCAGAGATGATGCAATAAACGATGCCCTGCGCAAAGCGGTTGAACAGGCGATGGGGACTATGATTTCCGCCGAATCGATCGTCGAAAACTCAATGCTTATTGAGGATAACATTTATAGTAAGACCCAAGGATATGTCAAATCCTTTTCTATCTCATCCGAAGGCAAATCCACCGTTATGCCCAATGTTTATGAAGTCACCATAGACGCTACAGTTTCGGCGGCGGATATTAAGAATGATTTGGTCGCTTTGGGGATTCTTATGCAACGCAAGGGTCTCCCCAAGATCATGGTTATGATTGAAGAACAGAACTTATCCGATCAAGATTATTATCGTGAAGGATATGATCTTAATACTGCCGAAGAGGCACTGCAGGAAATTTTTAGAGCCAAAGGATTTCGGTTCGTCGATCAGAAAACGGCCTTCAGGAATATCCAAAAGAGCGCTGAAATGGCCGCATTTAGCGGCGATACTCGTGCCGCCGCAGTCATCGGCAATCAATCGGGTGCTGAAGTTATTATTACCGGCAAGGCGATATCCCAGAAGGCGAATGTCAGCGCTCCGATGGGTGGCATGATCTCGGTGCAGGCAAATGTCAACCTTCGTGCCATAAGAACAGATAATGCGGATGTGCTTGGGACCGCCGCCGAGCATGCTCCCCAGGTGCACATTGATGAGATAACAGGAGGAGTCCTCGCAATTCAAAAGGCAACCAAGAAGGCCTCTGAGACTCTTGCCAGCAGGATAATCGAGACCTGGTCTGCCGACCTGGCCAGCGGAATGAGGGTTGCCATCACCTTTCATAATGTCCAGTCATTCGAGGATTTGAATCAATTAAAGTTTGTCATTCAGGATTATGTTCGCGGGGTCAAATCAATCAACCAAAGGTCTTTTGGCGGGGGGGTAGCCATTTTAGATGTAGAAACGACCTCTACTGCCAATGACATAGCGGCGGAATTGACGGGGAAATCCAATCCCAATTACCTATTTGAAGTGATAACGGTTTCCGCCAATAACTTGGAATTAAAAATAAAGAAAAAATAGAGGACTCAAGGGCTTTCCCTGTTCAGGAGAAAACTAATGAAGAAAATAATATTGGGAATACTGATAATTTTGGTTTCGATAGCGGTATCGGATTTGTTTGAAACGTTGGCTTATGCGCAGGAAGAAATGGCGCCCGTGCCGGTACCGATGTTGAAAAGACGTGTGGCCGTTTTCAATTTTGAGGATAAAACCGATTACGGCAAATTCAACGTGGGCGAGGGTATGGCCGATATGTTGACCACGGACCTGGTGAAGAGCAACAAGTATATCGTTTTCGAGCGTCAGCAGATGGAAAAGGTGATGCAGGAGCAGCAGATGGGGCTGACCGGTGCAATCACCCAGCAAACCGCGGCGCAGGTCGGAAAACTGCTCGGGGTTGAACTCGCGGTATTTGGAGCGGTCACTGAATTTGGTCAGAAGGAGAGCAAGACTGGCG
>PFXJ01000105.1:14394-15036 GCA_002791595.1 candidate division Zixibacteria bacterium CG_4_9_14_3_um_filter_46_8
AGCAGAATTTCGGCATAGGCTTGAATAAGAGCCAGGCGAGGGTGGCGATCGATGTGAGGATCGTCGATACCGAGACCGGACAGATTATGGCCGCTGAGAGTGTAATCGGGGAGGAGAAAAAAACCGGGCTGGCTTTGGAGACCCACGACATCAGCTTCAATAATAGAAGCCAATTCGACCAGACTCAGGTGGGAAAAGCAACCCGCAAAGCCATCGACCAGATTATCGCCAAAATAGATGTTCAATTGAGTCATAAACCTTGGAGCGGTAAAGTCATCAAGGCTGGCGATCAGGGCGTATTTATTAACGGAGGCAGTAATATCGGGCTTCTGGTAGGTAACATGCTCCAAGTTTTCCGTCCCGGCGAAGAACTGATCGACCCTGAAACCGGACTTTCCCTGGGCTCGGAAGAGAAGAAAATCGGAGATGTGCAGATTTTTGATGTTCAGGAGAAATTTTCCAAGGCGATGCCTCGAAGCGGCAGCGGATTCGCCGCCGGTGATGTAGTCAGGCCATAATGAATTGATGATAGGATTTATCTGCCCCGCATTCTTGCGGGGTTTTTATTTATTGTTTGTGAAATATCAGCTCCGGAATTAAATTTGGGCGGATCAATTGAGAGTTGAGGTATGTATGGCCAAA
>PFXJ01000053.1:0-398 GCA_002791595.1 candidate division Zixibacteria bacterium CG_4_9_14_3_um_filter_46_8
CGTAAAAAGGTATCCTATCGGGAAACGCAGGTTTGGGTAATCCTTGGAACCTTTCTCCAACTTTAGGTGTGTAATTTACATAACTCTCTTCATCTGGGTTGTATGTCTTAGGGCTAGTTATCTCCGTAGCTACCGCGGTATTGCTCACATAACTACCCCTTGTTACAATTCTCGACCTATATATGAGCGCAACGATCGAGATAGTTAGCAAGGCTGCAACAATAATAGATACAATCCATCGGTTTTTCGACATTTCCACATAGTGACGTATAGATTTTAAATTAATCACTTAAGCACCTCGTCGGTCTTTACAGCAGCACTTCTCTGATTATTTACGAGCTTCACTATTTGACCATAAACGTAATTCTCCAGCTCGTCGCCATTCATGCTATTCAAAA
>PFXJ01000053.1:480-11664 GCA_002791595.1 candidate division Zixibacteria bacterium CG_4_9_14_3_um_filter_46_8
AACTGCAGAACCAGAAATGCCATATAAATGGCCGCAATATTTTTCAAGCCGGAATAATCCTTTGCCATAATATATTTGTCGATCGCTATCTTGGAGAGATAGGGTCCCGCCAATTGAAGCGCCGAGATCGCTATCAGCATCATTAGGGAAAGGACAACATAGGTTTTGTAAGGAAGCAGATATTTTAGCAACCGCTTCATCAGACGGCTGTCATAAGCCTTACCCAATATCTCTTCTTCATGGTAATTCTGTGCCATCGCTATTAATAATCCCTAGAAAGTCTCTAACTCTTCAACCAATAACTGTCTGTTGTGAATTCCGGCATAAACCCCGCCTTTTGATAATAAGGTATAATGATCGCCCATTTCGACCAAACGCCCGTCATCGAACACTATGATGAAATCGGCGTTCTTGATTGTAGATATTCGGTGCGAGATCAAGAAAACCGTTGACTTCCCCATAATATCCTGAAGATTTCTGAGTATCTGTTCTTCGGTATGGGTGTCCACGGATGAGAAGGCATCATCGAGAATTAATATCGGTGGCTTACCAATGATGGCGCGAGCAATCGAAGTTCTCTGCTTCTGACCTCCGGAAAGAGTGATACCCTTCTCACCGATAATCGTCTCCATTTTAGCCGGAAATGCATCAATGTCTTTGACCAAATCGGCTACAGTGGCGGCTCTTTGAACATTGCCATCAGATTTGTCATTTGAAGCTCCGAAGATAATGTTGTTGCTGATGCTTTCAGAAAAAAGGAAGCTGTCTTGAGGCACACAGCCGATATTAGCGCGGAGAGTTTTTAGGGCAATCTTATTGACATCGATATTATCGATAAAGATATGACCATCTGGAATCGGATAGAGCCTCATTAAAAGTGATATCAAGGTCGATTTCCCGCATCCGGTTGCCCCTACTATCGCGATGGTCTGTCCGGCTTTCACCTTGAATGATATATCCTTCAAAACTGGTTCGGAATCCTGATTGTATGCGAAACTCACATTTTTAAATTCGATATCACCGGCAATTTGGGCAAAATCAGCGGGCTTTTCCGGCGATCTGATTATTGGTTCGCGATCAAAAATTCTCTTAATCCTGGCCATCGAAGCCATTCCCCTCTGGAACAAACCGATTACCCATCCCAGCGCAATCATCGGCCAAACCAGTATAAGCAGGTAAGCCATAAATGCCACAAAGGTCCCCAATGTTATTTCGCCTCCAATAACCCGCTTGCCGCCCACGAGCAAGACCATCACCATCAACCCACCCCCTAACATTGAAAGCACCGGGAAAAACATTCCCCAGATTTTGACCATATCCATATTCTTGCGGATATACTGACGATTCAGAACCTCGAATCCTTCAATTTGGTTCTGCTCCTGAACAAAAGACGAGACCACCCTTATTCCCGATAAATTCTCTTGCACGTAAGCCGAGAGCTTTCCATAGTGCTCCTGGATTATCGCATACCTCTTATAGACCTGCCTGCCCAGCAAGATCACTGTTGCAGTTAACAACGGTAGCGGTATCAAGGAATATCCCGTCAAGACCGGATCTACATAATACATCAAGGCGAATGCCAAAGTGATGGTGAAGAGCGTGGAAGCAGAGTGCATCATTGCTGGGCCATACATCTCCCTGACCGCCTCGAGGTCATTTGTGGCACGACTCATAATATCGCCGGTGGGAGTTTTCTCATAGAAGCTGCGGTCAAGCGTTTCCAAGTGAGCGAACAGGTCACTGCGCATTTCATATTCGATTTTTCGGGAAGCTACAATTATGGTCTGCCTCATAAAGAACCGGAATATCCCTGATATCCCAATCACACCGACGATCAGCAATGCATTCACCAAAAGATTGGAAGGGGTTGTCCCCCCCTGTAAATCATCGATCGCACGCCTCAAAATCAGAGGGGAGATGACGGCAAATCCTGAAGAAATGCCGGTCGCCGCGAATCCCAAACCCCAGTTCCTGCTTTGGCTCTTGAAGTATTTAATGAATAATGGTTTGATTCTTGCTTTTTCCGCCATTGCTGACCAGCGTCTTAACCTCTGCTATGTTCCTTATGATCCAATCCGGTCGTTCCTTCAGAAGAATATCCTCCGAATCGAACCCGGTGGTGATTGCCGCCGATTTGATCCCTGCCCTTCGGGCGGCGATAATATCATTTATGGTATCACCCACCATCAATGCTGACTCGGGCTTCAATTTAAATATGTCCAGCAGCCTCAGCAAGGGATCCGGCGAAGGTTTGATATTTTTAACATCATCAGCGCAGGAAAGTTCGTCAATAAAATCCGCGATTTCCAATTTACGGATAACCCGCGTTGCATTCTGACGGATTTTGGTGGTGGCGATTGCCATAAAAAATCCCTTGTCCTTCAGTTCGGCCAAGGTCTCCTTCACTCCATTAATGAGTGTGGTCCTATTGCCCATAATCAATTGCGCTTTCCTGACAAAATGAGAATAAAGCCTCTCCGGGTTACCAAACTCTGCCAACGATTCCTTCAATGGATATCCAATGGTCGCCTTTATTTTCTGCTCTGCCGCCGGCGGTAATCCCTCCTCATTCAAGGCGTAATTAAAGCATTCTATGACATCGGGCGACGAATCCACCAATGTGCCATCAAGGTCAAATATTATGAGCTTGAAACCATTATTCATAATCTTGTCGGTCATTGCTATCGACGAATTATGCTCAGTATCAAGCCGGCCTTCTCTTTTAGCTGTTCCTCCGACGATGCTTCCACGTTCAGCCTGAGCAGCGGCTCCGTGTTCGATGGACGCACATTGAACCACCAGTCATCGTATTGCAGCGTAACCCCATCAAGATGATCAACCCTGGCCTCCGGGAAGGCTTTCTCGATCTCCGCCAGTTTCCCACTCACATCGGCCACTTTGCTGTTGATCTCGCCGCTTCTATGAAGAGAATCCATAGTGGCGATTATTTCCGAGAGCGGTTTATTTTCGGCAGATATGACCTCTAGGCAAACCAGCAGAGCAATCATCCCCGAATCAGCAAACCAATTATCACGGAAATAAAAATGTCCCGAATGCTCGCCCCCAAAAACTGCGTTATGCTCCTTCATATAGGCTTTGATGAAGGCATGCCCTACCCGGGTCCGAATCGCTTCTCCGCCACCCTCTTTGATTACTTTTGGCACCGTTCGCGAACAAATCAAATTATATAATATCCTGGCCCCCGCTTCCTTGATAAGTAGGTTCTTGGCAACCAAAGCTGTTACCATATCGCCGCCCAACATCTCCGACTTCTCATTGCACAAAAACATCCGGTCGGCGTCCCCATCGAAAGCCGCCCCAAGGTCAGCTTTGGTCTCTTCAACTTTCCTCCGAAGATCCACCACATTTTCCGGTTCAATGGGGCTGGCAGGATGGTTGGGGAATGAACCATCCAATTCGAAATACAGGGGAATTATTTGGCAGGGAAGATTCTTGAAAACAACCGGCACCAGTTTTCCTGCCATTCCATTTCCGGCGTCAATAACTATTCTAAAAGGCTTGATTCTCTTTAGGTTGACAAAGGAGAGGACATGCTTGGCATATTCCTCAAGAACATCCTTCTTGACAATCTTGCCCCTTCTGATAGCTGATATAAATCTCCCTTTCTTGATTATCCTCTCAATCTCTTTAATTCCCGTTTCTCCTGATATTGGAACCGCCTTTTCCCGGCACATCTTCAGGCCATTGTACCTGGCAGGATTATGCGATGCAGTAATCATCACGCCCGCTGGATAACCGAATTTCCCCACAGCGAAATATAAGCCATCCGTAGAAATCATCCCTATATCGACCACATCACCTCCACAATCCGCAATTCCATTTATGAGGGCATTTGACAGTTGGGGAGAGGATCTCCTCATATCTCTGCCGACGGCCACAGTTGAAGCCTTTGTAAACGTCACAAAGGCACGCCCTATCTTATAAGCAATCTCCTCATTAATTTCGTCGGGATATTCTCCCCTGATATCATACGCCTTAAATATCTTCGGATCGACTTCCACCATACGTTCTCCCAATCAGTGACGGACTAATTTGACAGTTAATATCGTTGCTGGCGATTTGTCAAGTTGGATATTATATTAATCGCCCATAGCCACCAGTTCGGTTCACGCCCATCGGCCAAGGCGCCGGCAAGATCCGGGTAAATCAGGTTTTGTCCAAGAGGAGTTTTTATGATCACCGTCACTATTCTCGGAACAGGTTGCACCAAATGCCGTTTGCTTGAGGGCAACCTTAGAAAGGCGGCCCAATTATGCGGAGTCGAAATCCAATTGATTAAGTCGCGCAATTCTGGCGATTATATTAAGTACAAAGTAAAAATGCCCCCCGCCCTAATCGTCAATAAAGAAATGATTGGCTCCGGCAGGGTGCCATCAATTGAGGAGCTGGTCGAGCTCTTCAGTCGCTATCCTCGGTAGATTCCTCCACCGAATTATCTCTGAAATGCTTGCTATGAGAAACGCCAGCGTGCCTAGCTGGCGTTGAAATCAAGCAAAAGCAAAATTTATGGTTCGCCGATTTCCATATTCTGCGATATCCTGGAAACGTCACTTTTTGTTCTGAGTTCATTCTCATAGGCTTCCATCACAGCATCCTCAATTCGTTTTCTGGCAGAATTGTTGATTGGATGGGCGATGTCATGGTAAGAGCCATCTTTCCTTTTGCGAGAGGGCATCGAAATAAAAAAACCATTACGGCTGCTGATTATTCTCAGTCCCCGGATCACAAACTCGTTGTCGAAAGTCACAGTCGCAAACGCCTTCAATTTCCCCTCGTCACGCAATGAAATCCTAATTTCTGTAATCTCCAAAGCCGTCCTCCATCAGAGAATACTTACATGTTGTCCACTACCTCTAAAATCTCGTGCAAGTTACGAGGTCATCCTCCATCTAAGGTCGTTGATTACCGCGAAGCAGGTATTATCCATAAACCAAAAACCAATTAAAAGAAGCTATGACTCGCCACTTGGCTAATTCTCCATCTCTTTGAGCTGATCCTCCTATATTACTTCCCTCAATTGATATGAAATCATCCAATTAATGCATTGCCTCCCACACCCGCGCATCAAAATACATCACTCTAACTCCTAATTTCGCCGCCTCAAAAATACCGAAATCCACCTTCAAGCCCAATATGTCTCAAATGCGAATTCCTCAAAATTTTATAAAGCACCCGCTTCTAAAATATAATATCACAGATACTCTTGGTTTGTCAAGCCTTAATTGAATGTTTTGAAATAATTTTACAAACGATTTTGAGGTCGGCTCAAAATCACTACAGGCGCAATACTATAGGCCTGCCTTGTAGGAATAATTGGGATGATGGTGACCGGGGTCTTTGTTAAAGCTTTACGATTTTTTTCTTGCCTATTTTAACTTCCTTGGTAGCGTTGCGGGTATCGACCACAAGCCTGCTTTTCTCCACAACCCATTTATAGTCAATCTTGGTGTGGTCGGTCACAATCACCACGCAATCAGCTTTTTCCAAAGTGCTCTGGGTGAGGGGGATTGATTTGGCTGTTCTATCGTCCAAAATCACTGTCGGAACAAACGGATCATGAAATGTCACTTTGGCGCCGCTGTTCTCCAATAACCGGATGATATCCAATGCCGGCGACTCGCGTACATCCGATATGTCCTTTTTATAGGCGATTCCCAATATCAGAATCTTGGAGCCCGCGAGGCTTTTCTTTACCCGGTTCAGAGATTTGGCAATCAGATCCACAATGTATTCGGGCATGTGAGAATTTATATCACCCGCTAGTTCAATGAAGCGCGCCGAATAGTTAAGCGAACGCAGTTTCCATGACAAATACTGTGGGTCGATGGGAATACAATGTCCCCCCAGACCCGGGCCAGGATAGAATTTCAAGAATCCAAATGGTTTGGTGGATGCAGCATCAATCACCTCCCACACATCGATGCGAAGCCGATCGCACATCAAAGCCACTTCGTTCACCAAACCTATGTTCACCGAACGAAATGTATTCTCCAGTAATTTCACCATCTCTGCGGCTCTGGTCGATGAGACTGGAATAACCTTGGAAATCGTTTGTTCGTAGAAATATCTCACAATTCTGGTGGAGACTTCATCAACCCCCCCAACCACCTTGGGAGTATTCGCGGTGCTAAAAGTTGGATTGCCCGGATCAACTCTTTCCGGAGAAAAAGCCAAGTAAAAATCCTTGCCGGCTTTTAGACCCGTCTCTTCCAAAATCGGAAGGATTAATTCATCAGTTGTGCCCGGATAAGTAGTAGATTCCAGCACTACCAGCTGACCCTTTCTCAAATATTTCTTTATTTCCCCCACCGCCCTTAGAATGAATGAAACATCCGGATCTTTGGTTTTATTCAACGGAGTAGGCACGCAAATAGTGATGCAATCAGATTCCTTAAGGCGCGAGAAATCGCTGGTCGCTTCTAATCTGCAAGCCTCACGCAAGATTTTTACCTGTTCCGATGATATATCACCGATATCAGATTCGCCGGAATTAATCAAAGCGACCTTTCTCTCGGAAATATCGAATCCGATCACCCGGTATCCTGCTTTTGCATATTCCACTGCCAGTGGCAAGCCCACATAACCAAGCCCGATTATCCCGATCACCGCTGTTTTATCTTTTATCTTTTTTTCTAATGATGTAGTCAATTGACACCCTCCGATGGTATTTCCCATTATAGTGTTATGCGATAAACGATCATAAGACCCAATTAAGATCAAAGCATCAAGCTGATACCGATTCAATCATCAAACGCCCAGTATATATCAAACCAGATATGGACGCAAGCAAAAGAATTCCGATGCTGAGCCAACCGGCTTTAAGATTGAGCTTATATTATGTTTTTCGAAATACTTGAGAATTTCTTTAGCAGTTTGCCATTAAATATGATCGAACGGCATCATTCTGAAATGGTTTATTGTATATAGCCCAGTGTCTTCAACCGTTGCACAATCTCCTCATCGAATTGTGACTTGCTGGGGGCCGGGGAGACCATTTCCCTCTTACCATAGGTCGCAATATATTCAACATTATTTTTAAGAAGATGATCATCGTTGAAAATCCCTACAAAGACTCTTCCATCCATATCGGCCGCCACTGGCATACCCAGCATATAGAGCATGGTAGGGCAGATATCGGTTAAGGTAATCTGTTCGGGACACCAATGGCTGGTCTTGATCGTAGGCCCAGAGGCGATGAATACTCCGTTCTCGGTGTGGTCGCCCCTCATCAATCCATGGTCAGAGGCCACCATAACAACAGTATTTCTGCCTACCGCTTGCAAATACTCCCCCAAGACCTTATCCAGGTATAGATAGTACTTGACCTGCACTTGGCCATATTTGGCATCCAGTCTGACCTGCTCTTCATTGTTGGCAGAAGTGAATCTATGGCCTACTACATCCAGTCCTTCGAGATAAACAGCAAATACTCGGGTCCCCTTTTCCCGGTATAAATTCAAGGCCGCCTCGTGATATATTTCGTCCGAGAGAAATGCCCATTTTGTTTCCCTCACGACCTTATCATTCTCCCTAAGCGCATCTGCATTTATAATCTGACTCAATTTCCTTATGTATTTTTCCCTGGCGCTCTTGATGTAGCCATCAACCTGGCCCTGCAATTCGGGTGGATAAACCATCCCCGGCGTATCCTCATAGATGGTCCCTTTCCAGGTCAATTGTTCGGTATCCGATATAGTGTAGTAAGAAGAAATCATAAATCCTTTGACTGCTTCAGCAGGCCAACTTATGAACCACCCGATGATGCCGACTCCGATCCCTTTCTCGCTTAGTATATTCCAGAAGGCTTTGGTTTTCCTCATATCACTGGTGTATGGATTGAGCTGGCGCGTCCGAGGATCCTCGACCACAAATCCTTCTATCCCATGCTTGCTGGCATGTTGGCCTGTGGCTATGGAAGTCCAATATACCGCGCTCCCATTGGCTTCATTAGTATTAATTCTGGCAGATGCGCCCCCCCGCACTAATTTCGAAAAATTGGGCATCCTATTTTGCTTTATCAGAGGATCCAAAATCTCCCAATCCATTCCATCAATCCCTATGAATAGAATATTCAAGTCTTCCTTCTGAGCTTTCTTGGAGCCGCACGATATGAATAATGCGACAATCATCAATACGCTTGTAATTATTTTGGTTATGCCTTTCATTGCAAATTCTCTCCTAATTCATCCCGCGCATTTCATCTTATGCCATCAATTGGATCACATCCTGAAGCGTCAATATACCAATATCTTAAAATATGTAAAGCGAAAACTAATCAGGTCCGGATAAACAGGCCCACACGTGAACTAAACTCGGTGAAGGCAAGTTATGATAGAATTTATTTTTTGGCAAATCTGAGTTCCCCAACCATAGAAATTCCTTGATTCTATTGGATAATTGCTTATCTTTCAAAATTGGTATGTTTATTCGATACTTGGACTGGTAATGAGCCAACGGATTATAACCTCAATAGTATTGTTATTTCTGATTCCATTTCTGGGCATTTTCTGCAGTTCTAACAAGAAACCGATGAATGTCCTGCTTATCACCGTGGATACGCTTCGGCCTGATCATCTGGGTTATGGCGGTCATTTTCGCAATCTAAGCCCAAATATAGATAAGTTCGCCAGAGAAAGCATAGTTTTCACAAATGCCTACAGCCAATCCGGCTGGACCCTTCCTTCGGTGGCAACTATTCTCACCGGGAAATACCCCAAGGATCATGGCGCAGTTGATTTCCATGTCAAATTGAACAACGCTTTACCCACAATGGCTTCGATCCTCAAAGAACATGGTTATGATACGCGAGGTTATGTAAGCCATTTACTCTTGACTCCCACCTATGGGCTTGAAAAAGGATTTAATAGATTTGATTTTTCGGTCCTCAATCAAGGCGATCCCCACAAAATCTCTACATCCCGCCAATTAACAGACTTGGTGCTTGGGGATATCCGAATTGCCAAAGAGCCATTCTTCATTTGGGCTCATTATTTCGATCCTCATTTCGCCTATATGGGCCACCAGGGATGGGATGCTTATGGAGAGGCTCCAATTGATCGCTATGACCAGGAGATCGGTTATACTGATTTCTATATCGGGAAATTGCTTGAGTATCTGGAAAGAAAGGGCTTGAATGATCGGACTATCATCATTTTTACCGCTGACCATGGTGAGGAATTTGGTGATCATGGAGGAAGATTCCATTACACCTGTTTCAATGAAATCCTTCGGGTGCCGGCCATCATCAAAGCTCCATTTCTCAAACCCCAAATCGATAATAGACCTGTGGAACAGATTGATTTTCTGCCTACGTTGATGGCAATGCTCAATATCCCTATCACTGGTGATTATCCTGGACATAACCTCCTACAAGCCGGCGAGCGAAATCAACCGATTTTTATCGAGCGCGAGCGGCCCCCCGGATATTTGCAGCACACAGTTATTTATGAGGGTTATAAATTGATAAATATCGAGCCCACCGACACTATGCTTATCCCAGAAAGCAGTCGGGTGACATATCCCGGATTAGAAAATGTTATTCTGGGCAGTCATCTTTTCAATCTAAATAATGACCCTAAGGAGATGACTAATCTCCTTACAACTCAGGCATCTGAATCTGAAAAACTTAAAGCCCTTCTTGCCAGCCATTTTACCGGCCAGGCGCAAACTGAAGAAAGAATCCAAATTGATGAGGCTTTGCAAGAAAAACTTCGGAAACTTGGCTATCTGAAGTAAAATCGCCATTCCACATGGCCCCACCTACCATCTGAATCGTTGCCATAAATAGGCAGCGTTTTGCGTATTCGCCAAATTCCAGGATCTCGTCCTTCTCGAACCAACCCGTTCATATAAAACCTATCTTAACCGCCAAATTATAATTGCCTATAATTCAATGAATTACAATTATAGCGAAGGGCGAGTAGCGGCATTTTTGTGAGGTAATAATTTTCAAATTATTCTTTCCGTCAGGCAATCCTTTTGCGAAATAGGGGATTGATTCTAAATCTCAATATAATAAGAGGCATTAAATTCCCTAATTGATAAGGGGGGCACAATGGAAGTAATCACCAAAACCGATGAAAAGCAAAACAGATATGAATCATTGAAGATTGCCGCTCAATCCGATGCAATTGCAATTCGCTTTCAACCGGCGATTAGCTTCAATAAAGTGGCTGTAGGGCTTCTTAACGAAAGCCAGTCCATTTTCTGGCGTATGACAGCCTTTCTCGATGAATATATTCTCTCTAATTTGACTCTTCTTGGGGAGCTTATAGTTTTCACCAACCCGCCTAGCATTATTGCCGCTAGATTCAGGGAGGCTATGAGTTCCCAATCAATTCCCCATTCGGTCAAACGGGTACTTGACATTCTTGGGGCAACCATTGGACTTTTGTTGAGCGCGCCGATATTTGTGCTGTTGCCAATACTCATAAAACTCGATTCACCTGGCCCAATTTTTTATCGCCAGCTTAGGGTAGGAATGAATCGTCGCCGTCTAAATCGGAGAGCGATGGGTATCTCGCTTAATTCTGAAAGAAGAAACTCTGATAGACGAAATAATCATTCATTTGGCAAACCATTCACGATTTACAAATTTCGCACTATGCGCCAGGATGCCGAGAAAAATTCTGGTCCTACCTGGGCCAGCAAAAATGATCCTCGCATAACCCGCCTTGGGCAATTCCTGCGTCTTTCTCGTCTCGATGAGATACCTCAACTTTTCAATGTGCTGAAAGGCGATATGAGTTTGGTTGGGCCGCGTCCGGAAAGGCCGTTCTTTGTGGAGAAGCTGGTCACGGAAATTGATTCCTATGATGCCCGCCTTCAGGTAAAACCTGGTATTACCGGTTTGGCCCAGGTCGAGCATGGCTATGACCAAACCCTTGATGATGTTCGCAAGAAAGTTCATTTCGATTTGGAATATATCAGACGCTGGAATGTTTTTCGGGATTTGAAGATAATGTTGAAGACCGTGGTAGTGATGGTGGCTGGCAAGGGGATGTAGCCCACTCCGGGTATGCTGGCAGATTCTCGCGCTCCAGGATCGTAGGTCAATACCCTCGTGGTCTTGACATTAAAGCTCCAGAACCGTAGGGGGGGGCCTTGGATGCCGAGGCGACTTGTCCCCCGCATCTGTATTTCTTCTTTGGAGGGATGAGCTTG
>PFXJ01000078.1:0-22415 GCA_002791595.1 candidate division Zixibacteria bacterium CG_4_9_14_3_um_filter_46_8
CGCAACCGATACATGCCGCGGCATCCATCGCTGTTTCAGCGGTATCGTGCGCCACAGCTATCAGGTTGGCCTCTTTGGCGGAACCAGTATTGACGGAGACATAACCTCCCCTGGAGATTATTCGATCCAGCGCGCTCTTGTCGATAACCAAGTCTTTTATGGGGGAGAAAGGTTTGGCTCGAAATGGCTCTACAGTGATAGTGTCCCCATTCTTGAAATCCCGCATGTGCAATTGACAGGTAGTGATGGCCTGCTTGGGACCATGGGCCACTCCGGCGATAACCATCCCGCAGGTGCCGCAGATGCCCTCACGGCAGTCGCTATCGAATTCGATCGGAACTTCATTCTTCTTGATCAGGTCTTCGTTAAGCACATCCAGCATCTCCAGAAAAGACATATGCGGATTTACATCTTTCACGGTATAATCAACCAGCTTGCCAGGAACGTTGGGATTCGCCTGTCTCCATATCTTCAAATATAATGTCATCTTTTCATTCATCGAATTTTGCTCCTTATTTATAGCTTCGCTGGCTTTCCTTGATGTACTCGAAGGTCAATGGTTCTTTATGGAGGATTGAAGGTTTATCTTTCCCTGCATATTCCCAGGCTGCCGCATAGCTGAATTGCTCATCATTCCTTTTGGCGTCGCCTTCTTGAGTCTGATATTCCTCCCTAAAATGGCCGCCGCAGGATTCCTCACGGCCAAGCGCATCCAGCGCTATTAATTCTCCAAGCTCCAAATAATCAGCCAGACGTCCAGCAAATTCCAAATTCTTATTCAAATCTTTGGATTCTCCAAGCACCCTCAGGTTCTGCCAGAACTCTGCTCTCAGCTTTGCTATATCTTTTATCGCTTGTTCCAATCCTTTCCGATTGCGAGACATCCCGACATCGTTCCACATTATCATTCCCAGCTCGCGATGGAATTCCCGTATGGTCTTATTGCCCTTTATGGAAAGGAATTTTTCTACGCCTGCTTTAACTTCGGCGGATGCGTCCCTGAACGCCGGATGTTCTTCGGAAACACTGGCAAGCTTGGTTCCAGCAAGGTAATGGGCTACAGTGTAAGGGATGACAAAATACCCATCTGCCAATCCTTGCATCAGCGCGCTGGCTCCAAGCCGATTGGCGCCATGATCTGAAAAATTAGCTTCGCCAAGAACGTGCAGTCCGGGGATGGTGCTCATCAGATTGTAATCAACCCACAGCCCGCCCATTACATAATGCGGAGCGGGATAAATCCGCATCGGTACTTTATAAGGATCCTCGCCAGTCAGATTTTCATACATCTCGAATAAGTTTCCATACCTCTCCGTGATCGTCTGTACTCCTATACGTTGGAAGGCTTCGGTAAAATCAAGATAAACAGCCTTGCCAGTATCACCCACTCCATAACCGTCATCGCAAACCTGCTTGGATGCCCGCGAGGCAATGTCCCGCGGCACCAAATTTCCATAGGCGGGATAGCGACGTTCGAGATAATAATCTCTCTCTGCCTCAGGAATTTGATCGGGCTTTCTCTTATCGCCCTTTTTCTTGGGTACCCAGATTCGGCCATCATTGCGAAGGCTTTCGCTCATAAGCACCAACTTAGACTGGTAATCCCCCGATTGTGGAATGCAAGTGGGATGGATTTGTGTGAAGCACGGATTAGCGAAAAAGGCGCCTCTCTTATGGCACCGCCAGATAGCCGTCGCATTGCAATTAGCCGCGTTCGTGGACAAATAATAGACATTCGAATAGCCTCCGGTCGCTAGGAGAACCGCTTCACCGGCGTATGTTTCAATTTCCCCGGTGATTAGATTTCTAGTGATTATCCCTCGTGCTTGACCATTGATAACCACGAGGTCCAGCATTTCCCGCCGCGGATAGATTTTGACCTGGCCGCCATCGACCTGCCTCATCATGGCGCCATAAGCGCCCAAAAGCAACTGCTGGCCGGTCTGTCCCCGGGCATAGAATGTGCGGGATACCTGCACCCCACCGAAAGAGCGATTAGCTAATTGGCCGCCGTATTCTCTTCCGAAAGGAATAGCTTGCGCCACACATTGATCTATGATATTGCCGCTGACCTGGGCGAGGCGATAGACATTGGCTTCCCTCGCACGAAAATCGCCGCCCTTTATTGTATCATAGAACAGCCGCCAATCGCTGTCCCCATCATTTTGATAGTTTTTCGAGGCGTTAATGCCGCCCTGTGCCGCTATACTATGAGCGCGACGCGGCGAATCCTGAATGCAGAAGGCCTTTACATTATATCCAAGCTCGCCCAAGGTGGCGGCCGCAGACGCCCCAGCCAAGCCCGTGCCGACGATGAGAATTGTGAATTTTCTTCTATTGGCGGGACTAACTAATTTAAGTTGTCTTTTATGTCCATCCCATTTCTGTTCGAGGGGGCCGCCAGGTATCATTGAATCCAAAATCATGCAATGCCTCCTTTAAAATATATCCAAACCGGAATAATCAGGAAACCCAAAGCCAGTACAATTGCCAGCAGAACTCCGACAGTGTAAAGAATCGAGGTCAGCCGCTGCTGGCCGATTCCCAGGGACTGAAATGCGCTCCAAAAAGCGTGACGGAGGTGAAAACCAAGGAATATCATGGCGGCAACATACCCGATCATATAGCCTGGTTTGGTGAAAGTCTCCACGACCAGACGGTGCAGATCGCGCACCGGCTTGCCATTAACTGATGCGATATACCCCTCCTGGATTCCCGGTCCGTATTTGAAAGTTATCACGTGGATGACCGTAAATATAAAGACGATCAGACCGGTCCAGATCATTGTGGTCGAAGATATGGTTTTGTGGCTCGGGGACCCGGCATCCGACCTCTGACAATAATCTTCAGGCCTAGCCCTCTTCTTATTTAGCCACACTACGGTCCCCAGAACAGCGTGAAATAAGAATGAAAGCAATATCCCTATTTCCAGGATGTAGATTATTCCCTCGAGGCTTATCAGGAAATCAGAATACTTATTGAATGGCTCAGGGGTACCATAAAAAAGCTGAAGGTTACCCAGAAGATGGAATATTATGAAAACAAAAAGCGCCAACCCCGTTAATGCTGATATTATTTTTCTGCCAACCGAAGACCAGATAATTGTAAGCCAGGAATTCATTCTAATGCTCCATAGCTAAATTAGGGTGCTTAAGTTAAAAATATAGTTAAACACCAAATTATGAAATCGTGAAATATATCGCAAGAGTTTTTTTCATCAAAGCAAATGTCCTTATCATTTGGATCAATCTGCCGTATGTTGTCTAAAGAAAACCCGGGCATAAGCTTCTTATGTCCCGGGATGATTAATTTCAACCTCTGTAACCTATAATATAATAGGTCACAGCCTTAAATGAACAATGGCGCTAGCACAAGGGTGATTGTTGACAGCAACTTTATCAAAACATGCAAAGAAGGCCCTGCCGTATCCTTAAATGGATCACCGACAGTATCTCCTACAACGGCGGCAGCGTGGATTGGATTCTTGAGTTTTTTCCCAGAGGCATCAATCAGATATTTGCCCCCATGCGCTCCGGCTTCGATATATTTCTTGGCATTGTCCCATGCGCCCCCGCTATTATTCAAAACCAACGCTACCAAAATACCACCAATAGTGCCCACCATCAGAAGTGCGGCAACGGCTTGAGCCGCAATTAAGGGTTCCGATGAAGTAATGAACACTTTGAAAACCAAGCCCACTATTATCGGCGTCAGCACCACCAAAAGACCAGGCAAAACCATCTGTCGCAGGGCGGACTTTGTTACAATGTCAACGCATGATCCATAATCGGGCTCGAAGTTCTTAGGGAATTGAATGATATCATTTTCCCTTGGAAGCGGCGCATATTGCCGTCTAACCTCAGCAATAATGGATTGTGCGGTCTGGCCAACAGCCCTGATGGCCAGCGCTGAAAATAGAAAAACCAGCATTGCCCCAAATAATGCCCCCACAAAAACCACCGGCTTAGATAAGTCCACCGAGAATTCGGCTCCATGTCCCAAACCGGAATATTGGAGGACCTCATCAATATATGCCTGAAACAGAAGGAAGGCCGCCAGAGCCGCAGATCCGATTGCATAACCTTTGGTCAGCGCCTTGGTAGTGTTACCCACGGCGTCCAGACGATCCGTTTTCTTGCGGATCTCGTCGGGCTGTTGAGACATCTCCACTATTCCGCCGGCGTTGTCAGTGATAGGACCAAAAGTATCCATTGCCAATATATATGCGGCTGTGGCCAACATTCCCATGGTCGCAACAGCAGTGCCAAATAATCCTGAATTGGGAAGGCCGCTTGACTTGCCAAGGTAATAAGATGCCAAAAGGGCTCCGCCCATAGCTATAGTAGGCAATGCCGTGCATTCAAATCCTACTGCTATGCCTGCAATGATATTGGTGGCGGGGCCAGTTTTGGAAGCTTCGGCAATCGTCTGAACCGGTCGATATTTATACTCGGTGTAATATTGGGTGATGTAAACAAACGCCACCGAAGTCATCACTCCCACGATTCCGCATAGGAAAAAGTGCCACCATGCTTGAGGAGCCTGGGGGCTGTTAAGAAATAAATATGTGGCGGCGCCAAAACCTATCATTGCCAGGATCACCGCTACAAAGTAACCGCGATTCAAGGCATCCATCGGGTCCATCTTCTCCTCTTTGTCCATTCGGACAAACATTATCCCGATAATCGAAGCTATGATTCCAAAAGCACGTGCCAATAGCGGGAACATCACCACGCCAATTATACCCATGGAGAATTGCAGTCCGGCACGATCGGCAGAAATCGCGAGTGATGCGCCCAAAATCATAGCGCCGATATTCTCCGCCGCCGTTGATTCGAAAAGGTCAGCACCGCGTCCCGCGCAGTCGCCAACATTATCTCCCACTAAATCAGCAATCACAGCCGGGTTCCGTGGGTCATCTTCCGGAATGCCCGCTTCAACTTTCCCGACTAGGTCGGCCCCAACATCTGCCGCCTTGGTATAGATACCCCCGCCCAATTGAGCAAATAGGGCAACAAAGGACGCTCCAAAGCCATACCCTACAATCAGCAATGGTATCTTGGTTGGATCAATATCGCTGACGGAATTCACAAGGGCATACAAGCCCGCCACCCCCAATAAACTCATTGAAACCACCAATAATCCTGAAACTGCACCGCCGCGCAAAGCGATTCGCAAGGCATCGTTCAGGCTGGAAAGCGCCGCATGGGCTGTCCGTATATTGCTGCGGATTGAAATCCACATACCAATATAACCTGCGAATACCGAACACAATGCGCCCAAAATAAATGAGATAGTGATCCATGTGGCTAATTCCAATGAACTTCCAACAGGATCGAAATTGCGGTGGCTGCGGATAAACCCATAGCCGATGAATAATAAAACCGCAACTACAAACGCGAGGTATAAAATGGTTTTATTCTGGCGCCGCAGAAACGCCTCCGCTCCCGATTTGATGGCATTGGAGATATTTTGCATAGCCAGGCTGCCGGTTTCATGCCGCAGAACCCATCTGCTAAGATATGCGGCAAATAGAAGACCAAAAGCACTAATCGCAATCACAAGCGAGATAAGACCAAGATCACTCATCCTGTAGATTCTCCTCTTATTTTACTAAAGATGCTATTTTTTTCATAAGGTGTCATTCTAATTTATTTTCGCTTATTTTGTCAAATGATTTTTCTCGCGCCTTTCATAAATTCTTGTGCTGTAATAAATTCTGGCCTACCAATTTGCCTGGGATTGATAAAATTATCACTAATGGTGATGAAATAAACCTTAAGGGATAAATACAACACGCCCAATTTCAAGTGCGTTCACCAGTTATGATTGGGCGTGTTCATTCCTGCTCAGGCCTTTTGAGCCAAGCGACTAAATTATTCTTACATCGAACCTACGAGTGCATGCGCCTCATTTCGAAGTATAGTCGGAGCTTCCTAAAGTGGCCTGCGCCGCCGCCAGGCGCGCTATCGGCACTCGGAATGGTGAGCAGCTGACATAATTAAATCCCAAGCGGTTGCAGAACTCGATTGATGCCGGGTCGCCGCCATGCTCCCCACAGATGCCAACCTTCAAGTCCTTGCGGATGGAGCGCCCTTTTTCCGTTCCCATTTTCACCAGTTGGCCAACGCCGATCTGGTCGAGTGTGATAAATGGATCCTTCGCGAGGATGCCCTGCTCAAGGTAGTGTTTCAGGAATTTGGCGGCATCATCACGGGAATAACCGAAAGTCATCTGTGTCAAATCGTTTGTGCCGAAACTAAAGAACTCCGCCTCCTTGGCGATTTCATCAGCAGTCAAGGCCCCGCGGGGAATCTCAATCATTGTACCGATGAGGTATTTGATTTTTATCTTATATTCCTTCATCACTTCTTCGGCAACACGAATGATGATCTCCTTCTGGTTCCTTAGCTCCGATACCATTCCGACTAAAGGTATCATTATTTCCGGGACCACTGGTTTACCGGTTTTGGCGACTTCGCAGGCGGCTTCAAATATTGCTCGGGCCTGCATTTCAGTTATTTCGGGATAGGTGATTCCAAGACGACAGCCTCTATGTCCGAGCATTGGATTAAATTCATGCAATTCCTGAACTCGATTGAGTAGCTTCTGCTTTTCCTTAATCAGTTCTGTCTCATCTTTGCGAGCCTTCATCTCCGCAATTTCGACCATTAGATCCTCCCGGTTGGGAAGGAATTCGTGAAGAGGAGGATCTATGGTTCTAATAGTGACCGGATAGCCGCGCATTACTTCAAACAATCCCTTGAAATCCTTTTTCTGGAAGGGGAGAAGCTTATCGAGGGCTTCGCTGCGCTTTTGTTCATTTTCCGCCAGAATCATCTCACGAACCAAAGGCAATCTATCCTCGGCGAAAAACATATGCTCGGTACGGCATAATCCGATCCCTTCGGCGCCGAACTTCATTGCTTGTTCGGCATCGCGAGGGATGTCTGCATTGGTTCGGATTTTGAGACGGCGATACTTGTCCGCCCATGACATAAATATGGCAAATTCACCCGAGAGCTCAGGCTCAATAGTGGCGACTTCACCCAGCATCACTTCCCCAGTGGAACCGTTGAGAGTTATTGTATCACCCTCCTTAACAATATATTCTCCGACTATGAAATTCTTCTCGGAATAATAGACTTTTATTTCCTCACAACCGGCTACGCAACACTTGCCCATGCCCCGTGCAACCACAGCGGCGTGGCTGGTCATGCCGCCGCGGGAAGTCAAAATGCCGTTGGCGGCATTCATCCCATGAATGTCATCAGGGTTGGTTTCATGTCGGACCAAGATCACTTGTTTGCCATCCTCAGCAAACCTAACGGCATCATCGGCGTTGAAAACAACCATCCCGGAAGCGGCGCCGGGTGATGCCGCCAGCCCTTTGGCAATTATTACAGATTTGGCGGCTGGGTCGATATTTCGATGGAGAAGCTGGTTTAACTGTTCAGGGTCAGTTCGGAAAAGCGCCTCTTGCTCGGTGATTAGTTTCTCCTTCACCATATCTACCGCAATTTTTACAGCGGCAAATGCAGTTCGCTTGCCGGTCCGAGTCTGAAGCATATAAAGCTTACCATCCTGGATGGTAAACTCAAAATCCTGAACATCACGGTAATGTTTCTCCAGCTTGCTGGTAATATCAACTAACTGCTTATATACTCTGGGCATCTCTTTCGATAATTCTGAAATATGGTTGGGAGTTCTTGTTCCAGCTACCACATCTTCGCCCTGAGCATTGATCAGGTATTCCCCATAGAACTTTTTAGCGCCGGTCGATGGGTCACGGGTAAAGCCAACACCAGTGGCAGAGTTGTTCCCCATATTCCCAAATACCATTGTCTGGATATTGACCGCAGTACCCAATCCACTGGGAATATCATTAAGCCTCCTGTATGTAATCGCTCTCGGATTATTCCAGGATTTAAAGACCGCATCTCGCGCCCTCTGTAGTTGGGCAATCGGATCTTGCGGGAATTCCTCACCAGCCTTTTTCTTAATCAGGTGCTTGGCTTCATTGATGATATTCCTGAAATTTTCCGAACTCAATTCAGTATCGAATTTTAGTCGATATTTCCCCTTTTCCTTTTCAATGATTTCCTCGAAATCACTTTTATCGATACCCATTACCACGTTACCGAACATTGAGATAAACCTGCGATAAGAATCCAGCGCAAACCTCTCATTATTGGTCTTTTTCGCCAATCCTTCCACGGTCCCGTCGTTCAACCCTAAGTTAAGCACCGTATCCATCATTCCAGGCATGGAGAATTTTGCTCCAGATCGAACCGAAACTAGGAGTGGATCCGTTGAATCGCCGAATTTGAAGCCGGTCGATTTTTCAACCCTTTTCAAGTTGGTCATTATCTCTTCTTCTATCGTTCGGGGGATGCTCATATTGTTTTCATAAAACAATGTGCAAACCTCAGTGGTGATAGTGAATCCGGGCGGGACCGGCACGCCGGCATTGGTCATCTCGGCCAATCCCGCTCCCTTTCCTCCCAGAAGTTCCTTCATCTTGCCATTCCCATCGGCCTTGCCATCTCCAAAATAATAGACATATTTGCCGCTCAAGGCCTTCAATGCTTTAGCCGTAAGTCCCTTAGCCATTCTTGGAGACATCCTTTTCTTTACGGTCCCTTTAGGATTTGTCTTCTTAACAGTCGCCTTATTTTTCTTAATCGCCGGCTTTGCCTTTTTCCTCAATACTCTCTTCTTTGCCCCAGCTTTCTTGTCTTTTTTCATTAATCCCTGGCCTGCCATTTTGGCCTTTGCTACGGCTTTCTGGCCAATCTTCTTCTTAAGTGCCTTTTTCATTACCATCTCATATATCCTCATCTAAAATATGTCTTATTCCCAACGCCATACCGCACAACACATTACAATGGTTCAATTATGAACGGCTTCATCTTGTTAGTTTCGGCAAATCTTAGACCATATTGAATGAAATTGCAAGCGAAAAAATATTGGGGGGTGGGAAAGGGATGGTAGAAGTTTGGTGTATGGGAGTGAGGGGATTGATCTACACAGCCTTGAAGGGGCTCCAGCAACAAAATAGTCTAATCAGGAATCGGGAGATATCTCAGCAAAATCCCAAGTGCTCGAGCTTTCTTGAGAATGTATTCGACATAAGGTGTGAGTAGCAGATAGTGTTTGGAAATCACGGAATCACCACTCAGGATTTCGGACACTGCGACTTGCCCCACAATTTTGGCCTTGTTGAAGAAAATGATCTTATCACAAATGGATAGAATGAATTCCTGGTTATGGGATATTACGACTATCGTTTTTCCTTTTAATTTCAAAGCCATTATTAATTTCCTGAGATATACAAGCCCTTCGCCGTCCATTCCCGATGTTGGCTCGTCAAGAATTATTACTTCAGGGTCTAATGCCAGGTTGATAGCAATGCCAACCCTTCGTTTCTCTCCACCAGATAAGGTGAAAGGATCGCGCGCGGCAAATCGGTCATATTCAAGGCCAACCAATTCCAATGATTTCATAATGATGTCAGTAATTGTGGTTTCATCCACCCCACGTAGTCTCAAACCAAACGCTAACTCGTCATAAACATTCTCGCAGAAAAATTGTCTTTCCGGAAATTGAAAAGCCAAACTGACCTGTTTTCTGAGTTTAGATAATGATGACCGACTAACAGTCATTCCTTTATAGTTAAATGCTCCTTCATCGGGAAAAGCGAGGAATGACATAATCCGGGCCGCACTGCTTTTCCCCGATCCGGTCGCCCCCATCAGGCCGGTAACCGAGTTCAATGGAATCTCGAAAGTTGCTCTTTCAAGGGCAGTTATATCTTCTCCCCATGAAAGCTTGTATATGAATTTGACATCCGTAAAGTCAAACCCGGATTCATTCTTGGACGAATCGATCATGGCCAGGGGTTCATCTTGCGGAAGCACAGGTTTTTTCCCCAAAGTTTCCGCCCACCGGGCTTTCAGGAGACTGGGCAATGATATCAAAACCTTATTCTCGCGGTAGAGGCGATGGAATATGGCTTCCGGCGTTCCATCGTAAGCTACTTTGCCCTTGTCAAGGACAATAATCCTTTCGGCTTGAAGCGCCTCATCTGCGAATTGAGTAATATGAATTATTGTGGGTTTCGCATGGCTATCCCGCTGTGGGGAAGGAAATGCCCCGACGCCGGTGTGGATTTCACCTAACAATTCCAGTATTTGCTTACGGCCATTTGGATCCAGTAGGGAAGTGGGCTCATCAAAGATAAGGCATATCGGTTCGCAAGTGAGAACCGAGGCGATCAGAACCTTCTGACGTTCTCCTCCGGAAAGCATTTGCGGCGGCCTTTTCAAAAGTTCTTTCAAGCCAAATATTTCTACAATCTGATTCACCTTCTCGCGGATTATAGAAGGGGAGATGTTCTTATTTTCCAGGGGGAATGCGATCTCGCTCTCCACCGTCATAGCAACCATTTGATTATCTGGATTTTGGAAAACTATGCCAATATTTTCCATAATCAAACGAGAGCCGTCCGGACTCTTGGCGCTGACGCCATCAAAGAAGTATTCACCTTCATCCTGGGGCATTATGCCCGATATGACTCTTGCCAATGTCGATTTGCCCGAACCATTAGGCCCCATAATTGCCACATATTCCCCGGCAACGATTTTAAGAGAAAGCCCATCCAATCCCACGATGGATTCTCCATCAGTGGTGTAACTAAATCTCAAATCCTTGCATGAAATCATCTTGGAAGCAGAGCCCGGAAAGCCTGCAGTAGATGGTTTGCAGATGTGATACCGATATCTTTTGTCAGGTGTAATTGAGAGGAATTTGATGACGGTAAGATAAGGTTTCGGAATCCCATCCTTATGGATTCGGTAACCCGTCTGTCGGCATTGGCTACTCCTCGGACTTCTCCGGAAAGGCCCAATTCACCGAATGCCGCAGTGCCTGATGGAATGCTAACATCATTAAGACTGCTGAAAAGCGCTAAAGCTACCGGCAAATCGACAGCCGCCTCCTCGGCCTTAATTCCGCCAAGAATTTTGATAAACAAATCCATTCCTGCAAGATGCAAACCGCCCTTTTTCTCACATATAGCGGCGATGAGGGAAATTCGGCGAGAGTCGAGACCTACCGATACTTTCTGAGAAACGCTGTAGCCGGAGGGGACCACCAGTCCCTGCACTTCAATCAGAAAAGGGCGGGAGCCTTCCATCATCGGGGTCACAATCGAACCTGACCCCTCCAATGTCCCGCTCAAAAAAATTCCTGAAGGATCGCGGACTTCGATTAAACCGCTGGGTTTCATCTCGAACACACCTATTTCACCTGCAGGCCCAAAACGGTTTTTTGCGCCGCGAATGATTCGATATAGAAAATCACGATCGCCTTCAAAATAAAGGACTGTGTCCACCATATGTTCCAATAGTTTGGGGCCGGCGATCGACCCATCCTTGGTGATATGGCCGGCCAGTATAAAGATCACACCGGTGCGTTTGGCATACTCTATGAAGGCGGCCGTAGATTCGCGGATTTGCCCGATTGTACCAGGAAAGCTCCCCAATTCCGGATCGTAAACGGTCTGAATGGAATCAATGATTACCAAGGCCGGTTCGCTTGCTTCAATGGTGCGTATGATATCTCTGACTTCCGTCTCGATCGTGATTAATACTTTATTGCCCAATACTCCCAGCCGTTCGGCGCGATTTCGGATTTGAACCTCAGATTCCTCTCCGGTGACATAAAGCGATTTGAAATCTGATTTGCTGATATTGCCGGCGATCTGCAGGAGTATTGTGGATTTGCCAATTCCGGGCTCACCCCCGAGCAAATTCACAGACCCCGTTGCCAAACCTCCCCCAAGAACACGATTGAGCTCGTCGAACCCGCTGTCAATCCTAACGAAATGCTCAGTAGTGATGTCATCGAGAGAAATGGGCAGTGTTTTTTGCTTATTTGAGTGCCGCGAACCTTTCGATTCGTGGCGCGCGAACTGTTCTGCAAAGGAACTCCACTGGCCGCATTGTGGGCATTTTCCCAACCACTTGGGTGAACTGAAACCACAGCCTTCGCAGACATAAACCACTTTTTGTCCGCTCGATTTCATAGATTATCTCGGTTAAAAGATACATTAATCTTTGCATCTGAGCCCCGTATCAACGAGCTTAGCTGATAAATATTATTTCCTTCGAGGTTGTCCCCCAGACAGATAATCAGGTTGTTGATATCTACCCAACAAAATCTTTTATGCTCGCCTAAACAGTCGCTGACACAATATTTGCTGGCATAAAATTTGCCCGCGGGAACTGTGACCATCGCATCTTCAAGGCGATTATAACGGAATTTTGCGTCAAACGCTTTAAGAGAACTGGGTTCGATCAAGATAGTGCGCACGTCTCTGTAATCTCCTCGCCGCAAGTTTAACTTGGAAAATATCGGAATGGAAAATGCCAATAGATTATACGAAATATCATACTTATCGGCGCCGGCTTGTCCGCCTGTGGCGCCGGCGAAACCGAAATGCTGTGTTCTCCCATCTCCGGTCGAAAGCAAGCAGGAATAGGTATCTCCATCACGGTCTATGAATTGTGTTCGTGTCAGCCCTCCACCGTGATAATTAATAATAATATGGTCGATATTCCATTGATTGTCTGCTATGAATTCAGCGCTGTGCTGATAAATGTAACCCTTATCCATGATCGCCTCCGATTTTACCTGGATATTGCCGGAAGGCAATAAAAACAAAGAAAAATCTTCGGTCCCGACCAAATTAAGATCTGAGAGGATATTGTATTGACCCGAGAATAGCATGATATTCTTGGCGGATGGGGACGGGGGGACGGCTTTGGTATCAGTCGATTCCAAGTCAGGGCTGGTGCCGCAACTAACAAATGACAGGAAAAGAAATAGAGAAAGTATTGCTAGGAACAGAGGTTTATAGATCATACAAAATAAAAAAGAGGCCGGTCAAGACCGACCTCTGAAAACACCGAATGAGAATTATTTTCCGGGAATGACATTGAGCAATGCATCGAAAGTCAAATAGTGAATGAAAGTTTCCGGGGTTTGTGTAGTGCGATCAGTCTTGAATATATTATATCTGATTATTAAGTCAATCTTATCGGTATGCCAGCCATATCCGAAATTAACTCCAAAGGCAAGTTCGCTGGGCAACATATCAATATTGCTCTGATCTCCCGGGATGTAAAAATAGGGTATGTATCCGGAAGGCCCTACCTCAATGAATGAGCATGGCATCTCCTTACCCAGATATAGCCGTGGATTTAGAAGGAAAGTATGCAGTCTATATGTGGCATATCCCCCAGTATATCCTGTCGGCGGCCTGGTGAAATGAGTATCGAAATGCCGAAAGTCGTAGTAGCCGGCAATCGCCAATTGCGACGTAAGCTGAAATTGCATTTTAGCCGTGAATCCAAAACCTATTGATGCCGCTAGCGCAGATTGATCCGCAAAGTCAAGCACCGGCACATTCATTCCCCCTCCAACGCTAAGTCCGATCGAGCCTGGTTCAAAAGCTGTGGCTGAAGACACAAAAATAACTAAAATAAGGATCAATGCTCCAGCAAATACGGCAATAATACCTCTCACAGAAACCTCCTTAACTGTTCCAACACGATAACTTTCTAACATAATCCTCACTTGAGGATATATTCCTCGAAACCCCAGTCATTCATTCAAGTGTAAAATCTAAATTATCTATTTTCATTTGGCAACTATTTTTTGGGCTAATTCGAAAATTGTATTAATGCCTCCCCATTATGCTCAGTAGCCCGCGATGTATATTATGAGGAAATCGGGCGGATTCCAAATATAATAATATGCACCGCCCTGCCCAAAAATTGCCCTCAGGACGATCTATGCTGTCGAGTTCATTTTTCCTTGTGGTGCCGGGTTGCAACCAAATATCATTGATTCCGAATTTCTGGCATTCCTTCAAAGCCATTTGGGTATTCTTCCTGGCAACTGCAATAATCGCTGCGTTTGGCGCCAACGGTGATGCATCAATTGATGAATATATGTTGGGTTGCCCGGAAGCGGACGGGTTTATTCCAACTGCCTGATAGCCTGAACGTTGAAGGCTTTCAAGTATATAATTCCCGAATTTCTTTTTGAGTCGGGATACTCCAAATACTGCATATCGCCGGTCTTTCGACAGGAAATCTCCGTATGAATCCAAAATCATGTCTTTTTAATCTTATAACGGTTGGAATCTGCAAAAATATCTACAACATAGAATTTGGTGAGGAATTCGGCGGAATGCCGAACCCCAGCAGGAATATAATAATAGCTGCCGGCATTTTGAATTTCCGATTTTCCACCGATACTGAGTCTCATCGAGCCTTCAATTACGAATCCCCATTGAGCGCTATGGCTGTGTTCCGGGATCTTTCCTATTGGGTCTATCTCAAAAAATACTACCTGCCCAAATTCGGAAGATAGCAAATATCCTCTGATTCCATCGAATGGAATATCAGCTTGGGGCAACTTCTTAATGAATTCAGGGTATTCGAAACTCACGGTTTATTCGAGTTCGAAAGCGATTAATGTCGTGGTTTTGACCAGGCCCGCTATTTCATGAATATCCTCGGTAATTATTTTGGAGAGCGTGTTGTGATTCGGGGCATCTACTTCAACCACGATGTCATAAGCCCCTGCAACCGCAGTTGCCTTCTTGATCCGGGGATTATCATTAAGCATCTTCACCGCTTCACGCACCTTGCCCGGCGCAACTTCCATTAGCACGTATGATGTTTGCATCTCATCTCCTTGCTTTCAATCTCAATCGGTTTCATATCAATAATTTTCTGGTCGTGTCCGGATTCGCCAAATCGTAGTGGTCGTCATAATATGATGCAATATAGATCATTTTGCCGCAAGTATTTTTGAGGGCATGGGAAACACCACAATTAATTTGTATTCCAAATAGCTCGTTTTCGTCAAAACGTCTGCAAATTATTTCATTTCCCAGTTCGTAATAGAAATCATATTCACCGCCAAAGACAAATAAAAACTCATTTAATTTGCTATGGAAATGATTTCCTCTAATCGCCCCGGGCACGGCCGAGGTGATATGGATATGTCCGAAAGTATTCTTCGATAATAGATCGAACGGTATCGGATTCACAGTCCAACCTCGCTCGTCGATAAAGCCGCTTTTCTTGAGCTCAATTAACTCTATACCTGCCATTGAAAAAGGATAATCTAATCGTATCAGGATTTCAAGCTAATTTTGAGAAATGCGCAATGCCGGATAATTATGAGTACAAATTCAAGAAACCACCCGCAATCTTCTCTCGAGAATATTCTTGCAGAATTAAATTTTGGCCTGCGATGTTAGGGTACCAATTGTCCATCAGGTCGATGAAAATTTCATCTCCAAACCGGTGACAGAATGGAAAATCATGGTTATACATGACATGTCTTCCCCTCAAGAACGCTTGGCGAACGAGAATCGGCGGCATAACATCGTGAACCGTATGCCTGATATAAATCTTGCACCGGTCCAAATATTCAATAACATTATCTATCCATCCCAAGTAATGCACATTCGAGAAACGACATCCATCTATGCCCTCATTGCCAATAACATAGAATTTGATATCAGGAAACTTTGCCAAATAACCCTTTATGACCTTGATCCCATAAAATTCTTCTCTGCCTCTGGGTATATACACAAGTGCAGTTTTCGGCTCCGGCTCTCCTAACTCAGGAGGATTATTGAAATAAACATTAAAAGGAACGTATTCCACCCTCCCGATACCAACGGTTTCCAATTCAGAGATAAGGTTCTTCCCCGTAGCGGCCAACTTCCACACTTTCAGCAACTGCTTCTTCTCATTTTCCAAATGCCGGCTGGCACAATTTAGAATGTGGTAAACATCCGTGCCGATGAAATGCACAATTAGCTTTTTCCTGAGAATCCTGCATGAGTTTATCAATGTCTTTGAGTCAGTGCCACCGAAATGATGGATGTAGTTATATTTGCTGATCGTTTTGACCTTGGCGAAGAATGAGAGTGCTTTCCATTGTCGATAAGTAAGAAGTTTGGCTTGAACACTATTGCCGATCAATTCGACAATGCCATTCCCAAAATGATCCTCAGCGATTACGAGTACTTTGCGCATTTTCAACTACTTCATCGAGAACCTTGGCGAGCTTAGCCGTCAGGGCCTTACGGTTATATTTATCAATTTCATCAAAATTCGGACGATAATTGAACTCGTCATTTTCCCAACGAGAGTAGTATTTCAACAACATGGCCTTCATCTTTTCCGGACTGTTTGGCGCACAATATTCGCCGGTATTCGTGGCACGAATAACATCAGCGGCTTCCCCATCTTCGGGAATGAAGGCTATTATTGGTCGCCTTCCCCGAACGTATTCGAAGATACGGCCGGAGATGACAGATTTTCCTTCCGGATTCAAGATTAGTATGAAAGCATGATGCTCAGACATCATTTTAATCGCACGATGATGAGGTTGAAAGCCGAAAAATCTAAAATTGCCGGCAGTGCGGGCTTTGAAATGCTTTGGAAAATATTCATCTAATTTATTTTGACGAGATTGGCTTAAGATACTTATCTCGATTCTTTCAGGATCGATTTGTTGAGCTTCAATCAACTGCTCCAGGCATTCCACAAAAACCTGGACTGAAGTAATCCAGCCAAGAGTCCCCATAATCATAATCTTGAATTTCTCGCCCTTTGGAGGCGGTACATCCTCATAATCCTCATAATCGCTGTCATCGAAACCGTTCGAGATTATCTCGATTTTGTCGGGTGTTGCGCCGGTTCTTTCAATGATATGCTCCTTCATTAATGGAGAGACGGCGATTATCTTGTTCGAAGCAGATAGGCCTCTGTTTTCAAGTTCAACTTCCTTGAGCTGTCGCCCTTCTGGGAGATTGCAAAAGCCCTTCATATTATAGGGATGAATCCATTCATCGCGCATATCCATTACCCAGGGGAGGAAATATTTCTGAGATAAGCGTAAACCCAGAAGATGGACGGAATTTGGCGGCGATGAGCTCAGGATAACTTGCGGCCTTTGGCGTTCGATTATCTTCATCGCCTTTCTGAAAGCGAATGGATTCCAGGTCACTTCATTTGATGGGATCAGAAATCGATTCTTGAATGGCTCAAAGAATATTTTTGCGGCGCTTCCGCGGAAAAGCGGCAGGCGGGTAAAATCCGGGAAGTATGCGCGGTGTACAGTTACCTCCGGCGGTATCTCAGCAAGAAGCATTTTGTCCTTGACATAGGACTTAATACTGCCAGGGCTGATTGTAAGTACATCCGGCAGCCACCCGAATTCGGGAAGATATTTAACGAACTTTAGCGGCCGCTGGACTCCGCCACCAGATATAGGTGGGAAGTAAAAAGCGATAAACAGAACCCGCTTCATCTGTGGCATTGGACAGCTCACGATCCTTTCCTAACGCGGCTCTCCAATCGCCGATGCTTTTTGCCGCCAAACCATTTTGACCGGGGGAGAAACATCCCCAACTTTATTAATTTTTTGAGTTTGCGATTCCCTGAGGCAATCATGGCTTCGTCACCAATGTTGAATTCCTTCCGCCCCAAGCATATATTGGCAAGCAACATTTTCTCCTCAATCCCGCCTTCCAGATCCTCAATATGATGCGTAACCATTTTCGCCTCGGGAAACGACCTGAATCTTCCTCCATAAGCGTTGTAAAAAGCTCTCAGGAATTTGGGAATATGCACTGGCATACATTCCTTTATATAAAGGAATTTGTACCCGTTTTCCATTAGATAGTCGCACACCCAGGCTTCCGGATGCTTCTCGAAATCCAAGATTCCTGAATTCGATTTTATGAAATCGGTCTTTGCAATTGCGAAATCAATGGCCAATGACCAGTATTTCTCCACCCATTCGGCGCTGCTCCAAACCGACGAGCTGTTCTTCATCTCGGTAGTATATTTGTCGATCAGCTCATCATCAAATATCCACGTGTCCGCTTGTAGCAAGATAGTATATTCGCATGAGTCGGGGATAAACTGCAATCCAGCTTTGAGTAGTCTCTGGTCGCCTTCAAGATGGCCAATATTTTCCGCCAAATCGATTATATTATCCGCCGCATTACGGATTTCCTCAGGTATATCAAATCCTGCGTATTTTCCATTGCTGACAATCAGGACATAATACTCATTCCGAATCCAGAACTTTCTGATTAGATCGATGCAAATTCTTAAGTCATCTACGCGATTGAACACCCTAATAATTATGCAGAAAGTGCTATGGCCCATTAAAAGAACATTCCCCTGAAAATCAATCGCAAATCGCTTCTCATCACCTTTCGATTCATAACGCCAGCCTCCTTCAAATCTCTGTAATAAGCCCAATAGTATCTTAAAGCGTTTATCAGATTCTTATGCAGAATACTGTCCAGCATTTCGAGTTTGCCCCTTAATATTCGAAGCAGTTTTTGGTCCGTGAATTTTGGGAAATCGAGCAGTGATACTTCTTGATAACGCCGCTCAGTTCTGGCTTTGTAATTTGATCTCACTTTGAGACTTCTGTCCCTTCCAACGATATTAGCGGCGTGACGCCTATATTTTATGAGCGGCTCATTGATATAATCAACTTCATAATTCATGGCTTTTGCCATAATGGCAAGATAATAGTCGTGGTGATATCCTTTCTCTGGAAAGGGGAGAGCTCTTTTTACAAAGTCGGTAGCGGCAAGCATCGTGCATCCCATCACCATATTTTCATAAGCGACATTATAAAAATTCGCGCCCTCAAAAGGCCGATGAATGGAGCCCAAAAAGCTCTCCTCGGTGATATTAAGTGATTCGTTAGTAATGGCGGCGTCAGAATAAACGAACGCCAGATTGCTGCGGCTGGTAATAAGTCGGTGCAATATCTCAAGTTTGTCCGGTCGCCACCAGTCATCCTGGTCTGAAAACGCTATATATTTGCCCTTCGCCAATCGGCATCCTCGTTCAAAATTCTTCCGTGATCCAAGGTTGCGCTCTCCGATATGAATCGAGATCAAATGGGGATGCTGCCTTTGAAAATGGCGGAGAATCTCAATTGTGCTATCCTCTGAGAGATCATCGACGCATATTATCTCGATGTTTTTGTAAGTCTGATGAACAATGCTTTCCAATTGCATCGGAAGGTATTTTTCCCCGTTGTAAGTGGCGAGGACTACCGAAATCATCTCTTCTTCCATAAATCCGATTCATCCATTATCTTCATTAGGATATGCATATCATTGAGGCGTGGGACAACTCAGGTTCTGAAGAACCATCTCAACTACGAGCGTCTCTGCAGGTGGATCATCGAGCTTGCGATAGGCCAAATGATGAGATCCTTGCGGAGTGTAACGATTCCAATTTGAGCCGATGAATAAGGATACCGTGCGCTTCCCCAGTGCGGCCGCAATATGTAAAGCCCCCGTATCACCGGCGAGAAATATTCGGCAATGATAAATGAGGCTCGCCATCTGTCTCACATCAACTGGCATAAGAAAGGTTATCCCCTTTTCATTAGCATAATTCCCGATATCATCTGATTCATCGGGACCATATATTATGATTGATGTCAGTCCGTGCCGTGAGAATAACATCCTTGCCACAGTAATGAACCTGCCGATTCCGTATGACTTTCTGCCGCGTCCCCCGCAGTGAATGGCTACAAATTCGCCGGGATGTAATCCATTTTGCTTCAGTAATATTTCGCCCCGCTCTATTTCATTCTCGGAGAGGTAAACCTCCATATCGCCATTATCAGACATTTGGCCAGCAATTGCCCGTAGCAATTCCAAATGCCGTAGAGGTTCATACATATTATCGGAAGGTATGGGGACGCTCACATCATGGACCGTCTTGGCTCTCGCATAAGCATACCCAACCACTTTTGCTCCGCCAGAAGCTAATGTGATGAATGCGTTATTAAAACTAAAAACGTCTTTGGTGTCAATCACGATATCATATTTGTAGCGACGCAACTTTCTTATTAAGCTGAATAGTTTCCATGGCATAAAAATAAACTCCTTATGGCGATACTCCCAAATATTGTCTATATAGGGATTTCTCTCAAGAATTGCTGAGAATTTATTGGAAACCAATACATCTACTGATGCCTCGGGGAATGCCTTCTTACATTCCCTCATCAGCGCGGTTATGAAAAGAAGATTGCCGATTCGATTATCCTGGCGGATAATCAGGATCTTCTGGATAGTATTCTTCTCAGTCCCGGTTTTTCTGAAGAGGAGCTTTATTAATTTGATTATTATCATCTTCACCTTGAATCGCCTTTAGCCAGTGTTCCTTAAGCTTCAAATATACTTGCTCTTCGGAAATATCCTCTATGCATTTGAAATTCCTGCATTTTCGAGGATTGCAATCAAATTTGCACTCCAATTCCCGGCTCACAAATATATGCTTTGGGTTGTTCGGCTCGGTCCAATTAAATGGATTCAAATGCCCCATTATGGCCAATGTAGGTATTCCCAGCGCTACGGCGATATGCTTGGGGCCGTTATCGTTGCCAAATAACATTTTTGCTTTATGCAGATATGCGCCGAATTGCTGAAAGGAATTCATTTCCCTTATCAAAGCACGTGTTTTCATTTTGGAACCAATGAAATTTAGAATATCAATTTCGCCGGGCCCACACAACAGCATTGGCACGAGATTGAGTTCATTTGCAACCCGATCCAGAACATCACTATATTTCTCTAATGGCCATCGTTTGTACTCACGTCTGCTTACGGGCACCACCGCCAACAAATGGGTATCGAACTGAGCCAAATCCTCGGCCGCCTTATTTATGGATTCATCAATAATGCTAAAATCGAGCTTCAAGCCATCCATCTTGATTCCGATAGCTTCCAGCAGGTGGAGTTTGCTTGACGCGGCGTACTCATTGGGATCGAGATTTGCCGGGTGCATATTATATGCCCAGCTGCGTCCCCGCAACTTGTATCCGACTCTGACTTTTGCTCCGCTTATAAAGGCCAGCTTCGATGAGGTCGGATTACTCAAGAAATCGATTGCCAGATCATAATTCGCATGCCGAAGGGAAAAAGCCATAGTAATAGGGGACAACCAACCGCTGTTTTCAATGATGATAGTCTTATCGATATAACAATTACCTTCGAGTATCCCCGCTAAGTATTTCCCCACCAGATAATGAACTTCGCATTTTGGATACGCCTTCTTGAATGCCCTTATGGCGGGGGTCGAAAGCAGGCAGTCTCCAGCTTGCTTAATCTGGATGAATAAAGCCCGATGAAAGTCATATCTAATTTTCTGATGGCTGTTGATTGAATCCATTATTGACTGTCGTTCCTGTATCGGCGAATTCTAATTCATATAAACGCTGATAGAGGTCGCATCGGCCCATCAATTCATCATGCGTGCCAGCGTCCAAAATTCTTCCATCAGCAATCACCGCAATTTTATCTGCTCGAACAATAGTCGATAGTCTGTGAGCTATCACCAGAGTAGTGCGTGACTCGAGAAGATTGACGATGGCGCCTTGAACCGCTCTCTCTGATTCATTGTCTAAAGAGCTGGTGGCTTCATCAAATATTAGCATTTGTGGATTGCGAAGCATAGCGCGGGCGATCGCAATTCTCTGCCGTTGTCCTCCTGATAATTTGGTGCCCCGCTCTCCTACGACAGCCTGAAATTTGTCCGGCAGAAGCTCAATGAAGTCCGAAGCGTTGGATAGTGATGCCGCCTGGCGAATCTCGGAGGACGAAGCCTCAGGTTTGCCATAGGCAATATTCGCTTCTATGGTCGTATTGAATAGAATCGTTTCCTGGGTTACGATTCCCATAAGTCCTCTTAGCGACCTTAATGATAACTTTCTGATATCGATTCCGTCAATTAATATTGCGCCCTCATCGGGATCGTAAAATCGCGGGATCAAATCTGCAATGGTACTTTTCCCTCCCCCTGATGGCCCTACGAGTGCAACGGTCTCACCGACCGGTATCTCCAGATTGATATTTCGAAGCACTTCATTTCCCCGATCATAACTGAAACTCACATTTTCAAATTTGATGCCCTGGGTCAAAGAATAGATTTCTACAGGATCCTCATCCTCACTTATAGTTGGCGGATAATCCATCACCTCGAAAATCCTCTCCATTAGGGCGGAGCCCTTCTTGATATCGGCATAGACCTTCACCGTGCGTGTTAAAGGATGCATCATTGAAAACAAGGCGGCTAAAAAGACCATAAAAGTGCCAGTGGAAAGAGATGAATTCGGGGTCAATATTTGGGTTGCTCCATAGTAGAGCACTGCCACTCCGATGATAGTCCCAAGGAATTCGGAGAGAGGAGCCGCCAGCATATCCAGCCGCATCAACTTAACGAATCTGCGATAGTAATTATTGGAGATGTCCCTGAATGACTGCGCCTCTCGGCCAC
>PFXJ01000078.1:22424-39226 GCA_002791595.1 candidate division Zixibacteria bacterium CG_4_9_14_3_um_filter_46_8
AAGCGATCACAACTCTGGCAGCCGTTATCTTCTCAGATAAGAATGTTAACGTATCGGATACCGCCCCCTGCGCACGTCCGGAATAAGTCTTCAGCTTATGCCCGATTTTTCCAATGATGAGCATCATTGGTGGCAAAACGATATATGATATGAGCGAGAGTTTCCAGCTAATCAGAATCGTCATTATCAAAAAGACCACAACCTGCATCAGGTTCTTGATCAGTTCGGCAATATTCGAGATGGTGAATAATCGAACTGCCGATACATCGGATACCATACGCGTTACCAGTTCTCCCGATTTGAATTTGTGGAAGAAATCGAGCGACTGCCGCTGGAGAGATTCAAATAGCTCATTCCGGAGATGCATCACCACTTTCTGCTCCAGTCCGGTAAAAACGACCTTTTGCCCATAATCCGATGCCGCCTTCAAGAACATCAGAATCAATGCGCCTACGCAAATGAACTTGAGCACTGCCAATGAGCTGTTCGCAGCCATTAAAGCATCGAATCCAGTCTTAAAACCTCTGCCGATCTCGTCAATGCCACCTTTGTTGTACATGGTTGCGAGATTGCCGACCGTATCTCCAATCAATCGCGCTACCTGCGATAATATCGAACCCGATTCGGACTCAGCAAGGGCTTGAGAATTGCCAGCGAAAACCTTCTCAAATGCCGGATAAATCATCGTGAGCGAAAAGCCGGAGAACAAGGCATAAAACGCCATCAGGATCAGCCCCAATACCGCCAAATGCCAATGCGGTTTGATATATCCTAATAGTTTCGCATAATACTTCATAGATAAATCTATATTATTGACAGTTGCATTGCATATATATTAATTTAATACTCTATGCGCAATTCTAAATTTGCTATGACTAAATATACGAATGCAGGAAAATAGTGAATGAAGTTAAATTTACTTGAACGGAAACTGCTCTTAGCCCTGTTAGGCTCATCGCTTTTGCTGGTGGGGGCTTTCTCACCAATTATTAAAATCCCAGTCAAAGGCGATATGAACTATTTCAAGATTGGCATCGGCTACGGGATAGTCATTATATTATTGGCAGTCGGTTCGGCGGCGGCCGCGCTATTTCGCAAGCACAAATGGTTGCTGATGACTGGTTCTATCGCTTGCTCCTTATTGCTGATAACATTCATATTCTATCAAATCAAGAAATATCAGCTTTCTCGAAAGGTTCTGGTGAAAGTGGCCAGTGCCGTCGTTGGCTTCGTGCATCTACAGTGGGGATGGCTGGTCCTGATTGCTGGCGCAATGCTGATTGTCGCCGCCGGAGCGATTAAAGAGAAGTCTACGGGCAAGGCGCCGAGTTCTTCGCGGCCAGGGGAAGCTTGAAATTCGTGTCATCAATGGTGGGAGAATCATCGAGTTTCTCCAGAGGCTTCATTAATGTTGGAAATGTCGGAAACCTACTTGTTAGAAACTGAAATCCATTAATGAACATCAAGAAAAACCCCAACCACAAAATCTACATTGAGCTTCTCCGCAAGATGTTGCCGGAGAAAAAGCTCAGGATCGCTTGCGAAATGTCCGATTTCACCAGAAAACTGTTCGCGCAGGGATTACGCAAGCTTCATCCTGAATTGAGCGAAGAGGAATTCAAGAAATTGCTGTTCAAACGACTGGAAAAATGCCACAACAGGAATTGGTGAGAAAAATAACCGCCATTCTGGACAAGGCGGGGATTGACTATATGCTAACGGGCTCGTTAGTATCAAGCCTTCAGGGCGAGCCGCGATCAACGCATGATATTGATTTCATTGTTGAAATTGATTTATCAAACGTCTCGAAGTTCAATTCAGCATTCTCCATCCCGGATTTTTACTTTGATGACCATAGCATAATAGATGCTGTGAGACGCAATGAAATGTTCAACATAATTGATTCAATGGAAGGATTCAAGATCGATTTTTGGATTCTAACAAATACCCCATTCGATCGATCCCGTTTTTCCCGTAGATATAATGAAGATATAGGAGGAATAAGTGTTTTCGTCTCATCTCCAGAGGATACCATCTTGATGAAACTATATTGGGCAAAATTGTCGGGTGGCAGCGAAAAACAGGTTGGTGATGCCCTCAGCGTTTTCGAGGTGCGGGCGGCGGAACTGGATTTGATGTATATCGATTATTGGGCGTGCGAACTAAGAATCGAGGATCTTTGGAGTAAATTGAAGAAGGAAGCGCATGGGTCTGACTGAATTTCTCGTCGATTTTATTACTGAGCTAATTTCCGCTGTTGGCTATGCCGGAGTTGCCTTGCTGATGGCTTTAGAGAGCATGATTGCACCAGTGCCAAGCGAAGCGGTTATGCCTTTTGCGGGATTTTTGATTTATGAAGGTAAATTTACATTCGCCGGGGTGATATTCTTCAGCACGGTTGGCAGTATAATCGGTTCACTCATCTCTTATTATGCCGGCGCTCGGGGCGGACGGCCATTCGTCCATAGATTTGGCAAATACCTTTTGCTGGACCAACATCATCTTGAAATGACCGTGAAATTTTTCGGTAAATATGGGGATAAAACCATTTTCATTAGCAGATTCATTCCTGTAGTGAGGCACTTAATATCGATTCCTGCGGGCGTAGGGCGTATGAACCTTCTCAAATTCACCATCTATACAATCATCGGCGCAGGTTTATGGAATGCATTTCTCACTTATGTTGGGTATCATCTCAAAGACAACTGGTCTGAAGTCAGGAAATACAGCGAGGTGGTTGATGTGGCGGTGATGCTTACAATAGCCGGGGGGATAATTTATATAATTTATCATTATCGGAAACGGATGAGTCGTTCTGCCGGAAAACCTTGACCACCTACTGCCAAATGCCCCGTAGATTTATTGAATAATTCGCAGATTGTTTTGCATATTCATATTAATCCTTTGATTGAATTGTCTAAATGGTTAAGAGGTCTGAGGTTAAAACCGATACCCTCTATGAACGGTTCCGCGGCCAAAAAAGTGGGAGGAGAAATTGGGGAGGGTCAACGCCATGATTTTTATTGACCCACGCCCTATTTTTTATACATTGTAATGAAGTTTACGATAAATCCGACCTTGCAGGTGAGGTAAATAATGAGCGATACGATTTACAATACTACCGCATATAACAATTTTGCAGATCAGCTAAAACATTGCCTTCACGGCCCAAATGTCGAGGATGTGAAAATTAGTCAAATCAAATCGCGGGCTTTGAAATCAGGTTTTAAGACTATATTTGGCTCCTATGGCTGGAGGTCGGCTGTTTCATCTCGAATTGGTCCCAAAACCGTTTATCTGGGTAGTGAGGATGTTCGCCTGCCAAAGTTGACGCCGGTAATGAAAAATATCGTGGAAAATGCTCCTGACGAGCTGGTCAAGGTATTGCATTTGATGAGGACTCTGCCATTTATACATCTCAAGCGGCAAATGGGATTTAATGGCGAATTTAACCCGACGGTGAATCTCTATATGTCAGTGGCAGACCCCAAAAATTTCCGCATCGCCTATATGTATGGCAACACTATGTTCGAGCCGTCAAAACGTCCCGGCCCCGAATTTACAATGATTCATATCCCCGAAGAACATCAGCTTCGCCAGCAAGTGCTGGCTATACCCGAACATAACATTAATATCTGCCTTGGTTCGGATTATATGGGTGAAGATAAAAAAGGGTTTTTGCGCCAAGCGATGTGGACCGCCGATAATCGAGGAATGCTGGGACTTCACGCCGGCACCAAACTCGTGTATGTGAGGGATGCCAATGATGGGCGGCTCAAACGATATGGAGTGTTTCTCTTCGGGCTTTCGGCTACCGGGAAATCCACTTGGTCGTGCCACCAAATGGGCCTGGATTTCGGCAAAGGGGAGAAGACCGAAGCCATACAAGATGATATTGTATTATTAAAAAGCGATGGTTCGGCTTACGGTTCAGAAGCAAATTTTTTCGTTAAGACCGATGTGGATCCCAAACTGCAGGAGGCGATGTATAATGCCTTAGTGGATAAATCGGCCCTATTGGAAAATGTTATGATCGATTCAGAAGGCAATCCCGATTTCCTTGATGAACGTCTGTGCGGCAATGGTCGGGCGGTAATTCAGAAAAGCAAACTTCGGGTGAAGAGGGGCCGCAAACTGGTCAGGATAGAAGGCGAATCCATCAACCTGCCGCCATTATCTGAACTTGATGGGCTTTTATTTGCATTTATCACTCGTCGCAACACGGTTATGTCTTTCGCCCAGAATCTCACCGCCGAACAGGCAGTTCTGGCCTATCTTTGGGGTGAATCATCACACAGTGCCGCTTCGGAACCGGATAAAGCCGGCGAATCTGTGCGCACCGTGGGGACCGATCCCTTCATCGTTGGCTCAAGAGCCAAAAAGGTAAATCGATTTTACGAAATCATCAAATCGCTCCAATCCAATTTCCCGGGCAAGGTCCATTTTCGTCAATACAATACTGGTGGTATGGGTGAGATCTTGAAGAAATATGAAGAGGACGGGCTTGCCAAAAAGGACCTGATTAGAAAAGTGACTCGTGTCCCCATCGAATTAATGGCGGCCATCCAAAGAGGCGACTTGCGCGGCAGCAACAAATATAAACCAGGCATATTCGGCACCGAAGATATTGCGGCTTGTGTTGATGGCGATATCTCCCCTTATGATCCATTCAAAATGTATTCGCGGGAGGAAATTCAGAGTTATATTGATGACATAGTCAAAGGACGGCAGAAGTTCACTGAGGAAGTGGCTCAGGAAAATCTAATGCCCGAAATCCTGAAAATCGCCGAAGAATCTTACTCCATCAGTTCAAGATATAGAAAACCAACTATAACCGCCATCACGGAGATGAGAAGAGATGACCAAGGTGTTAAGACGCCGGCCTACGTTTCCACCGCCTTGCCGCCTTCCATATTTCAGGAACCCAAGAGCCGGCCGCGGCGATGGAGGTAGGTCACTGATCCTTCGCTGTTCGATAATCGGACAATATTGCACTAATTCGTGACCGCTTTGCCAGGCGCTGTTCTAATTAGCCTGAACCTCCACCCCATCATCGGAAATTATGAATTCCCGATCCGAGGCGATAAACCGAATACGCTAATAGTAGTTTATAGGATAGGGCATTTTGGGCAATAATCCTTCAAATTAGATTTAACTTTAGGAGAGAGCTGAGATACCAATCGGTCGCCTGCCCATAGCTTTTCTTTTCAAAACGCTTGACAGATTATAACTATCTTATATATTTATCGTCAATGGAATTAATCAGTTTTTGCCGCCGACTTTCTTTTGAACTGCCAGGTGTATTCTTACATTATTGGCGCTTTCATTTAGTTCCCCAAATATCGAGTTTGACGATGGCGCCAAAAACCAACAAGCGGGAAAGTTATAATCAATGAATATTCTGGGGATTTCCGCCTTTTATCATGATTCGGCGGCGGCGTTGATCCAGAACGGCAAATATGCCGCGGCGGCGCAAGAGGAACGGTTTACCCGCAAGAAACACGATCATAATTTCCCAATTAATGCCGTTCATTATTGTCTCAAAGAAGGCGGAATCGAATCCAGTAATCTTGACTATATAGTATTTTATGATAAACCATTCATAAAATTCGAGAGACTCCTCGAAACCTATCTCGCCTATGCCCCACGCGGACTTAAAGCTTTCTGGATGTCGATGCCGCTCTGGCTCAAGCATAAGCTTTGGATGGGGGAATATATCAAGAAGGCCATGAATTTCGAGGGCAAGCTTTTATTCCTGGAGCACCATCAATCTCATGCCGCCTCTGCTTTCTTCCCTTCCCCCTATGACCGCGCCGCATTCCTAACATTGGATGGCGTTGGAGAATGGGCGACTTCATCGTGGGGGATAGGAGATGGAAATATGATCAAACTTATGAAGGAGATCCATTTTCCCCACAGCCTTGGGTTGCTATATACAGCTTTCACATACTATATCGGCTTCAAGGTGAACTCCGGCGAATATAAGGTTATGGGTCTGGCGCCTTATGGCGAGCCGAAATATGTTGACTTAATCCTCAAAGAATTAGTTGAGCTTAAGGAAGATGGATCATTCAAGCTCAATATGAAATATTTCAATTATTGCTCGGGCCTAACAATGACTTCGGAGGCATTCCATAAGCTTTTTGGGGGACCTCCGCGCAAACCAGAATCAAAATTGAGCCAAAAAGAGATGGACTTAGCGCGGTCGGTTCAGGATGTCACGGAGGAAATAATGCTGCGGATGGCCAGGCATGTGAAAAAGGAAACCGGTATGAAATATCTCTGCCTGGCAGGTGGAGTGGCTTTGAATTGCGTGGGGAATGGGAAGATTTTGCGCGAGGGTATTTTCGAGGATATCTGGATTCAACCCGCCGCCGGAGATGCGGGCGGCGCACTGGGGGCAGCTCTTTTCGCTTGGTATCAGCTTCTGGGCAATAAGCGAGTTGTGGGGCAACGTGATTTTCAATCCGGCTCTTATTTGGGACCCAAATTCACTAATGATGAGATCGAAAAATGGCTAAAGGGAAACAACTACCCATTTGAAAAGTACAATGATGGCGAGGTGCCTACAAAAGTGGCCGAATTGATCGACCAGCACAAAGTCATTGGGTGGTTCAATGGGAGGATGGAATTCGGTCCCAGGGCGCTGGGGGCGCGGAGCATCATTGGCGATGCCCGAAGTCCCCAGATGCAGTCGATTATGAATTTGAAAATCAAATATCGTGAATCATTCCGTCCTTTTGCCCCCTCCTGCCTGGCTGAAGATGTCAATGAGTACTTTGAATTGGATCGGGAAAGCCCCTATATGTTGCTGGTAGCGCCGGTAAAAAAAGAGCGATGCAAGAGTATGTCTGATGAACAACAAAGCCTATTTGGCATTGACAAGCTCAATGTGGCACGCTCCGATATCCCAGCCATCACTCACATAGATTACTCCGCCAGAGTCCAGACGGTCCATCGCGCCGATGCCCCTGATTATCATGCAATGATTAAAGCTTTTAAGGAGAGAACCGGCTATGGGGTGATCATCAATACCAGCTTTAATGTGCGGGGCGAGCCCATTGTTTGTACACCCCAAGACGCTTATTTGTGTTTTATGCGGACCGAAATGGACGTCCTGGTATTGGAGGATTGCATGTTATTCAAAGAAAAACAGCCTCCGCTTCGGGAAGATACCGACTGGCGTAGTAAATTCGAATTGGATTAGAATGGTACCAGACGAGATCAAGAAAGCAGATAAAATCACTCTGAGGAAATTCGGGTTGGTGATGGCATTGCCATTGCTGATCATTGCGATTCTTCTTTTTTGGAGGAACCGCGAGTCGGCTCCTTATTTCCTAATTTTGTCAGGTATTTTCGCAATTCTTGGCTTAATTATTCCGAAGACTCTAAAATGGATATATATCGCCTGGATGACACTTGCATATTTTGTGGGCACTGTAATGACCTATGTCATCCTTACGATGTTTTTCATATTTGTGTTAACACCAGGTGGATTCCTATTAGGGCTTGTCAGAAAAGATCCCTTGGCGCGCAAGTTTCCCGGAAATCAGAGTTCCTATTGGGTACCGGCTCAGGAATATCCTGATGAATTGGATAGATATTCAAAACCTTATTGATATGGGAGCCAATTAATGGCAATTATCTCTATGATGAAACTCATTTGGGGGTTCTTGAGAGCTCGAAAAAAATGGTGGTTGTCGCCTATAATTGTTATGTTACTGATTATTGGCCTCTTCATTGTTTTTGCCCAGGGATCAGTGCTGGCGCCATTCATATACGCCATATTTTAGTGGCACATTAGTGGATTTTGCGCACTACTCTCACCCCTGCCCTAATTATCTCGGCGCCGGCGTGAACCTCCCCCAATACTGGGTGAATTTGGGTAAGATAAGCTCTGGGTCACCTTCACGGAGATAACGATTCCTCGTGCGAAAACTCCTACTGAATATAACTGCTTCATTTATCTCCCTGATTATTGGCGTGCTTCTTTCTGAATTGGCGATGAGGTTATTCTATCCCCAGGATGATTATTTGAAGTTTGTGAGAGCAGATCCCATCTTGCGAACATCTAATTGCAAGAACTTTAATGACCATCTCCGTTTTGGCTCAGTTCGCACTTTAGTGAATGTCAAGACTAATTCGCGGGGAATGAGAGGCGGCGAGATCGATCTATCGGATACATCCAAGGTCAGGGTCCTTTTATTGGGCGACTCCTTCACCTTTGGCTGGGCGATGCCCGATTCGGAATCATTTGCTTTTTTGCTCAAGAAACGACTTAACTCGGGTGATGGCTCAAAAGTGGAGATTCTGAATGGATCGGTTGTCGGATGGGGAACGTTGCAACAAATTCTCTATCTTAAGCAAAATTGGGCGACCCTGCGGCCCGATCTGGTAGTGGTTACATTCGTTCCCAATGACATCCTTGACGACCATAGTTTTCAATCCTGGCAAACAGGAAAAGGAGACGGCCCGACAAAGTTCATCGGCAAAGATCTGATAGTCAAATTTCATCTGTTCAGGTTTTTCAATCTGAAGTTAAAGAAAATTATGGTGGATAGAGCTTTGAGCGAGAGGCTAAAGACTGTGATGCAAAGCAACCCCAATGTGAGTCCGGAGCGATTCACCTGGGTTGACTTATTTCGTGATGAAGATTGGCGGCACTTAAAAGAGACTTGCGAAAAATTATATTCTTTTTGTAAGGAGAAAAATACTCCTCTCTTGATACAGGATGTTGCCTATAATTCTGAGCCCCTGGATAGTTTTTTTAGAGATTTCGCAAAGGAAAGATCCATGGCGTATTTCAGTTCACTTAGCCCAATTTATGAAAAGTATTCGAAAGATCAGCTTTTTATTTCAGGCGATGGCCACTGGACTGTTCTTGGCAACAAGGTTGTAGCCGAGCAATTATCAGAAACTCTACTGGGGGACTCCCTGCTCAAGAAAAGAGATCGAATGGATTCTATGGATTGAAAATCTAAGTCGGGTTATTTCCTGATTGATGCAGAATGCAGGACTATTTTATAATGTTGCCACAATCAGGAATAACTCGGGACGAATAAATTTCATTATCAAACAGATAAGGAGAAATCATGGAAGTCTATGTAATTCTAAGCAAGATAAATCCTGGCGCCTTTACAAATTCGAAAGAATTTAAGCGCGCCGCTGAAGAGGTGGCGAAAACCATCAAACGAGATTGCCCAAACATCGTTTGGAAAGACAGCTATGCGCTGTTGGGAGATTATGACGTTATAGATGTTGTTGAAGCGCAGAATAAAGCTGAGATAATGAAAGCGGTTGAAATCATTAGGGCCATCGGTAAAGCTCACACGCAGACCTTCTCAGCCATTCCCTGGAGGGAGCATATCGACAGCCTGTAGCCTCTCAAACATTGGGACCAATTTTCGGAGTTAGACGTTGCTTCAGAAGACCTAAGTATCAAGAGCTTTCCGAACCTTATGAGCTAGGGAAATTAGGCGGAATGGTTTCTGAAGATAAATCATTTCCTTTCCATCCGCATCCCCTGGCAAGAATTGACTCAAGGAATAGCCGGACATATACAGCACTTTCACCTCGGGCCATAAGGTTCTCAACTGCGCCGTGAATTCGATCCCGCTCATCTGAGGCATAACAACATCGCTTATCACCAGATCGACAGGTTTATCCATCTTTTCGCAAATCTGATAGGCATCTTTTCCGGTCGGCGCCTCCAAGACCTTATATCCAAGCCACTTGAGAACGCCGGCGGCCATCGCTCGCACGGCATCATCGTCTTCGACCACCAATAGGGTTTCATTACCCATAGGAACATCTTCCGGCACAGGTTCCGAATCCAAAATCCCATCCCCGTCCTCGGTCGCCGGCAAAAAAATCCTAAAAGTGCTTCCTCTTCCAGGTTCGCTTTCAACCTCAATATGGCCGTTACTTTGTTTTATTAAGCCATAAACCATCGATAATCCAAGACCAGTGCCTTTGCCAGGTTCTTTTGTGGTGAAAAAAGGATCAAAAATGCGATCCAATACATCCTTTGTCATCCCCATCCCGGTATCTCTTATAGTGAGGATAATATACTTGCCCGGAATCAGGTCAGTCAAATTCCTGATATCATCTTCAGACAATACGGCATTCATTGTTTCAAGAACGAGATTGCCCCCCAATGGCATTGCGTCACGGGCATTAACAACGAGATTTATGATGGCTTGTTCCAATTGAACCTGATCTGCATTCACTTTCCATAATTCATCGGAAGGCGTTATTACCAGAGAGATATTCTCGCCTATAGTGCGCCTCAGCATCTGATCCAGATCCTTAATGGCCCTATTTATATCGATGATACGAGGTTTTAGTGATTGCACCCGGCTAAAAGCAAGGAGTTGGCGAGTAAGCTCTGTGGCGCGATCGGCCGCCTTTTGAATCTCAATAATGTTTTGATACAGCAGGTTATCTGAACCGATAGTCATCAAAGCCAATTCGGTATGCCCTGTGATGATCGCCAGCAGATTATTGAAATCATGTGCCACCCCGCCGGCTAAATTTCCAATGGCTTCCATTTTTTGAGCCTGACGAAGCTGAGCCTCCAACGATTTTCTTTCGGATAAATCGCGCAAAACGCCCTGGATCGCATGTCCACCCTTATAGGGGACACGAACAACTGAAGCTTCCAGTTCCAGGACCTTGCCGCTCCTGGTTAAGGCCGAAAATTCGTAGCGGCTGGGTAAAGTTTCGCCTCCCCTTCTTTTCTGCAATCTCTCTTCAATCAAGGAGCGGCTTTCATTGGCAACAAGGTCCATCAAATCAAATCCCAACGATTTCGCCTCGTCCGGAGTAAGCTCCATCAATTCCGCAAATCGGGGATTGATGAATTCGAAAGTTCCCTTTTCCTCTGAAAGCAGGTATATGGCATCATTAGATTGCTCAATAAGGGTCCGATACATCTCTTCGGATTCCCGCAGGGCCGCCTCCGCCTGTTTACGCTCAGTGATGTTGTGCGAAATGATGAACATCAAGGCTTGGTCTCGAACCGAAAATTTACGCACCGTGGATTCCAAATAGACATATTCGCCTGATGCTATTCTGTACCGATACTCCAGGTTTGTGATGTCCGTTTCTCCTGCGTCCATCTTCCGCCACAAATCCAGCACGACGTCTTTGTCCTCGGGATGAATTCTATCTCGAGCATTGTCGTGAGAATCAGGAGTATATCCGAGAATCCTCCTCCAGGCCGTGTTGGCCCAGACTGTTTTCCCGTTGGTATTGGTTATTGCCATTAGGTCGTGGGAGCTGTTAAACATGAGTCGGAATCGTTCCTCACTCTCACGAAGCGCCCGTTCAGCCAGTTTCCGCTCGGTAATGTCCTCGCCAGAGCTCAATGTCCCCGCGCAATGACCCTGGTCGTCTCTTATGAGAACGTTGTGCCATGCCATCGTGCGCTCAGCCCCATTCCTGGTAAGAATCGGATGCTCATAATATTCGGCGATATCCCGTTTACCGGCAATCATATCCCTAAAATCATTCTTCAATTTCGATCCTCTGTGGAATGGAACAAACTGGTCAAACCAGTTTTTGCCGATAATCTCATCCTCTCCATAGCCCAATAATTCGCATCCTCGATGGTTGATTAAGGATATCTCGCCATCGATTCCCAGAGCCACTATGATCGTGCCGGCCATATCGAGGTTATTCTGAGCCATATCCCTTTCCCGACGCAAGGATCTTTCAGCTTTCTTGCGATCGGTAATATCGATCAGTGTTACGAAATCGGCGGATCTACCCTCATACTGAATAGTCTTGGAATATAGCTCTATCCACTTCATCTTCCCGGTCTTGGTGATCGCCCTGAAAGTATAATGGGTGACAATGTCCTCGCCGCCGGCCTGTTTTTTTAGTGCTTGTTCCATAATAAACTGTCTGTCCTCAGGATGAATTGCCATTGCCAGATTCCGAACATCTGTCGAGAGCAATTCCTCAACCGGATACTCGGACATTTCTGAGGCGGCTTGATTTATATACTTAATCCAATTGTCCTGAATGATGATCAGCCCCAGCAAGGATTGTTCAGAAAACAGCCGGAATTTCGCTTCGCTCTCCCTCAGAGCTTCAGTAGTGGTTCTATGCCTAGTAACGAATTTGGCCGCGATTATCCCAAAGATAGCAACCAAAATCAGGTTCGTCGCTCGAATGAAGATCTCATGATTAGGGACTCTCGCAAACGATATGTCCCAGAAAGAAATGTCGTAGAAAAATAGGTAATCCAATAAAGCATCGATTAACTCGAGGAAGAGTCCAAATAGAATTGCTCCCCCGGCAATCTTGAATTCCGTTTTCACTCCTTTTCCTCTCGCGTCCATAGTAAAGAAAGGTTTTGCTGGTGCATCAAACTGTTTTGTGCCTTAATGCGTGTTTCCTTGAACATATCATCTTTATTAAATCAGATTCACGATATTTGAAGAACAAATGAAGTCTTGAAAACCTGGCACATAATAACCATATACCATATCATGAGCTTTATCAAGGCAAATCCAGAAACAAATCAATATGGCTCTGGCCTGGCACCAAGCGCAGGAATTCAAAGTTAGGCAAAGATATGGTTTTGACCGGACATAGTTAGTCTGCGCTATAACTAATACTCCATTAGATCCAGGGCAGTTTCGACGACATCATTGGTTTGAGGCAAGCAGACAATTTCTCCATCAAGGCCGTATGCTACCCTACAATCCTGGGCGCTCAGCAATCGGATGGGGGCATCAAGGTAATCAAAAAGCTTATTGGAGATATAAGCCGAAATGGTTGCTCCCGTGCCGCCATAAAAACGATCTTCAGTTACAATCATCACTTTGGAACATTCCTTGACAGATTTTTCGATGCTATCCCAATCGATCGGTTTGACTGTTCTCAAATCGATTACTCTGGCGCTGATCCCTTTATCCGATAGGATAGCCATGGCCCTCAGAGACATCGGCAAAGTTATCCCGTAGCTAATTATCAACAAATCATCGGCATCTTCGTTATAAACCCTGGCTTTACCGAAGTGTATTAATTGCTGGATAGGCGGATATTTCGCCATGATATTAAAGCCTTCCCAATCGCGACGGTTATAGAGCGCCACTGCCTCGCAAAAAAGCACCGGATCGCCGCTCACGAAGGCAGTACGCATCAAGCCGGCGGCATCGGCCGCATTGGATGGGACCACAACGTGCAGGCCAGGAATGTTTATATATGTCCCGAGGTTCGCTTCGGAATGCCAGAATGATCCGGCCCCCTGTTTGTATCCCCCATAGGAAGTTCGTATTATCATCGGCAAACGAACCCTGGCATTGGAACGCTGATGGGTGGTGGCGATTCTGTCTTTGAGTTGCTGATAACCCGGGCTCATATAATCAATGAATTGGATTTCCGGAATCGGAATTCTTCCCTGATACGAATGGCCCACTGCGCGTCCCAATATGCCGGCTTCATCAAGTGGAGTGTTAAAAACACGGTGATGCCCAAAAGCTCTCTGAAGGCCCTTGGTTACCAAGAAGACCCCTCCCTTCCCTTTCAGCTTCCCGGTCATCTCCTCTCCTTTTAGAAACATTTCCACCGGGAAATCGGCGACATCTTCACCGAAAAGGATGCTGTCATTGGTGAGAATGAGTATATCAAAAAGAGTATAATTAATGGCGCGACGAAGCATCATCGGAGGTTGATCTTCAGGAAGCTCAGCAGTATCCACAAATCCTTTCTCGAAAAATTCATGGTATCGCTGGGCTCTCAAACTCCCTTTCTCCGCAATTAACCTGTCCCAGCGCTTCTCCGCCATCTCGGGGACGTAGCTGTAAACTTTCGTGATAATATCCGCCGAACCCTTGCTGTGGATGTCGGCTATTGTCTCCTCAGTGACCCGCTTAACATCCTGATCGATTTCCTCATAGATCTGCACCAATTCCCCCGCAGACAAAAGGCCGTCTTCAATGAGGTTTTTCGCCATTTTTCTTAAAGGATCATTGGTGATATGGAGCTGAAGCTGCTCCGGCCCCATATAATGGGATTGATCATCCGAACCAGAATGAGATTCCTCTCTCACTACATTTATGTTAGCGATTGCAGGTCCATAACCACCCCGGACATATTTTACCATCTGACCGAATCTCTCGATGGATTGTTTGATGTCCGTGCCGTCAAAATTATCAATCAATAATCCGAATCTCTGAAATCCCTCGAATGGCGTGGTCGGATTTCCTTCAGGAAACTGTTCTGCTACGCTCGTGGAAATCGCCCAGCCGCAATTATAGATTCCGAAAATTGACGGCGTTTTGCCAAAGACCGAATAAAACACGGCTCGATGAAACTCCGGTGATGAAGTAGCTCCTTCGCCGATCGAGCAATACACTACCGAACCAGGTTTAAATCGGCCCCCGGGAAAACCAGCCACCCCATCTATGGCGGTGGGGTTGCTTATCGCTTCCGCCAACCCGGCGGCTTCAAGTGCATGGGAACCGGTGGGAGACGCTTGAGGAAGAATGCCTAGTTCGGGATATGAGGAATGAGAACCCATCAACATTCCGCCGGTAGATTCTGAACGGACATCACCAACTGCTTCAAGTATCTTTTGCCTTATCGAGACTCCCCGATATAAGTCAAATGCCTTGTTGCGATAGTACCCAATGAAAGGATCCTCACTTGCCAATGCCTGTGCCGCCACAACATCTATCAATTCCTTGCCTCCGCATCCGATGAAAAATTTGCAGAGTCCTTTTCTCAACAAAATCTTTTCCTCAAGCTCGATACGACGGGCAAGCACCATTATTCGATACATCTTTCTAAGAGTCTCAATCCCAAGACCGCCATAACTATCAATGGCCCCATTAATTCTCTTGATAGGTCGTAATTCCCTTATCCAATCCTTAATTTCATGATAGGCCAAGCAATTTCTCCTTTGATGATCTGTAGAACCAACCAAAATATGGAATAAATCGCATTTATATCAACAGAAATTAATCTATTAGCTTATTTAGGCCACAGTCTTTGCCTTTTGATGTCACGACAGCTTTTCAGATTGCATCAAATGACTTGACTTTCGATGGGGAAGAGGGCAACTTAGATTTTTATCTAGCGTAATCAAATTAAGGGATCAATCTTGAAATCGATCCTCAAAAGGAGCAAATAGCGTATGGCATATAAAATAACCGATGATTGCACCATGTGTGACCTTTGTCGCCCCGATTGTCCTGAGGGTGCTATCACCGAAGGTGATCCCCAATACATCATCAATCCTGAACTTTGCACCGATTGCAACAATTGTGCGGAAGTGTGTCCGGTAGAGGCTTGCATCAAGATTGAATGAAGGCCTCCGTTGCGGTGAGTGACCTGGATAATTTTGTCCCCGGTCCCTCCAATATCGAACTTAGATGAAACTGTTCATAGCTACCTCCAACAAGCATAAATTGCTGGAAATATCTGCGATTTTGGAAGCGAATGGGATTATCTATGCGGCTTCTCCACCTGGCCGCCTGCCTGAAGTAGAAGAATCATGCAAGGATTTGAGAGAGAATGCAATTCTAAAAGCGCACTCGGGCTATCTGTACTCGGGCTTGCCAACCATCGCCGATGACAGTGGATTGGAGGTGGATTACCTTGAAGGCGCACCGGGAGTCTGTTCGGCGCGGTTCGCCGGCAAGAATTGTAGTTATGCAGATAATAATCTCAAGCTGTTGCAATTACTGGAGGGAGTGGAATTCCAGAAACGCACTTCGAGATTCCGCTGTGTAATTGCTTTTGTGTTTGGCGAGAATGACTTCAGAACAGTCGAGGGAAGCGTCAATGGCCTTATATTGGAACAGCCTCGCGGCGAAAGTGGTTTTGGATACGATCCATTATTCTATTATCCGCCCCTGGGCAAAACCTTTGCGCAACTAAATGCGGCAGAAAAGAATAGCATTAGCCATCGCGCACGCGCTTTGAAAGAACTCGAAAATCTCCTGCAGAAAGGGATCTTCCAAAAATGAGCAATTCTTATGGAAATCGGCCCATCATCAAAGTATTGGATGAGACCTTAATTAATAAGATAGCCGCCGGCGAGGTTATAGAACGTCCTTCATCTGTAGTGAAGGAATTGATGGAAAATTCGTTGGATGCCGGAGCGACCAATGTATCCGTCCAGCTCAAAGAAGGGGGCCTGGAGCTGATTGCCGTTCATGATGACGGGGTCGGAATGGCTGGCGATGATTTGGAACTGGCCTTCACTAGGCACGCCACGTCAAAACTCAAAAACGTTGAGGACCTGTTCAACATTGAGAGTTACGGATTCAGGGGAGAGGCTTTGCCATCGATCGGATCTGTGGCCCAAGTCAGGGCTATCAGCAGAATTCACGAAAGAGAATCAGGTTCGGAAATCGAGATTGAGGCTGGTAAAATTAGAAATTTAAAAGCCGCCGGTTGTCCCTCCGGGACTTCAATTATTGTCTCGAATCTATTTTTCAATACCCCTGCGAGACGCAAATTTCTTAAATCTCCTAGATCCGAGTTTAGTCGAATTACCGACTTGGTCATATCCTACGCCATTGGCAATTTTCGTGTTGGTTTCACGCTCACGCATAATGGCAATGAATTATTTAATTTCAAGCCAGCCAAACACTTAATCGATCGCTTGGCAACAGTTTTTGGACACGACAACCTTGGGAATTTTTTCCCGTTGCCAGGGACGGATGAGGGCAGATTTGACATACACGGCACTATTCTTGGCTATATCTCTCATCCGTCTTTGATGAAATTGCGCGCTACAGATGTCAGATTCTATGTGAATTTCAGGCCTATCGTGTCTCGTA
>PFXJ01000054.1:0-8860 GCA_002791595.1 candidate division Zixibacteria bacterium CG_4_9_14_3_um_filter_46_8
CAATCCCTCAAGAGGGGAATAAGATGGATTCTTTTATCAACAATATGGATACCCATGCGTTCCGCATAGGGCGTTCAAAAACACTCTTTTGTCATCAAGCTGAGTGACATATATATATATTGTTTTCACTTACAGCCCGAACCGAATCAGAAGGAATCAATTTTTGGCAACCTGTTTTTTTGTCTCCGACCTTCATGGAAGCCTTCCACGTTATGGCAAGCTTTTCCAGATCATTGCCGCCGAGCGCCCGCAGGTAATGTTCATAGGTGGTGACCTTCTCCCTTCGGGCTTGCGCGCCCATTTCGCCCCTGATACGGCCCATCAGGATTTCATCAATGGCTATCTTGTGCAACAGTTTTCACAGCTTCGCCACAAGATCGGCGACTGTTATCCGAGGATCTTCATAATTTTCGGCAATGATGATTGCCGTTCCGATGAGGCCACGGCGCTGGAGGCCGACGCACGTGGAGTCTGGGAATATATTCACGATAGAAGGGTTCAATTTGACAATTTCCAGATCTACGGTTATTCCTATGTTCCCCCAACCCCATTTCGTCTGAAAGATTGGGAACGTTATGACGTCTCCCGTTATGTTGACCCGGGTTGTATCTCGCCGGAAGAAGGCGCTCGCTCTATTCCCGTTACGGAGCACGAAATAGAGTATGCTACCATCAAAGGTGATCTTGACCGCCTTACTGCCCAAGACGACCTCGAAAATGCTATTTTCTTATTCCACTCGCCTCCCCATAAAACCAATCTGGACCGCGCCGCTCTGGATGGCAAGATGATCGACCATGTCCCATTGGATCCGCACGTCGGCAGTATCGCCATCCGCCGCTTCATCGAATCGCGCCAGCCCTGCATTAGCCTCCATGGCCATATCCATGAATCGGCGCGGTTGACCGGCTCCTGGCAGGATCGCCTGGGCCGAACTTATGCCTTCTCTGCCGCCCACGATGGCCCCGAATTAGCCCTGATTCGATTTGAACTTGAAAACCCGGCGGGTGCTACTCGCGAGTTAATATGATTTTCTGTTGATGTTTCTGCAGCGGCAGAGGCCTGGCGGCATCCGTTATCGCTCCGATCTTCACCGCATAGCTGGTTTTATTGGCGATATCCTCATCGGTTACAATGTGAACATCAAGAAGGCCTCCGGTCTTGAATCCGGTTTGAAGGTAATTCATCTCATCAAGGCACAAACTCCACCCCTCCAACCAGAGCATCAGCTCCTCTCTCTGACTCTTGGCACCCTGGAAATGAACCAACATATCGATATCGCTGCCCGGGCCCGCAGTCGCATTCTTGGTGCTCCCGAAAACGTATAACCCCTTGACGCCAAACCGTTGGGGATCCAGGCGGGAGGCGATATGCTCCGCCATCCGCAACCTCCATGCCCAGAAATTACCCGGCTGTTTTTCTTGATATTCCTTGGAAACGACCGATGATTGGCCTTCCGACGAACTTTCCGCCAATACCCCCATTGCCTCATCAAGATCGGCATTCATCAACACTCGAAGGATCCGCCCTCCAGTTGACCTCGGAATGTCAATTAATCGGATTGTATCCTCAAGGTGAGCAAATTCCGGCAACACATCAGGCAAGATATTGTCCGCACCCCTCAAGAAATTCTCATTAAAAATAATACCATCGTCATCGGGATACAATGGCAGATATCGAATTTCAGCCTCGACCAAATCCTGGAAAAAATGGGTGCCAAACGATAGATCCGGCAGGTAGTTCCCTTTCTTACGGGCAATCTCAATCAATACCGCAGTGTTATTGATGTCCGAATATGTTACTCTCACCCCCAATTTAATATCTCCCCGACTGCCCCATCGGCCCGGTCCCATCAATATGAAGCGCCGCCTCGGTAAGAGCTTGTTGAGATTACCCACCGCTCTCCCAACCTCTGCCAGATCCGCTGGATCGGACAATTCATCATATTTCGATGGGTCAACATAAACAACATGAGTGATATCCGGCACCCTTCCATTCGAGACATAGCGATTGGCGGAAAATACTATTTTATCTTTGGAGATATCTTTCGGGATTGGCGAAGGCGAGCTCCCCACTCCATAACTCTGCGGCCGGCACTGCAGAAGATAAAAATCTTTGCCATCCGATGCGAATTCGATATCCACCGGCATCCCCAATTTCTCCTCTATCAACTTAAGCATCGTCTGTATTTGATTGATAAACTGAGTATTCCCCACCAAGCCTTCAAATGTAACCACCAGATCATCACACTCAAAATCGATATTCTTTCCCAACGGTTTGCGGATATGATGGCCGTCAAAAATAGAAATGATCTTGTCAATACCTGGAATCTGGTCTCCGAATGCCTTGAGCAAATCCCGGATATTGATAGTCTCAAAAGTGTTGGTCTTCAAATTTATGACATCCATTTTTTTTGGCGAATAGCGCACAATCTCATCTATGGTGATATTCACCCGCAATCCAGTCTGCCCCGGCGCAATCAATACCGGATAATCATCGCTGGTACGGTCCACAGCCCGCGTCCCCAGACCCGGGACCAGCCGCAGAAGACCATCTTCCCTCTTGATCCGCGGCGACCATCGGAACTCATTCCGGCTGAACGCCACGCCGGCAAACGTTGGTATAAAATAATCTCCAACCCTATTACCGACCACCTCCTGAATCATTATGCCCATTTCCTCGATGAAATCCAATAATCCTCTCTCGGCGCGGTATTCTATCGGATCCGGGCCAAAAACAGAGGCATACACCTCCGAGATGGCATCAGTCAAAGCCTCCAATCGCCCTTGTTTTTCCCCTTGATTGGCCAGAAAAAGACTTTTATACTTTCCGGAAAATGCCGCACCGGCTCTATCCTCAAGCAAACTAGAACTGCGCACGATCAGCGGCCTATCCCCGAAATCGTCCAATGCCAGAGAAAGACCCTGCAATACTTCCGTTGAAAAATGGCAATTCTTGAAGGTCTGAACGATGTGCGGATATTCGAGACGAACCTGATTTATATCTTTATACTTTTGCTCGATTACATCGCTTAGATTATTATATGCTAGGAAATCCAGAATAGCGCCTGAGGGTATATACCACGTTTTAGGAACCTTGATGCCTTCAAGATATTTTGAATTCTGGCTTGACTTCCTGATTATCTGCTCCGCCAAAAATAAACCCGCGCCTTTCCCCCCCAGTTTCCCATGCCCCTCCGAAGAGATTATTATTTGATGGATCAATTCATGGAAATCATCTATCTCCACAAAATCTTTGGCTATATTCACATATTCAGTATGATCCGAAAGAAAACGGCGGATCAATGCCACCTGGATACCCCTCTTGGTGTTCTGAGATAACTTAATCCCTTCCAAAGCAATCCGCTTATAGCGGCGGACCGAATCGGCTACCTCCGCCATCGGCAGATTCTGATTTAATACCTTCGTCAAAAATCCGACTTTATCTTCCTGAATCCATTTCCTGATAAGCGCCAAAATTTGTTCATCCTTGACATTCGTAGAGGCTATCCTGAATGTTTCGTCGCTCAATCTATCCGAGAATACGGATGTATCTTTCTCGTGGGGACGGTTGTCATAACCCGTTGACTCCTCATCGCCATCCGCCAATCCAGTACTATGCCTTTTCAATAGCTGTTCGGCTTCATCTATCCCGCTCCAGGAGAGGTAATTCAGCATCCGCCTGGAGATATTATGAAAGAGGTTTTTGTCGGTTTGACGCAGTAGATTCATTGCCACCCGCCATTCCTTCACCCTATGCTCCCGTACATCCTTTCTGGCGGTTTGATATTCGTGGAAAACCTGCTTCATTCTTTTGTACATCATGAAATGCCCGAGGCGATCCGCTATGGTTTCCAACAGTTTGGTTTCTTCTTTCAGAAAGGGCCCCTGGTCGGCATTCGGCATTCCTTCAGAATAATAAACGCTGATTTTCCCAATCACTTTATCCTGGACCATTATATCTACGCTCTGCACCCAGATCGTTTCCTTGAAATCATCCGAATGAAATGTGGCGCCATCAATGTTAATTAAGGCCTGGCAGACTTCCGGATATTGCCAACCGGGCGGAATAATCTTGACAATGCCCCAGCAGACTTCTTCCAGTTCCGCCTCTGGCTTGTTCAAAATCTCTTCGACCTCATAAAGACAGTTTAGTTCCTTGGCTCTCTCCTGAAGGAACCAAATCAGATTGTTTGGATTCTTCTTTTGACTACTCATATTCAATTACCCCTCGACCGCTTCGACCATCTACTTTTATATGCAACGGCGATTGAAGTTCCACGTGCCGCACGAATTCGGTCTCGGCCACGGCCTTTTGTTTTTTTAACCATTCCCAGTTGACCGCAAACTCCCCCCAATGATAAATTGAAAAATAACAGATTTGAAAACTGGTCACATTATGAAAGAAGTGCGATCCCTGGCTCAAGACAAAGCTCATATCCGGCAAAGTGGCTTCCACAATTACTTTAGCCCCTGAAATCTGACCGAAATTCACCGGAATCCCTGCCTGCGGGTCCGAGGTCCCCCAGCGGCCAAATCCAATTATCAAATACGGCTTTTTAGATTCCACTAATTTGAAATTTATCGGCTCCAGCTCCGCCGCAATTTTCTGCGTATGCTTGGCTCCAAAATTTTCCTCTTTCACATAGACTATATCTTTAATCGACTCTATAATCCCATTGCCCAGCACATTCTCCGAAGCCGCCAACACCTTATCACCGGTCAACTCCTCGGTCGCCACATCGACCTTGGCGTGCGAGACAACCATGGGGCGAACCTGCAGAAAACCTAATCTCAGCGGCGTTGCCTGACGTTTATCGATAGTTGCCGCAAATTCGATCTCCACCAAACTGCCAATCGCGTCCTCACACGTTTTCAACAGCGACTTAAGCGCATCATTGAGCTTAATTTCCCCCAATTTTAATATCGGAGCAAAATCAATCAGCCGCGGCCCTTTAACGCCGGTCCCGATTGTGATCCTCCCGTCTTCCGGCCTCAAAGTGGAGGCAATAAAGCTCAAACTTCCATCATTCTCTGCATCCTCCAGGTTATACCTCAACATATATTCGGTCTCCTTGATTGGATCAAATGCCGGAGGCTTACCCATATTAATTGCCCAGTACTCAGTCTGGGTTTGCTTCAAAAGATCATTAAGCGAGTTATAAGGGGGATTGGCGCCAGGGTACGCCGGCGAATATGACCAGGCCACCCCATCATCAACAATCATCTTACCCAAACCCAGCGCCAGGTCAACCACTCCCTCTTCCGGCTTGGCATGCCCGGTCGGATAAAAATTATAAGAACGCGCCACACCGCAAATCTGGGGATAAAAGCGATTGTCAAAACGTTGCCCTACTACCTCTTGTATCACCACCGCCATTTTCTCATCCACAGTGGTATGCTTGGTCATCCTGATATAATTGCTGGCATCCTTAAAATATGTTGAAGCATAAATAAATTTGATCGCCTCCACCAATTTTCGGAAACGAGTGTCGGCATCCGGCTGGTTATTTGGAATCATTTTGGTGGCATAGACACTGGCGAATGGCTCGAACATCGCATCTTCCAGCATGCTGGAAGACCGTATCGCCAGCGGCGTATGCACCTGCTCCACCAGCGCCCGCAAATCTCCCACAAGCTGTGCCGGCAGTTCTGCCTTCTGGAAAGCATGCGCCATCAAATCATCCCTCATATCCGAATAAGCAACCTCATAGAGATTGTTCTGCTTCATAAATAATTCAAAATAATCGGTCGCAATTACAGTCAATGTGGGAATCTCTATGACAACGCCGGGCGTCGAATGGGCAATCGCTCCGCTTTCCAGAATGTTTTTTACCCGCGCCAATCCATGCGCCTTTCCACCAAGCGACCCCGAACCCATATATGTAAATTTTTCTTTGCCGGTAAAGAAATGACGATCAAAGCGTGTTAGATTTTCTATGGATGAGCTTGTTATTCTGTCGGACATCAAGGTTTCTTTGGTTTTTATAAGGGCGGCGAATATTCTTTATTCTAATGTAAAATCCAAGCCGCATCGCTTCCAAGACAAGATGGGGACATTCTTACCATGGGGGATTTTCACTAGGCTCTTAACCTCCACTGCGGGAAAATGGGCAAAGAAGCCCTAGAGATTCCATTGAAAAAGAATACCACAGGCGGCCATCAGTCTGCATCTCGATCTGCCATGTGGTGGTTTGATTTTCAATGATAAACGTTATTTCATACCCAGCCCCGATCCTTGCATGCCTGGGCCACCCGTCCTATTGCTATATAATAGGCCGCATCACGCATATAAAGTTTCCTTTTCCGCGCCAATTCGCTGACCGCATTGAACGCCGAGGTCATCTTGACATCCAGCTTTCCCAGCACCTCATCTTTCTCCCAAAAATAATTCATATTGCTTTGCACCTGCTCAAAATAACTGCAGGTTACCCCTCCAGCATTAGTGAGAAAATCGGGTATTAAGAAAATTTTGCGCTCGGAAATAATTCTGTCGGCTTCCGGCGTGGTTGGCCCATTGGCCCCTTCGGCGATTATTTTCACCCTTCTGCTGATCTTGTTGACATTTTCTCCCGTGATCTGATGTTCCAGGGCCGCAGGCATTAAAATATCAACATCCTGCCCCAGCCAGGCATCTCCCGGAAGAATCTCGTAGCCAATATCCCGAGCTTTGTCCTTATTGATGCCACCGAACCGGTCGGTGATATTCTGCAGGCTTTCAAAACCTATGCCCGATTCCTTCTTAAAGGAATATGAGGTTTGGTCATTCTGGTCCCAGCACGACACACATATCACCTTCCCCCCGATCTGTTCATAAAGCTTTATTGCGTATTGGGCCACATTCCCGAACCCCTGCACACTGGCCGTGGTGTCTTCGGGGCGAATCCCCAATTCTTTGAGAGCCTCGCGTAACGCAAATATCACCCCAAAACCGGTAGCTTCAGTCCGTCCCAGCGAGCCTCCCATTCCTACCGGCTTGCCAGTGATAAATCCCGGGAGCTTATTTCCGTGGATAATCTCGAATTCATCCAGCATCCATAACATATGCTGGGCGTTAGTCATCACATCCGGGGCCGGCACGTCAACCAAAGGCCCTATTACTTTTGACAATTGGCGTACCCAACCCCTACAGATTTGTTCCTGCTCTCGCATACTCAGATTATGGGGATCGCAAATCACGCCGCCCTTGCTTCCTCCCAGAGGGATATCGACCACCGCACACTTCCACGTCATCCACATTGACAGCGCCCGCACGGTATCAGCAGTCTCTTGTGGGTGGAAACGGATGCCGCCCTTGGCAGGGCCTCGGGCATCATTGTGCTGGACCCGGAATCCCCGGAAAATCCGCACCGAACCATCATCCATTCTCACCGGTATGCTGATATGGTATTCCCGCAAAGGAAACCTTAACAAATCTCTAGTGGCGGCATCCAAATCTATCTGGTCTGCAACTTTATCGAACTGCGCTTGAGCCATCTCAAATGGGTTGAATGCTTTATTATTCATCTATTCTTCCTTTCAACAATTAACTCTCTTGTCCATACATAAATCTGGTTAAAGTATTGTGAAAAACCAAACATAATTCGTTTTCTTACGCACGCAAAGCAAGTTCTACAATTTCACAATCTAACTGCCAAAGATATATTTCCCTTATTTCGTCTAACATTCCACAAAATATCCGATTTCGAATCTACGGTCAAGTCTAATTTTCCTTATCTTAAATCTAATCGTCAGTTACGAGTATCTTCGGAAGGGATAGTATCCTGGTCCGTCTCGATTCTTATGCAACTCAGATGATACTTTTTTTCACAAGCTACTACAATTATTCCAGGGTAAGCCATTTTGGGGGATCGCTCAAGAAAACTGGTCGCCCATAAAGTTGATGATTTTCCAATCCCATTTATCTATCTTTAAGGTAATATGTTTCTTTTAAGAATATAAGTCCCTGAAGGCGAAACACTAAAAGGCGTCACCCTTAAAGTCATTCCGGCTTACGGCTATAAACTCACTAATGCAAAAACTCTAAAGGGTAATCAATGGGCCTTTTTCCTCGCCCCCGATAATCCCAATTTTGTTATCCTCGTATCTAATGAAAAATCATTCCTCTCCAGCATCACCGCCATTGGGGAATGAAGGGAAATCTGACAATTGATTATATTATCATTTCGGGTTTTCGCCCCGAGGCAAGACCCGGATTCCGAACCAGACCCAGCAGACCATCTTATTTGATTTCTAGATGATACGGCATCAAATAAAGTATCCCTTCCGTCAGCATAATCTCCTGCAAATCCTCTATCTGCAACCTGCCAAATACCTTCGCTAAACTCGGCCCGAATATATCCTGCGGAGAAAACCATCCCGGATAATCGGGTAAAATCACCAAGTCATAGTCCCCCTTTATTCCCGCGGCTTCCTTTGCCGCATCCAGAGACTCCATCAATCCCCCGATCTCGTCCACCAATCCATTCTCCACTGCTTTGGATCCGGCCCATACCCTCCCCCGCCCAATTGAATCCACCTTTTCGACTTCCATCCCTCGTCCCATAGCCACTGTTTCCAAAAACGCCCTATAATACTGCCATACCTGCTCAGTAGCTTTATCACGTTGTTCCTCTGTCGGCTTGGTGTACAAAGAAAACATATCCGCGTTCTTCCCTCGCGTAATGATCTCCTTATTCAAGCCGAGCTTGTCATAAAGCCCTTTGACCACCGGTTTGCCGGAGATTACGCCGATGCTGCCGGTTATGGAGGTATTGTCTGCGAAAACCTTATCTCCCCAGCAACTGATGTGGTATCCTCCCGAGGCCGCCACATCGCCCATTGAGACTATCACGGGCTTTCCCCTCTGCGTTTTCTTCAATTCG
>PFXJ01000054.1:8917-11711 GCA_002791595.1 candidate division Zixibacteria bacterium CG_4_9_14_3_um_filter_46_8
ACCGCCTTAACCCGTGAATCATCCGCGGCTTTCTTCATTGCCCCGGCCACCGTTTCGCCCCCGCAGACCATGCCCTCAAATAATCCTCCGGATGACGATTTCCCGGCGGTGATTAAGCCGGTGGCATACACCACTGCAATCGCCGGCACCGATCCCCAGCTTTCCCTCTTCGGTAGGGTCTCCGTATAATATTCCGCGCCCAAAATTTTCACCCGTTTGGCGGTCAATCTGCGAAGTTCGTCTTCGATTTGATGCTGATATAATAATCCATCTATCAGTTTGCCGGAAATCGCCTCTGAGGTCGTAAATGGTCCCCGGTCGATGGTGAAAACCATCTCTGAAACCGGCATCTCTCGCGCATTCGCCATATCGATGGTCATCTGCCCATACATCTCATCCAACAACTCATTGACCTGTTCACGGAAGGCGTCTGACATCCCCTTGCGGGTTACAATTCCCCCCGCCGATTTATATTCACCGGTGGCCACGATTTCGGCCTCTATTCCCAATTTATCCAATAATCCCTTGTAAAATGTCACCTCCGCCCGCATCCCGCTTAGGTCAAGATATCCAGTTGGCATCATAAATATCTTATCAGCCGCTGTTGCCAGATAATATTCCCTTCCTGAAAGACCCACCCCATAAGCCACTACCAACTTCCCTTTCCCACGGAAATCAATTAATTGATTCCTCAATTCCTGTACCGATGCCATCCCCAATCCCATTCCACGAATCTCCAGAAGTATCCCCGCTATGTCCTTATCATTGGCGGCACGATCAATCAGTTGGAGAATATCCAGAAGCGAATGGTTCTTGTCAAAGAGCTTTCCCCTCCTGCGGTTTTCCTCCACGATATCGCTGTCGATCACAATCTTCAAGAAACCTCTCGAATATGGACGAAATCCAGCCCTTGCCGAAGAATTTATCTCAACTTCCGTCACTCTCTCTAATGTCTCTCCATCCTTGGTGATTCTATTATACCCTGAGGATCCGGCGAATAATGAATTTAGCCGTACTGCGAACCCATATTGGCGATGGTCGTTCACTTCAAATCCCAAAGTCATCCCGTCAATCGGCTGGATTTCCAACCCCATAGTGTTTGAGGCGGCATCCAAATCATCGCCATCTCTAAACGCAAGCTGACCGGAAAGGGTCAATCTGTTGCCGAATGGACGGACCGACAAGCCACCGGTATATTTCGGGACCACCGCGCCCAAAGCGGTTATCGGATTATTAAGATTCTGTCCATAAAATCCGATCGATAGGAACTTCCATGGACGGACAATAACCCCTGCATCCCATTGATGGAACTTCCCGGGACCGACTCCGGAATAGCGGGCCCAGCGATAAGCCACTCCACACGATATCATTTGACGGTAATTCTCGGCCAACCCGATACTGAATTTCCGGTAATCAAATGGCAGGCCTTGTCCGAGGTCCTCCACTCCGAAGGCCAGTTGTCCAATTCCTGCGGTAAACGATTTATCTCGGGAGAATAGCTCCGGCTGATGCGAGTGAGTATAGCTAAAATTAGCCCCGCGCAAAAAGCCCAAACCTGCAGGATTATAATATAACGAAGAGAGCCGCCCAGGCTCGGCCACAGGCCGAAATGCGATCGGATGATAATCCAAGAATTCACTTTTGCCGCTGGGAATAGCCCAAAGCAGTGCCACCACAAGAGTCAACGCCCCAATATACCTTGACATTATGAAACCTCCAGTATTCTTCTTGTCAATATGCTGTCCCCGAATTACCCAGAACATCTATTCTGCCGATGCCTCTTATATTAATCTCTAGGGTCGATTCTCCCTCACCCACGATTCCCTCAAAACCGTTGCGCGTCACGCTCACCGGCTTTAACGGAATTCCTTTGATGTGTATTCCTCCGCCTTCATCCGTCGCCAGCATAAAATGCGCCGATGTTTTTCCGGTAAATACCGCCCGCACATCCGAAAAATTATTGCTTATGGAAAGATCGCTATTGTCCAACCGTATCCTATCCAATTCAATCTCCGCATACCCGCCACTGACCATACTGTTGCCAGGGGACAGATTTATTATGTCACCTTGGATACGGCTGAAATTCGTTTTAATCTCCAGCTTCCCCCGGACATCATCAAGCCTAATTTCACCATAATTATTGGTTGCCAATATCATCCCTCCGCCCGCATTCACGCCCTTGAGGATAATTGGCTTATAGGAAGTGATAGCTTCCACTTCGCCTATTATATTCTCCAGCTTAATCTTTCCGACAGTGGTTTCAAAACGGCACTTGCCGGAACCACAATTTATATTGAACGCCTCAATGGAGCCGGAATTATTCAAAATGCTAACCTCCCCTTCCACATCGCCGAGCGTAACATCCTTAAATGATGTTCTGATATTTACCGGACCCTTGATCTGATGGGCATAAACCTCTCCATAATCATTGTCAATCTCCAGCCCTTGGAATGAACCCAAAACCTCGATGGAATAAAACCGGCCTTCTACCTCAACTGCCATCTTCTCCGGGAGCGTAAAATTCATATTCAGAAGAATCGACTTGTCCGATCCCTCCCATGGCGCATTGTCCGCGGTTGACACTGCTACCACCGCCTTGTCGCCCTTCCGGAAAATGTTAATCTCGACTAAATCCAGAAAACGCCTGAACTCCGCCTCGTCTGAGGTTCGTCCCTCGTATTCAATCGCCACTGATGCCACGTCTTTTTCTACTGATTGAATTCGGATTCGGCCCGAAATATTCTGCGGCGCGCTCAGCATCACTTTTTTCGCTCCATTCGCTGGCAGAATATCG
>PFXJ01000054.1:11726-15637 GCA_002791595.1 candidate division Zixibacteria bacterium CG_4_9_14_3_um_filter_46_8
GGCGCCCGCCGATGCCTCTGCGGGACAAATTATCGCCAGAAGCGATACGCAAATAAGTCCTCTCGTCATCTTCAATATCATAACCGAAATCCAAATATTTCAATTTATTACAAATCTTTACGGCTGACAATCTATTTTTACGGTGTCCCGCCAGCCTTTGTTACCCCGCCCTTAGGGACTTGTTGAAAAAGCCATTTCCACTTGGGTTTGGGAATGAGGGTGGGCAGGCAGGTGGGTTTACCCCCTGCGCAGAGATCGGTTCCTTGCCCTGTCGGGGGTAAACCCGCCGACCCACTTCTGGTTTTTCAACACCCCCTTAGGCCTCCGGCCAGTCTCACGCCCTTTAATTGAGAGCCAAACTAATTTTCAAGACTCTCTTTCATTTTAGTTGACAACTGCCGAATCTCAGTATATTATGAGCATAATAATGCTATCCGGAATACTGGATAGTCAAGGCGGGCAAGGAATGTTTTGTTCTCAGCAGTAAATTTTACATGGGTTTTGCTTCGTGCTGTGATCGAGGGCTTTTATTGCCAAGAAGTATTTTTCTGCAACAACCATTAGGATAGTCTTCTGCTGAAAATCGCGAAAAGTATTACATCGAGAGAATAATTATGACTAAGACAGTTGCCATAATAGGTGCCGGCCCTGCGGGGATGGCCGCCGCATATTTTGCGGCCGATGCCGGTGCTCAAGTCTTCCTATACGAGAAAAATCCCGTTATCGGTAAGAAACTAATCTTCGTCCCCTGGGATGGATGTGAACTTACTCATTCCGGTGACACCGATGATTTTATGGAGAATTATGCCCGTGGCGCAGAATTCATTCGATTCTCATTGGAAAAATTCGGGAGCAAACAAGCGATTAAATTCTTTAAGGGCCTCGGCGTGGAGCTTTCCACGAATGAAGATGGCATCATATCGCCTGCCAGTGGAGGTTCGCCCTCAGTCCAAAAAGCCTTCGAAACCAAGCTGACAGATATGGGCGTAACCTTCTGCATCTCCAGCAAGGTGCAAGAAATCCTCACTGACGGCAAGAAAGTAACCGGCGTAGAAGTCCACAATCTTGCCAAACCGTTCGACAGGGTCATTATCGCCACCGGTGGAGCCGCCCGCCCCAAATTGGGGGCTTCCGGCGACGGGTATCGCTTTGCCCAGACCTTGGGGCATAATGTCATCGATCCCCTGCCGGCGATGTCCGAAGTTGAAACCGTCGAGAAACTTGGCAAATTTCTTGGTGGGATGAGTTTTCCCAAAGTCACCATCAGCATCTACCAAAACCACACCAAAATTCTCGACCGCACTGGTCCAATCGCATTTACCGAACATGGGGTAACAGGAAATACCATCCTTTTCCTTAGCGGAATTATTTCTCGGCTAAATGATAAGAATAAAGTGGAAATCGGAATCGATATCGCTCCCCAGATAACCAGAGATCTGCTTGAAAAGGAACTAATCGCTAAATCGGCCAATAGCAATCATTATTCTGTCGGAGAAATCATTACTAATTACATTGATAAACGGATGTTGCCGGTTCTAAGTCGCTTCTTTCGGATTCAGGATAGCAAGCCGATGAGCCATATCACGAATTTGGAACGTAAAGGGCTTTTGCTCTTTCTCAAGGATTTCCGTATTACAGTGAAGAAAGTAAAGCCATTTCATGTCGCTCTTTATACTTCAGGCGGAGTCGATACCAGCGAAGTCAACCCGAAGACAATGGAATCCAACAGAATAAAAGGACTGTATTTTTGTGGGGAGGTGCTCGATGTTGATGGCGGCCCTGGCGGCTATAATTTACATTCTGCTTTTGCCACTGGTTTTATTGCCGGAAAATCCGCGGGTCGCCGCACAAGCTCCCGAAAAAATTCCGCCGAAAACGAGAATATCTTGGTGGACACGGCTCCCGAATCCGACGCTATCGAGATAGAAAACCACAATACTTTGGGGAAAGAAACAGCCGCAAACCCCAGCAATACAACGGATTAATCCACTCCAGCGCTCAGGTTTCCATTGCGCCCAATTTTCGCATACGCCATCTGGGGTGTATTGTATGCCATTCCCAAATTACCGAACTTGTCCACCACAATCACGCCACCCAATCCTTTCCAGACCCGTCCCAGTTCATTAATGGCCATTCTTGCCGCCCGCCCAGCCAAAACCCCTTTGCCTATATAGTCACATGCCGCTTTAGTCAGCCCTGCCTTCATTATCGATTCCCCCCAGCCGGTCGCCGATGCGGCTCCGGAACGGTTATCCGCAAATGCCCCACTTCCCAAAATTGGCGTGTCACCGACCCGCCCCGGAAGTTTCATAGGCACCCCCCCAGTCGAAGTTGCCGCCGCCAAATCACCATTTTCATCAATCGCCGCCGCTCCCACTGTTCCACCCCTATTCACACGAAACGCATCTGCAATCTCAAAATCCCTAATTTTTCTCAATAACTCATATCGTCGGAGTTCCCGTCCAACAACCAAATCCCTGGTCCGGCACTTCCCGATGCCTATTTTTTTGGCAAACAGCTCCGCTCCTCTTCCGGCCAACAACCTATGTGGCGTTAATTCCATCACCTTCAACGCCAGCAGAATAGGATTCTTGATATTCTTGACCACCGCCACCGCTCCGGACCGAGTACCCGCACCATCCACCACTATCGCATCCAGTTCAACTTCACCCAAAAGATTTAGCAATGCACCCACGCCAGCATCGAATGTCGGGTCATCCTCCATCACTTTTACTGCTTCTACAACGGCCATGACTGCTGTCCCTCCATCCATCATTATCTGATAACCTGTCTGGGCGGCATAGCCACAGCCCTTGATGTGCTTTTTCCATTGCCCCTTAGGGATTTTCCAGGCCCCACCATGAACAATTATTGACGGTTTGAATTTCTTATTTTTCAAAATGCTGGAAAAGTTATCGGCTATCGGTCTCAAAGTTGGAGACTTAGCCCGAAGTGAACATAGCCGCTACTATTGGTATGATTTCTCTCTCCGTGGTAGCAGAACGCATACACTCCTTCGGCAAAGATGGAGACATACGATATTACCAGGTAATCAAATCCGGCTCCTCCTTCAAGGCCGTATTGCGAATTATCAGTTTTACTGGAAGCGATATCGGTCGTAACCGCATAAATACCTGGACCAAACTCTATGAAGAATTTTCCTCGACCTCTTCGGTCAAGATTCTCAAAAACCCTAATATCCGCCGCCAAAGAATATTCCTGCCACTTATCGCTGGCATTTTTCTTCGAAGAAAACCTGCCTTTCAATGCAAATCCATAGCCATCGCCCCCAAAGTCTTTCAAAAATGCGGACTTTCTCGGGAACGCCATTCCCAAAAAAACGGAATATGATATCCGGTCCGTTGAGCTTGATATTTGCTTGAAATAATAGTTTTCAGGAAAACTGGGGCCGCTGGAAAAACCGATCTGAACCCGCTTCGAAAAATAAAGGTCCTTTTGGTCCGGCTCCTTCTTTGGGATGGATTCACTTTTCTGACCTTCACTTTTGGCTTCAGGAGGCTTCTGATATGGTTTCTCTTCAGCCATCGGCTCCAGTTGTAGTCTGTTGCTTGATTTTGCCTGAAGTTCTATGCACTTCTCGTATGCCATCGCCGCCTTATCGTGGTCGCCATTCTTGCGATAAGCCAGGGCAAGATTATAATAAGTGCCGGCATCCATCGAATCGAGCGCCGCGGCTGTTCTAAACCGACTGATTGCCTGGCGGTAATCCCCCATTTGAAAATAAGTCAAACCGAGATTAAAATAATAGGCAGGTTCATCGTTGTTCTTATCGATAGCCTTCTCAAAATACTTCCGGGCATCCTTATATTCTCCTCTCCAATAGTTGATTATCCCCAAATTGTAATGGGCCATGGCCAGTTCCGGATTCAACTTCAGCGCCGCCTGAAACT
>PFXJ01000054.1:15663-20837 GCA_002791595.1 candidate division Zixibacteria bacterium CG_4_9_14_3_um_filter_46_8
TCATTAAAATAATTTGCTCCCTCATTAATATGCTTAAGCGACTGATCCTCTATTGCCTGACTTGATGCATCGCCCGCCAGGCAAAGAGAAGGAATTATCATAATTAAAAATAGGAGTGAACATATACCATGAATTCTCTTAATTCTCTTCATCTACTGCCTCGTCATCGCCAGCAAATATGATACACCGCCGCCCTGTTTGTCAATCTAATTGCCGCACCATTCTCACAATCTCGCTGTTACTCAAATCCCGACTGCCAGTTCAGAATTTCAATTTACACACAAAAGCGGCCATATCAGGACTCTGTAGCTTTTTGTCTGATTCCCGCCTTAAGGCGGCACTTATGATACCGATAGAATCATAAAGAGAACCTTTCTTTCAAGGCATCAACTGGCAAACCCATTTTCAATCGATGGATAGGTTATTCTATGGATATGCAACAGATACTACATGACCTGAATAAAAGCAGTGAGTTGTTCACACTGCCCCAGATCTTTAGCGAAATCTTGAAATTGATCTCATCCGAGGAGTCATCAGTAAAAGATATCGCCGGTGTTATCATCAAAGACCCCACTTTAACCTCGCGGGTCTTAAAAATGGCCAATTCATCTTTCTACAGGCGTGAAGGTGAAATTTCTACCGTCAATCAGGCTGTGATGATGCTTGGCGCCAATGCCATCAAAAGCTTAGTGCTGTCAGCCTCGATTCTCAATCTCAGCAATATTAATCGGGATAGGAAAGATCATTTCCGTGACCCGCGGCTATTCTGGAAGCATTCTCTGGAAACCGGTATCGGCGCCCAACTGTTGGCTCGCACCATTAGTTATCCGGTGCCAGAGGAAGGTATTGTAGCAGGCTTGCTTCACGATATCGGGATTCTCTTCTTGGAGACCAGATATCCTTCTCAGTATGAGATGGTCGTCAAATTGAACGACTCCGGCGAAAGCATTACCGCCGCCGAGAAAAAAATCTTTGGCATCACTCACCCCGAGGTCGGTGTCCTTATGGGCAGACGATGGGAATTGCCTGCCAAATTCGTAGATGTCATCGAACACCATCACCTGGTCGGAGATGAAACCGGGCCTGAAGGGATCAATAGTCTGGTTTATATTACCGCTCTGGCTGACAATTTGTCGCGCAACAATCCCGAATCCAATGCCATGGGCTTAGAAGCTATGATTAACCGGGTTGGCAAACTCTGCTCTGTTCTAGGTATCTCTCGGGGAGACCTCGACACGGTGAGAATCAAAATGATCGAGGAGACTATCGCTTCCGCTTCCACTTTCGACGTTGACATTGGCGACCCTGCCGAGCTTTTGAGCCAGGCCAATGAAGAGCTCTGTAAGATATATCTGATGGTTGAGAATTTGTTCCGGGAACGGCAGGAGCTTTCGCGAAAGCTCCTGGAAGAAGAGCGTCAGTCGGGAACCATCGAATCCCTGCACATTGCGGTCTCAACCCTGGCCCACTACATCAACAACGCCACTATGGCCATATCCGGCCATTCCCAGATCCTGGCGATGCTGCTTAATGGCGGCAAGATTCACGACGAGGGGGGCAAACTGCCAAAGGCGCTGGAAGTAATCGATACCGCAGTGCTAAAAATAGGCGTCACGCTGAATGTCCTCAAGGAGATAACTTCTCTTAAAAACGCCAAGTATTTCAACCACTCTAATGCTTTAGATATTGAAGCTGTCATTAAGGAACGTCTTAATGAATTACTTCCACAATCCAAACCGGCTGTGGAAAAAGTGTAGGAGGGGAACCCAAGGAGACGCCCAAGTTAGATAGTCACCAATCATGGTCAAGGCCGGGCCGAAGGCTATTTATTGCCCTGGCTAAAGAGAGATTTTACCGGAAGGACGACACACAAAGTCGTCCTTTTTATTGAGTTTATATGCCTATACCGGTAGGCGCCTATCAGGTGCGGGCATCAACCTTTGACCAATTCAATCATCTCCTTGACAGCTCGCTCTATCCCCACAAAAACGGCGCGGCAGATTATCGCCCGACCGATGGAGAACTCCTCAAACTGCCCGATTTCGACAACCTGCTTAACATTCCGATAATCCAGCCCCCGTCCTCCGCTAACCCCCAAGAGAAGCTTTGAAGCGAGCGCGGCCATTGATGACAGCGCCTCCAGCGCCTCCGCCCTGTCAGCTGAATTCTTGGCCTGGCCATAAGCGGTTGTTGAGAGTTCCACATAGTCGGCTTTTAATTTGGCGGCTTTCTTCACGGCCTCGACTTCCGGCGTTATGAATAGCGCCACCAGCATATCCTGCGCTTGCAGTCTCGGAATCAGCTCTGACAATTGATCATAACTATTATCCAGATCTAACCCTTTACCTACTGCCAGCCTCTCGGGAATCTCCGGGACCAAAGTCACCATCTCTGGTTTTACTTCCAACGCCTTCTCGACCATTTTCTCTGTCGGCGCCATCTCCAGGATGAGGTCGCCTTGCAACACATTCCTTAGAAGATACAAATCCCGCTCACGGGGATGATGACGATCTTCGCCCAGATAAATGGCAATCCCGTCCGCGCCGGCCAGCTCTGCCATCACCGCCACTTGCACGGGGTCCGGAATCTTTGCTCCCGAGAACCCGCGAAGCGCCGCCACTTGATCAATCCGTATATTTAATCTTGCCACGTTCTCTCCATCTTTATTGCATTAAATCCATCTTAACCTGCTCTCAAAACCAACTGCGAAATCGGGGTTACTTTACAATTGAGACGGGAGAGTTGCTTTGCGGCTTTCTCCAAACCCTCTGCCGCACTCCCATCGGCTTCAACTATCATCGCTCCCCAATTATCGGAAAACAGCATTTTCCGATGATACTCCAAAAGCGTCGAGTACAATCGCTCTACGGTTTCTGCCTTTGTCCTGGAAAGCGACCCCACCATCTTTCCACCCGCCCGCAAAAATGCCTCTTTCCCAATCTCGTCCATTTCTGATTCTGCAAAAATAATAAACCCGGACTTCCCCAAGCTTTCCGCCAAGTCTTTATCGATGGCCAGTCCAGGATCCCGTTTGAATAAATATTTAAAATCACCCGCCAGGAGTTCCATCACATATACCGCCTGATCCAGATTCCCGATCCTCTTCAAGCCCACCAAGTGCGCTAAGCCATTCATATCCCTGATAAATTTATTCCTCTCTAATGGCACCTCATATAATATCTGTTGCCCGCCAACCTGAATCACCTTCCGCATCTCCGCAAATCCTCCCATCCCAGGCGACAAGATAAAAGAATACATAACTCCCAGCCCCGAGAGCCCCTGTTGGACATCACGCCGCTGAGATTGGATTTTGTCTATAATAATCGCCAAATGTGAAGCCCGCGGCAGGGTGCCCTTATCTGAAACCAAACGGAATTTGAATCGAGATTTATTTAGATTTATCAGGCTGAATTCCAGCGATAGGCCATTCGCAATCTCGACACAGTCCTCAATAACATAATCAGTCGCCGCCAGATTCTCGATCAGCTCCAGATGAAACATCGTCTTCGGATAAAACGGGGATATCTTCACCTCCTGCATATCTCCCGCGAATTCACTGGCTTCTTCATTATCTCCATCCGCCCAGATTATATCGTCGGGGTTGATGCCAAAGGCCAACGATGTCGCCACAATCGCATCTTTGAGGGATTCATACTGTTCGGGAGGATATATTTCCCTGGTGGAATCAGCTTTCATCAGGTTCGAGGCCCTGTCCCAAAAGACATAAACAGCTACCGCCAGGACAATGGCAAGCACAACCACCCAGAACACCTTCCCTCCTCCCGATGACCGTCGCTTTCCCACACCCCGTTGCCTTCTGCTTGTCCTATTCCCCGCAGTCAAATCCTTCTCCTAAGTAGGAATGGAAAGATCTTCCCATACTACTATCCTCCATATTTCATTCTCGTCCTTTTTGAATTTGAAAAGCGCCCGACCGGTTGCTTCCATCTGAAGATATCCGAAATTTCCCGATATGTCCTTCAGTGAAAGGTGAAAAATTACCTGGCGCGCTTTCCATTCCAGAGGATCCCCCTCTTCCAGATTGGTTTCATAAACCTGCCAGGTTTCCAGGCGAATCTCATCAAACGCCTCAAACAAACCGGTCGTCCGATAAATATCTCCCCCTATGCCATCACGGGGTACTGTGACGGTTTCTATGTGTCCTTCCCGATCCTGATCGAGATATATAAAAACGAAATCACTCGCCAGGGTATGTTCATAAATATCGATATCACGATTCTCATAGGCGTATTTGAAATTAGCGAGCACGCTGTCCGGATCGGTCTGAGCCGCTATCGGTTTATATAGTCCGAACCCCGCTTCCGGCGGAGAAAATGGATTTGTACAAGACATTACCTCCAACCCGGTCAGCGCTATTGCCGCCATCAATGTCGCACGTCCCAGCATAATCTACCTGAATAATGCCTTAAATTTCGCCCAGTCAAAATCGAAATCCAAATCGGCGCGATCCGACCAGATATCAATACTCCATCCCTCTAGGCTGGATCGTGACATTGCAAATGTGGCCTCTCCCACCGCCATCACCGTATCCGTGGCCAGGGCGCCATAATGCACTATCATCAAACTGTAAGCCCTCACTAGCACAGCCGTCGAATCATTCTCCTGGTCGATCGGATTATACGAAAGGTCTATTACTAAATTCATACTGGCTGAATCCGACCCCGAGGGATAATTCTGAAACATCCGCCGCGTTACCGCCGCCTCCACATCAACATCCCAATTCTGATAAATCCAACCCTGCCCATTTTGCTCCGCCTCAATCGAGTCCTCATAGGCCGAAAAGAAGAACGAATCGGACAGACAGCGTCGGAAATTATTTATATTTCGCTCGTTATAAGCGAAAAGCAAATTCGAGATGACGACCCTGGGCATCGAGGGCACTTCCCAGGTCCCCGACAAACCTGTCGGAGGCTCGCTGCTGCGATGCGTGAACGGATTCTTACATCCGGCAATAGCCAAGCCAAGCACGGCAATTGCCGCCACCATTCCCAGGTATCTGAACTTCCTTCTCATATCCTCAACTTACTAAAACATGCGCCTTAATGAAATAGTAAAATTTTCATTGCGCACATGCCCGCGTCTCCAGCCCTCGATCAGGCGGCGACCGGCAGTGAACGAAAGCTGTTCGCTCTGGGTGAATTTATATTCCAATT
>PFXJ01000048.1 GCA_002791595.1 candidate division Zixibacteria bacterium CG_4_9_14_3_um_filter_46_8
AAGAAAAAAGCCGCCTCAAGACGGTTTTAAGCTTATCGGAGTCGAAAGTCCTGATATAAGCTAGTTCAGTTTCACCAAGTATCTGGGATCGTTTGTAAGAGAATCTTTCAATGAATCCGCTTAAAGCCAAACCCGGACGATGGACCTGGTTGTTGATTATCTTGTTTTTTGTGCCGACGCCAGGAGCGAAGACGGTGAGCTCAAAAAGCTCCTGACGGTCGGCTATAATTCTTTCAACTGTGATACAATCTAAGGAGGATTGCATCCTATGTGGGTTCCTGTTCAGTCTCTGGTGAATCTTGCCAGCCTTCGGCATCCTTGATGGTCTGGCCATTTCGAGGTTTCTTCTCAATCAATTTGGCTTTGTACTTCCTGAGTCTGCCCTCCATCTTGGTCACCGATTTTTCCACGGCATTATACATATCAAAATCATCAGCGTTCGTATTCAAAACTGTCCCGTGCACTTTAAGAGACAACTCAGCGCTGACTCTCGATTTATCAAGCGTCAGTACCAGGTTCCCATCGAGAATGTGCTTAAAGTATCGCTCCAGTTTCAGGATTTCCTTGTCAGCGAAGCTTTTCAAGTCATCCGAGAGGTCAAAATGCCGTGCGGTAATTTTTAGCTGCATAGTGCCACCTTTCATTGAAGGCGTATGTTTTACGAGTTTGTAACACAACCATTGCTTTTAGTAAAATTTCTGCCTTACCCTCCTGGCTGTTGTCCGCCATATTTTATGGTTACAGAAAAATACCATTAATCAATAATATGGAGTTCTGTGGTTCGAGTCAAGTAGTTTGATGAAAGTTATCTCATCGGATTGATGATCCCTAATGACCCAAGGCATTAGCTATGGGACCATCATCCGGCGTCGTTCACGATACGGTTTCAATTGGTTTTAGGGAGATTTCTTCAATCGAGCCGCTGTTCTCATTATTTTGGGCCTTATCTCTAATGCCTTTGTCCGTTCGCTTTCTAAATCGGGCAGGCATAATCTTCAATTCTTCACGGTATTTGCTTACGGTTCTCCGGGCAATCTGGACACCCTCCTTAGCCAACATCTCCTTTATTTTCTGATCTGGAAGTGGATCACCGGGATTCTCATCTGTGATTATTTTCGAAATGATTTGCTTCACGTTGCGCTTTGTAAGTTCTTCGCCATCATCAGTTGACACGCCAGAGTTAAAAAAATACTTTATCTCATACACGCCCATCGGAGTTTGAACATATTTATCATTTGCCACCCTGCAGATTGTGGACACATCCATTTCAACTTCATCTGCTATATCCTGCATTCTTAATGGCCTAAGGTGGGATGTGCCATATTCGAAAAACTCCTTTTGCCGTTTTACAATCGCTTCCATAACCCTGATCATTGTTAACCGACGTTGATTTATTGCTGAGAGAATCCAGCGAGCCTGATCTAATTTCTCTTTGACATATTTCTGGGTGTCGTCATCAGGTTTCTGAGTTTTCTTAAGAATATCTTTATAAGCCATGCTTACTCGAAGTCGTGGTACATTTTTATCATTATATATTATAATGAATTCATCATCTATCCGTTCCACTATCAGATCGGGGATAATGGCAGTAGCTGGTATTGAGAATCTTCCCAAAGCTGGTCCAGGCCCCAATTGCCGGATCTCCTCAAACGCCCTCTCTATCCTCTCCTGAGGAACCTTTAGCAACCGTGCGAGTTGGCCATGACTTAATTTGTCTAATCGGTCAAAATACAGTGATACAATCAGATAGGGGAGAGTCCCCACCATCTCGTTTTGGTTCAATTGGATCAACAATGATTCCCGTAAGTTCCGGGCTCCAACTCCGGACGGGTCGAAACCCTGGATAACAGTGAGCACCTGCCAAACCCGCAATTCACCTACAGAAAGCGCTTCCGCTATGTCTGAAATACTACACGTTAGAAAACCGCATTCATCGAGATTTCCAATTATATATTGTCCGATTACCTTTTGGCTTTCAGAGAGTTGCGCATAGCTCAGTTGTTCATTCAAGTGCTCATAAAGGTTCTTTTCTGGAGCGGGAGACTGGTCATTAATCTCTTCTGCTTTCTCAAATGAACCACGCATATAGGGCTTGTTGACCTCATGGTCTTCGCCAAAATATGTTTCCCAATCTATTTTATTTAATGCGGGATCGCTTTCCGCCTCAGAGTCTTCACCTGCGGATGATAATTCAGTTTCATTGTCTTCGGTCGGAGAAGTCTCCTCCAGCATAGGATTTATGGCGAGCTCATGCCGGAGCATTTGCTCTAATTTCAGTATAGGCACCGTCAGCATGTTCAAAGATTGAATCATTTGCGGCGCCAGAGTCAGCGTTTGTCTAAGGACGGGCTTTTGAGTCAGCTTCAATGTCGTTCCCCCTGGTGATAATTAGACTTTGTGATAATGTTATCGGAAGCCAGCGTAAATTGATAAATTAAACCGCCTGTTAAGAGCCAAAATGTATAATAGCTGACCATAAATCCTGCCGAAAAAATTTGCTTGTATCTTCTCTTGGAAACAAGAAAATAACTCTAATAATAATTAATCCAGAAAGACCAAAATGTCAATAGAAATGAATGCCGTGGCAGAGTTAATGTGATCCAAATTTTCTTTATGTTCCCGTATTCTCAAATTCCAGACTGTTGAGGCAATTTTCTTGACTATTTGGGTCTGAATTTATATTCTTATCAAAATAAGAACGTCAATTGGAACTTCTGGCGGCAAAGCAAGTAAAAAGCAATTTGACTTACTATTATAACGTAATTTGGAGGTGAAATGCACCAGGATATAGAGTTAATCCAGCAGAAAATTTCTGCTGGGTCATCATTTTTGCCTGAATTAACGAGCGAAGTTGGCAAGGTAATCGTAGGCCAGAAATACCTTGTCAACCGTTTATTGATAGGCTTGTTATGCAATGGACATATCCTCATCGAAGGGGTGCCGGGTTTGGCCAAAACTCTTTGCGTCAAAACGCTTTCGGACTGTATTAGAACCAAATTCCAACGTATCCAATTCACTCCCGATCTGCTTCCGGCGGATTTAATTGGTACTATGATATATAATCCTGGCAAAGGGGAGTTTACCACAAAGAAGGGCCCGATTTTTGCTAACTTGATCCTCGCCGATGAGATTAACCGCGCACCGGCCAAAGTTCAATCAGCGCTCCTTGAAGCGATGCAAGAACGACAGGTGACCATTGGAGAGAATACTTTTAAGCTGGATGAACCATTCTTGGTGTTGGCCACTCAAAATCCGATTGAGCAGGAAGGGACCTATCCTCTTCCCGAAGCGCAAGTTGACCGTTTTATGCTGAAATTAAAAGTTGATTATCCGGCATTTGATGAGGAAATGGAGATCCAGGAAAGAATGACTTCAGGCGAAATTCCCACGGCGATGCCAGTCATCGATCCCATAGTACTATTTCAAGCGCGAAAATTGTTGAACGAAATTTATGTGGACCGCAAGGTCAAGGAATATATCGTAAATATAGTATTCGCATCCAGAAAACCGGCTGATTATGGAATTGAAATCAACGATTTGATTTCTTACGGAGCTTCGCCCCGCGCCACCATCTATTTGAATCTTGCCGCTCGCGCCAATGCTTTTCTCAATGGCAGGGGTTATGTTACTCCGGAAGATGTCAAGACTATCGGAATGGATGTGCTTCGCCATCGAGTCATCATCAGCTATGAAGCCGAAGCTGAAGAAATGACTTCTGAGGATATAGTCCGGAAAATCTTCGATAGCATTGAAGTTCCATAATGCCGAATGAATTATGCTGCCTCGCGAAATAATTAAGAAAATCCGCCGCATTGAAATCACTACCCGTAGGCAGGCCGATGAGCTTTTCGCTGGTGATTATCATAGCATCTTCAAGGGACGTGGGATTGAATTCTCTGAAGTGCGGGAATATCAGCCCGGTGATGATATTAGAACGATCGATTGGAATGTGACTGCAAGGTATGGATACCCCTATGTCAAAAAATACCGCGAGGAACGAGAGCTCTCCGTCATCCTGGCGGTTGATTTGTCCGCTTCAGGTATTTTTGGAACAGCCGAGCGATCCAAGAATGAGCTGGCGGCGGAGGTGGGCGCTGTGCTGGCCTTTACTGCGGTGAATAATAACGATAAAGTTGGCTTATTGATTTTCACGGACAAGGTCGAGAAATTCATTCCTCCGAAGAAGGGACGTTCCCATATCTTGCGCCTTATCCGTGAAATCTTATTCTACAAACCGCAAGGCAAAGGCACCGATATCGCCGGAGCATTGGATCATCTCAATAAAGCTCTTAATCGGAAAACCGTTGTTTTCCTAATCTCAGATTTCCTGAATGAAGGTTTTGATAAGCAGATTGGTGTGACCGGACGAAGGCACGATCTGGTCGCCATCAGAATTACAGATCCCAAAGAACTCCGAATGACTGATTTGGGAATTGTGACTTTGCAGGATGCCGAATCCGGTGAATATCTTGAGATTGATTCTTCCAATCACAAATTGCGTCGGCAATTTGAATCCAATGTGGCGCGGGTGAGGGGTGCCACAGTGCAAACCTTTAAGAAGAAAGACATCGATTATATTGAGCTCCAGAATGGAATCGACTATGCCGCGCCGCTGGTGAGTTTCTTTAGAGCCCGCGCCAAGAGAATCAGGTGGGGGAGGTAGTTGCGATGAATAAAGTAATTCTACCAATATTGTTGATAATTTTTATGGCCGCAAATGCGATCGCTCAACTACCGGCATTTTGGGCGAATGCTACCGTAGATTCGACTTCAGGTACAGTGGGAGACATATTCAAATTGAATTTAGTTGCTGTAGCTGATTCCTCACTATCTGTGGCGGTCCCATCTGCTAAAGATGGCTTTGGCGAATTCCAGGTATTATCGACTACGGAACCGAGCATCGAGGATTCAAATGGCTATCGGTTATACAAATTATCTTATGAAATCTCCGCCTATAAGACCGGTGGATTATATTTGCCAAGCATCAGCATCAAGGCCGCTGATTCCAAGGGGGCTGAATATACGGCTTCGACAGATTCCATAAGATTCGAAATACAATCAGTGCTTCCAGCAACCACGGCTGATTCTCTCCTCATCAAGGATATCAAGCCGATATTTGAATTCCCCATTCCGGCATATTATTATGTCATCATCGCTCTGGTAACAATAACGGTGGCTATGCTCATCTATCTGTATATCCGCCACCGGAAGAAAAAATCAAGATTGATGGGCATAAGCGAAAAACCCGCCGATCCCCCATGGGTTGCGGCAGCGAAGATGCTGGATTACTTGAAGAATCAGAGATTCCTGGAGAGGGGGGAATTCAGGCAATTCTTTTTCGCCTTATCGGAAATAGGGAAATTCTATGCTGATAAGCGCTTCAATTTCCCAGCTATTGAGAAAACTACTTTCGAGATAATCGGGGAATTTGATAATCACCAGCCCGTTGCGCTTGACGCTCGCTTTATCGAATTTCTCAAAGAGGCGGATCTGGTGAAGTTCGCCAAATTCCCATCATCAATCGCTCAGGGCAATGGATGGCTGGATTATGTTGAGGATTTGATCATTACTACCAAACCGTCAGATGCGTTCATATCACCACCCAAAATCAACAGTGTTGTCGAGCAATGATTCTTAGATTTGCCTCACCATATATGTTCTTGTTCTTCCTCGCGATTCCTCTCTATATTTATCTGCGCTTCTATAGAAAGAGGTATCGACAACCGGGTCTCATATTTTCCAATATCGGCATATTCTCCGGGCTCAAGCCGACACTCAAGAGCCGCCTTAAGTTTATCATCCCGGCGTTGCACCTGTTATCAATTGCGCTCTTGGTCGTTGCCGCGGCGCGGCCTCAGTCCGGCGCAGTTTCCCGCGAAATTAATACCGAGGGAATTGATATCATGCTGGCATTGGATATTTCATCATCAATGAAGGCCGAGGATTTTGAACCCGATAATCGATTGCATGCTGCCAAGCAGGAGATTCGCGAATTTGTTTCAGGCAGGTCCACCGATCGGATTGGGCTGGTAGTTTTTTCCAGACAATCATTCACTCAATGTCCTTTGACCATTGATTACGATGTCCTCTTGAGCTATCTTGATGAGGTTGATTTTGGGATGGTGGAAGATGGCACGGCCATCGGCTTGGCTATCGCCAATTCCGTGAATCGTCTCAAAGACTCGCGGGCAAAAAGCAAGATCATCATATTGCTTACTGACGGGATTAACAACGCCGGTGAGATTGATCCTCTGACGGCCGCACGTGCCGCCCAGGCATTAGGCATTAGGATCTATACTATCGGCGCCGGTAAGCCAGGACCGGCCAGATATCCAATTGATGACCCCGTGTTTGGCAGACGCTATATAATGCAGGAAAACCAAATCGACGAGGAAATGCTTAAACAGATTGCTGATATTACGGGAGGGAAGTATTTTCGTGCCAGGAGCACGGCAAGCTTGAGGCAAATTTACGCCGATATCAGCAAGATGGAGAAAACCAAAGTGGAAGTGAAGGAATTTACGATGTACTCGGAGCTGTTTCGATACTTCCTTCTGCCAGGATTGATGTTATTATTAATTGAAGTTATGCTAACGCGAACCACCTTTAGACGGGCTCCATAATGCGATTTACTGCACAATGGTTTTTATATGGATTGTTGCTTATCCCGGCGGTTTTGGTTTTCCTTAGACTGACCGCTCACTTCCAAAATCGCCGCATTTCGGCGTTTGCAGAGCCGGATCTATTTCGGCGATTAACGCCCGGCGTCAGTCAATTCGGAAGAAAATTGAGATGGGTTTTGATAATTCTTGCGCTTAGTCTCTTGATTATTGCCTTGGCCGGTCCCCAAATTGGCACCCACTCGGTGATGGTTAAGAGGGAGGGAGTCGATATTATCCTTGCAGTTGATACTTCTAATTCTATGCTGGCCGAGGACAATAACCGCCCGCCGAATCGTTTGACTCGTGCCAAATACGAAATCGCCTCCTTGATAGACGACAAACTTAAAGGGGATAGGATCGGGATAGTCGCTTTTGCTGGCGATGCCTTTGTGCAATGCCCATTGACCGTTGATTACTCCGCCGCCAAGCTTTTTTTGGACATTATGTCCACTAACTTGATACCTGTACAAGGAACAAATTTCGAACGTGCCATCGAGGTGGCATCTAAGGCGTATAAAGGTGAAGGAAAACAGCAGAAGGTCCTGATCATCATCACCGATGGAGAAAACCATGAAGGAGAACCTGTCGAAGCGGCAAACTTAGCCGCGGAAAATGGAATTATCATTTATGCTATTGGCATCGGCAGTCCTGATGGCGAGCCGATACCGATGAGGGATTCCAATGGCTTGTTTTTAGGATACAAAAAGGATCCCGATGGTAGTGTGGTGGTCAGCAAGCTCGATGAAACGATATTGCGCGAGATATCCAAAGCGGCTGGCGGCAAGTACTATCATGCCTCTCCGGGAGGCAACGAACTCGATTTGATTTATCGGGACATTTCCGGTATGGAGAAGAAAGAATATGAAGGCAAATTGATGACGGTTTACGAAGAACGCTTTCAATGGCCACTGGTCGCCGGCATTATACTGCTCGCATTCGAGGCGCTTGTTCCTGAGAGGAAAAAGAAATATGCAATTTGGTAAATATATAAGGTTGATTATTATCCTTTCGATTATGCCCTCCATTGCATTTGCCGGAGAAAGAGGCGCTAATAAGCTGTATAAACAAGGGAAGTATGCTGAAGCGGCGAAGGAATATAATGATGCTTCAATCGAAAAGCCGAATGATACCAAGATAAATTACAATCGGGGTAATGCGCTTTATCAGCTTGACTCATTACAATCTGCTTTGCAGGAATATTCCCGGTCAAGCGTTTCTGAGGATCGTCCTATAAGCCAACGTAGCTTCTATAATCTAGGAAATACTTTATTCAATGCCGGTCAGTATGAACAGGCGGCCGCCGCCTATATAAAAAGCCTTCAGCTTAATCCTGAAGACAAAGACGCCAAATATAATCTGGAATTGGCGCTGAGCAAAATGCAGGAGCAACAACAGCAACAAGAAAAAGATCAAAAGGATCAGCAGAAGCAGGACCAAAAGCAGGAACAAAAGAACAAGGATCAGCAGAAGCAGGACCAAAAGCAGGAGCAGAAAGACAAAGATCAGCAAAACGAAGAAAAGCAGGACCAGCAACAGCAGTCCTCGCCACAGGAGCAACAAGGACAACCTCAGCAACAGCAACCGAATCCATCAGATAAGGGGAAAATGAGTAAAGAAGATGCTCTTCGGATCCTAAATGCTCTGCAAAATGAGGAAAAGGAAGTTCAGAAACAACTTCAGCGCTATGTTGGCGGGACAAGAAAAGTGATTAAGGACTGGTAGAGATATGAAGCCATTTTCAACGACAACCCTTTTCCTAATTTTGCTCTTTATGACTTCATTAACAACGCAGGCGCAGGTTAGGATCTCCGCAGACGTGGATAGGACTGTGATTACGGTGGATGAGCAGATTAATTTGACGCTGAATATCAATGCCGAAGCCCGATCCATTTCCGATCCTCAGGTACCTGCGATCGAAGGATTTGAGATTTATTCTTCCGGGAGCAGTCAGAGCTTTAATATGATCAACGGAAAATTTTCCACCTCGGTCTCCTTTTCTTACATACTCACTCCCAATAAAACCGGCGTCCTAACTATTCCTCCTTTTTCCGTCAGAGTGAAAGGGGTTGAATATAACTCTAATTCTATTCAAGTGACAGTTAATGCTTCAGGCCAACAACCTCCAAAATCCTCCGTTCCTCCAAGCAGAGGGTCTCGCCCCGCGCAAAAAGCGGCCGGACAGAAGGTCTTCATCACTGCCGAGCTTGACAAGAAAAGCGCCTTCGTGAATGAGCAAGTAACGCTTACATTCAAATTCTATCAGGCGATACGCTTACTCGGAAATCCGGAACTTCAGAAGCCCGATTTTGAGGGATTCTGGATTGAGGATCTTCCGCCGCAGAACAAATACTATGAGCAGATCGGCGGTACCAAGTATTATGTGGTTGAAATAAAAACTGCGCTATTTCCTACCTCCGCCGGCACCAAGACGATCGAGCCATTTAAAATAGCCATCACCCCGGATGAATTCACTTCCTTGTTCGGTCGTGATCCTTTCGATATGTTTAATAGCAACTTCTTCGGAAGGCGTCAAGCCGAACCTCAAGTATTATATACAGACAGGCTGACACTTGATGTAAAGCCTCTTCCTTTGGAAGGGAAACCGGCAAATTATTCAGGCGCAGTCGGGCAATTTACCCTTCGAGCTTCGCCTGACATTATAGACACCGAAGTCAACGACCCGATTAACTTCACAATTACGATATCGGGGACCGGGAATATCAAAGCTGTTGATAAGCCTTCTTTGAATGTGCCCGTGGAATTTAGATCCTATCCATCCAATACTTCGGAAAGGATTAGCAAGGACAATTACCGGTTGGGAGGAAGCCGCACTTTTGAAGAGGTTTTGATACCAAAATCCCCGGGGACTTTCGAATTGGCTCCATTCCGTTTCTCTTTCTTCGATTTGGCGAAGAAGGGATATATAACGTTGGCTTCGGAATCATATACATTTCACGTAAAGCCTTCCAGTGTTGCTGGGACTGTTTCAGAGGCGCCATCGGCAGTGCAGGATATCGGGAGTTCCATCAAGGATCTAAGGTATCTCAAGACTGAGTTGAGCCCGGGTCATTCGCGGATGAAGCTATACAATAAACCGCTGTTCTGGGGAGTTCAGGTTCTGCCGGTTCTTATGGCCATTGCCGCATTTGTAGTCCGTAAGCAGAAAGATAAGCTCGAAAGCGATATTGCCTATGCTCGGAGCCGACGGGCGCGCGCGATCAGCGGCAAGGTACTCAAATCTGCAATAGGGCATCTCCAGCGCAACGAGTCGCCCCAGTTCTATGGGGCGGTTCATAAAGCGCTCACCGGTTACCTTGCCGACAAGCTTTCGCTCTCAGCGGCAGGGCTAACCAATGAACTGCTAAGGGATTCGCTGATTGGCAAGGTTGACGACGCGGTCCTGCAAGAAACATTTCAAATTCTGCAGGCGTGCGATTTTCATAGATTCGCTTCCGCGGCTGGAAATGACCGGGACGGAAAAGGATTTCTCGACCGAGTCGGGAGGAATATAATTATGCTGGAGAAATCGTTGTGAAATTTAACAAAGGAATCTTTGCTCTAATTTTGATCCTTTTGAATCTATCATTTCTATTCTGGCCATCCGATACGATTGCGGATGATGTTGAACAGCAATTCAAAACCGGCATTCAATCCTATAATTCTGGCGACTATCCGGGAGCGGTAGAGATTTTTTCGGGGCTGTTGGAGAAGGGATACAGGCATTATGAGGTTTATTATAATCTGGGTTGTGCTTATTTCAAAACCGGCGCATTGGGCCAGTCAATTTTGAATTTTAACCGCGCTCTGGAGTTAAATCCATCGGATGAGGATTCCCGAATAAATCTCGAATATGCCCGGCAATTCACCATTGATAAATTGGAGACACAGAAGCAAGGTATCTTGCTGAGCGCAACAGAGTCGGTTATTAATTTATTCGATATAAACTCAGGTCTGGCTATAACCGCCATAATCATCTGGGTCTTCCTCTTGCTTCTATCAGCGATCATCTGGTTCAAATGGTATAATCGTTTGGCATGGTCTCTATTCTCCATTCTGCTGACCTTCGTAATCCTCTCTACCGCTGTCAGCGCCTACCAGATTAAGCGCGACAGCACATCCAAGATGGGTGTCCTGATTGCCGAACAATCCGATGTCCGTAGCGGCCCCGGTGAAGAATTCTCCCTCCAGTTCACAGCCCATCAGGGATTAGAGTTTCAGGTGGAGACCTCCCGAGATGGCTATTATATGATAAAGCTCGGGAACGGCGTTAAAGGCTGGGTTGATCAGAATTCAGTGGGCATTGTGTGATTCCAGGAATTTATGTTGACAATCATCTTGATGTGGTTAATATTTGCGCGGAATGCCTCTGGAAATAACATTATATGAAAATTAAGAGATACCTCCCTTTTTTGATTGGGCTCGTTTTACTCATAATATGTTTCTATGATTACGACTACCGCAGAATCAATTCCATCATTCAAGGCGTCAATTATTATATTCTTTTCCCGGTGCTTGCCTTTGAGGTCGTAAATCTGTATGTTAGAAGCCAGCGGCTGCGGGTCATCTTAAATCCAATAATTCGCATTAATGGAGCCTCGATATTCTCGTATTATTCGATCGGCTCATTTGCAAACGCCGCCCTTCCGGCCCTATCCGGCCAGGTGGTGAGGACCCTGCTATTTGCGCGCAAATACAAGATAACAAAGACATCCATCGCCACCGGAGCAATTCTGGAGACCCTTTTCGATGGTTTATGTTTATTTGGTTTGATGATTGGCATCTCATTTATGGTGAAACTTCCAGAATGGCTGATTACTTGGAAATTCGGCATCGGCATAGTAGTGATCAGTATCGCAGGTTTATTGGTGCTGGTTTCGTATAATAATCGCTTTATCTCCAGGCTATGCGGCCGTTTT
>PFXJ01000081.1 GCA_002791595.1 candidate division Zixibacteria bacterium CG_4_9_14_3_um_filter_46_8
CGGCCAAGGACAGCGAGTTATCTCTCTTCGAATGATAGGATACCATATTAGTAGCCAAGATACAAGGTCGGGTTCAGAGTCCCGCCCCAGGCGGGAAAAGAAACCCGACACAATATGCTCCATAATTCCGAGATGTCGGGTTTCTCGACCCCGAAAAACCGGGGCTCCGAACCTGACCTACTTTCTGCGCCGGGGAATCCATCGGTTTTAATTTGCTTTTCGATGATAGATATTTTATATGGAGAGATGCGGGAAGATCGATGAAGTAAGAATGCAAAGATGAGAATTGAAAATCTGAAAAAATATTCGGGGGTAATACCGGGGTTGGTGGCATTGGCGGTTTATTATCAGACGGCTTGCCGTTCGATATGGGTTGGGGACAGCGGTGAGTTTGCGCTGGTGCTGAATAGCTTGGGCATTGCTCACCCGCCGGGCTATCCGCTTTTTACTTTGCTGGGCAGAGTTTTCACGCTGGGCGTACCATTTGCAAGGCCGATATTTGCCGGAGGTTTGTTTGATATGGTTGCGGCGGCGGCTTCGGTAACGGTAATTTATTATATTTTCCGCAAAGAAATCGGCAAATGGATGGCGGGGACTATGAGCCTGATCTGGGCCTTCACGCCGCTTTTCTGGACCGAAACAATCGGGGTGGAAGTCTATACGCTGAATGTGCTGATAGCCTCGCTGATTTTTCTGGCGGCGGAATCTCCTCATCGATGGAAATGGGCAATGCTGACCTATCTTTTCGGATTGGCCTTGACCAATCATCCGTCATCGTTCGCATTTTTGCCGGCGCTGGTGTTTTTGGTCATATATGAGAAGCAATATCGCTTTTGGAGGCAGTTTCCGATTTATGCGGCGTTGCTTCTGCTGGCCGGGACGCTATATTTGTATCTGATGATTCGGGCGTCGTCAAACCCGTTGGCGAACTGGGGGAACCCCGATAATTTGTCTTCGCTGGTGAAACATATGTCGCTGGAACAGTATCGTGGGTGGGTTCACAATTCTATCGATAATTTGACAATGAGCCTGCATCTCTTATTTGATTCCGTCCTGAATTCGTGGTGGTGGATAGGCATAATCGCGGTAGTGACAGGAATAGTGACAGGCTGGAGAGTGAAACGGCAGAGGACCATATTTGCCCTGTTGATAATGATCAGCGCGCTGGCATTATCGTCATCGCATATTGCTTTAGATTATGAGCCATTTTACCTGCTCCCGATGCTGGCCGCGCTAATTTTGGCGGGGAATAATTTGATCTGGTTACAAAGGCGAGATTCCCTTACGATAGCCCAATGGGGGGTTCGAGTTGCCGGAATTTTAATTGTGGTGATGTTACTTTTGCAAAATTATCGGGGAATGGATAAATCGGAATATACGCTTTATGAAGAATATGGGAGATTGATCCTGGATAGCGCCGAACGTGGCGTAGTATTTACCGCGGGAGATATAAATTCCTTTGCGCCCCTATATTTGCGATATGCGGAAGGGTATAAACCGGATGTCGAGATTTATGACCGTTCGGTTAGATTGGCGGCATTGATGCATAAGGCGAAGAGCCTGACGGGGAGAAATTTCGGCGATTTTCAGGCGGCGCGGGAGGCAGTCATACGATATGAGAAGGGGAGCAAATATCTGGTCAAGAATCATCATTTCAATGAACCAAGCTGGCAGGAATTATCAGTGCCGCTCCATTCTTTTGGAATTCTATATGCGGTGCAAGAAAAACCCAATCGACCGGTCAGCATAACGGAATATCCCTCCGATTTTAATCCCGGAGATCTATTTTCAAGACAACTTTTGGCCAATCTGGATCTGGCCAGAGGCGAGGAGTTGTCGGAGTCATCTGATTCGCAAGCGGCGCAGAGAGCGTTTTCTATGGCGATAGGCCGAATGAAAGATGAACCGAGGGCGGAGGTGGTCAATCAGATAGGGATTTTCTTCCGTCAGGCCGCTCAATACCAATTGGCGCTGGAAACCTATGATATGGCTTTGCGCAAACCGCTGATGACTTCCACCGAGCGGAACGAAATAATGTATAATATTTCGAATGTTTACAAGGACCTGGGTAACGTGTGCTTGAAGGTCAATGATTTCAAGGGGGCGGCCACAAATTATACAAAAGCTTTGGAGCACGATACCGGTAATTCTCGCCTATTATTGAATCTGGGCATAATCTATGCCCAAAGGCTCAATGAAAAGAGCAAAGGCATCGATTACTTGAATCGGTACTTGGCGCAGAATCCTTCCGATACCGAAATTCGTCGTTTGGTGAATTCCCTCCAGTAAAACCCCAAGAATTACTTAAGCAACGTCATACGTCTGGTGATAATTTTATCGCCGGCGACAAACCTGGTCGGTCATATCTCCATTGATCATAAGCCCAATATCATTATTACGAATTAAAGACCGCTGAACATAATGGTTGCGCCTACCGGCACAATCGTCATTATTATCCCGAGAAACACCCCATTCAAACGATTTTATTCGATAAGAAACTGAATCCGATGGTTATCCGTCTATCCTCGGAGAACGATAAGTTAAAATGGGTAAAGATACGATGAGGGAGTTTTGACGGATTATTTATGTTTTAAGGATTCCATCAGCTCTGATAAAACACGGAGGGCTTCGAGCGGGGTGATGGTGGTTATATCGAGATTCTTGAGTTTTTGCAGGAAGTTATCTTTGTCGGGGCCGAATAACGTCATCTGCGAAACGGCGTATTTTTTCATCCATTTGGGCGGCTTATCGAGCATCATTTTCGCGGAGAACAGATCGCCTTGCTCCAATTGCTGGAGGACTTGATGGGCGCGGCTGATGACCTCGGCCGGAATGCCGGCCAAGCGGGCAACTTGAATGCCATAAGAATCATCACAGCCGCCGGGGATAATACGGTGCAGGAATATGATTTCGTCCTCCCATTCTTTTACCGCTACTTGGAAGTTGCGGATGCCAGGCAAGCGGGAGGCGAGATCAGTTAGTTCGTGGTAGTGGGTGGCGAAAAGGGTTCTGCATTTTAGATTTTCCTTTTCGTGGATGAATTCCGAGACAGCCCAAGCGATCGATAAGCCATCATAAGTCGATGTTCCCCTGCCAACTTCATCGAGAAGCACCAGCGATCTATAGGTAGCGTTGTTAAGGATATTGGCAACTTCGTTCATTTCCACCAGAAAGGTTGATTTGCCTTCAGGCAGGAGGTCGGATGCCCCGACGCGGGTGAAGACCCTATCGACAAGTCCTATCTTCGCCTGCGCGGCCGGCACAAAACAACCGATCTGGGCAAGGATAACGATCTGTCCGATCTGGCGTAGATATGTAGATTTGCCGGCCATATTGGGACCGGTTATTATGTGCAGGAAACCGTAGTCACTCCCCAGGCGTAGGTCGTTTGGAACAAATCGTCTTCCCGGCAAAGTGCGTTCTATAACCGGGTGGCGGCTTTCGCTTATTTCAATTATTTTCGAGTCGTCTAACTGAGGCATAATATAAGAGTAGCTTGAGGCCAATGCGGCAAATGAACGGAGAACGTCGATCTGGGAGACAATTTGGGAAGTCTTCTTCAAGTTGGGAATGAAGAGGATAAGTTTTTCAATCAGCTCAGCGAAAAGCTCTTTTTCCAGATCATTGATTTTCTCTTCCGCATTCAAAACTTCGGATTCGCGGGTTTTAAGCTCTTCGGTGACAAAGCGTTCCCCGCCAACTAAAGTTTGTTTGCGAATATAATTGTCCGGGGTGCGGTTCAGATGCGAACTGGAAATCTCAATGTAGTATCCGAAAACTTGATTGTAACCGACTTTTAGATTGGGAATGCCGGTGCGGGCGCGTTCTATGTTCTGAAGCCCTGCTATCCATTTTTTTGATTCGCTGATGGACTCTTTCAAACCGTCAAGTTTCTCACTGTAGCCGGTCCTGAATATACCGCCATTGCTATCGATAGCCGGAAGTTCATCGTTGAGGGCGGGCTTAAGCAGGCCAATGAGATCATCCTGATCGGGGATGTCGTTAAATAGTTCCTTAAGGCCGCCATCTGATGCCAAGTATTTCATTTTCTGGCATTCGATCGAGGCGGACAGCAAGGTTCCCAAATCACGCGGCGTCAGGCGATTGGAGCCGAGCTTGGCGGTGAGCTTCTCAATGTCAGGCAGCTTCTTGAGATATTCGGAAGCCTGGGTTGAAAGTGGCTCATCATTAAGAAATGCGAGCGCGAGTCTCTGGCGAATTTGAATTGAAGAGATATCATATAACGGATGGGAAAGGTAATTGGTGAGCAATCTTTTGCCCATAGGGGTCAGAGTGAAATCGATAGTTGCCAGCAGGCTCCTTCCGCGTCCGGGAATCGATGTTTGCAGCAATTCGAGATTGCGGATAGTGGATGAATCCAGAAACATCTCGCCCGATTTCAAAGAGCGCGATGGCGGATTAAGGTGTTTTATCTTATCCTGTTTGGTCTCCTGCAGATATGATAATGCCGCCCCAGCAGCAATAATTCCCGCTTCCATTTCTTCAATGCCGAATCCATCGAGGCTATGGACTTTGAAACTCTCGCAAAGGATTTTCTCGGCATGCTCGAACCCAAACCGATGTGGTTCGGTTAGTGATATGCAATCGCTTTTCAACTCGAGAGATTTGAGGGGATTGCCAGTTGATGGTTCGCTGTTGACTACGATCTCCACCGGCGAAAGGACCTCGATCCTTTCTTTGATTTGGGAGGCATTACCCTCTTCGACATTGAAGGTGCCGGAAGTGAATTCGACCACAGCCATCCCAATTATTTCCCCGGTTTGGTGAAGGGCGATCAGGTGGCGTGATGACGAGGAATCTTCTGAGGCAATAACAGTACCGGGGGTAACGATTTCCACCACTTCACGTTTCACCAGGCCTTTAGAAAAGCGCGAATCTTCCACCTGGTCGCAGAGAACCACCTTTTTACCAGCCTGCAAAAGAACATTGATATATTTTTCAACGGCATGGTAAGGGACGCCTGCAAGGGGGACTTTGCCAGGGGCATTGCCGTGCGACCGGGAAGTAAGAGCTATATTCAGAATCTTGGAGGCTTCCACGGCGTCATCACCGAACATCTCATAGAAATCCCCCATGCGAAAGAAGAGGATTTTGTCGGGATAACGGCTTTTGATGCGGTGATACTGCTCCATCACCGGCGTGAGTTTCATAATTTGGGGGCCTCCCGCGCCAGCTATTTAAGGATGATTAGAAAAACATCTTTCTCTTCCCGCTCCAGCTTTTTCTTGGCGGCCAGAGCCGAAGCGTTGGTGGCATAAGGTCCCACCAAGACCTTATGGAAGCTTTGTTTATTTTCAGTCTTCGATTCCACCAAAACCCCGTATCCCCTCCTGCTCAAGCGGCCCTTCATCTGATTCGCATTAGCCTTTGAAGAAAATGCACCAACCTGAACGTAATAATGGGCGTTAATTATTCTTTCTGATTTTTGGTCGATTTTGGGTGCTGGGATATCGAGGGCAACCTCCGCCGTCTCCTGGATTTGCCCGCTCCAGAACCCTTCGGGATATGAAGAATCACAGCTTTTTTGGTAATCGGCGGCGGCTTGCGAATTGCCAAGCTGGCTATGCGAATGGCTGAGCATAACCAGAGCCTGCGGGTATGCGGGCTGGGATTTGTCGTCCAGGAGACGCTCAAAACTTCTGACAGCCTTATCATAGTTGCCTTTTTGGTAATAGCAGCAGCCAAGCCCAAACAATGACCATCCATAAAAATCTGATTGCGGATGAGAGTCGATTACCTTACTGAACGAGGCTTGAGCTTTGTCGAATTTGCCGGTGTTGAGATACGACCTCCCCAGCAAGTAAATGGCTTCATCCAGTAAACCGGATTCGGGATTCTTTTTTATAAAGTTCTCCAAGTTGTTGATGCAGGTTATAAAAAAGCCCTTGGCGAAATAGTAATGAGCCAGTCGAATGTCCGCTCGCTCTTTCTGTGGAAAATCTTCGCCCGAATAAAGAGATTCCTTGAGAAATTGTGCCGACGTGTTGCCATCGGATCTGAGCAAACCGTTATAATAATTGCGGACACTGGAGGGGAGATGGGAAAATTCTCCGGTTTCCAAGCAGTCTCGCGCCTCGGTTAGTCTCCCCTTCTTCAAGAATTCCTCTATTGTCTGTGCTGTAGCGGCATAAAGGAATAAAGTTGTCTGGAGAAAAATCAGAGCGACGATGAATGACAAGATTGTGTGAATTATTGATTTCAATTTATATATTGTACGTGCCAATTTTCTGGCAGGAAGGACAAAGGATCTCAGGTTCGGGGGAAAGATGACCGCAGTCGTCGCATTTGAAAGCTTCGTGATTCTGGGCTGGTCGAGTGCAGAAATTTTCGGCGACGGCCACCATCTCTTGAATGTAATTGTTCTGCTTATAGACCTGGAATAATTCCAGGGCGGCTATGGCATCGGATGGTTTTATCTGGAGGGCCCTTCTAAGGTTGTTAATCGCTTCGGGGATTTTCCCCATTTTGGTTTGAATCTGGGCCAGGGCGCGCATGGCGCGGGTATTTTGGGAATCGTATTCAAGTATCTGCAGATAAATTTCAGCTATTACGCCGAATTTCCCGATTTCAAATAAAGCGCTCTCGAGCCGTTGGAAACAGATATAGCATTTCTGGGGCATTTTTTCACAAAGTTTGCGCCACCACTCAACTGCCTCCTCAAGGCGGTTGTCTGCCACATAAGCATCACCGAGATACAGGAATGCCAGGGGGCTGTTTTCATCATAATTGAGGGCCTCTTTATAGGCTATGCGCGCTCGGTGATTGTCGTTTTTGGCGGCATAAGCCTTTCCCTCGAGAATCTTGTAGAGGGAAAGGAAACGGCGGTCATAGAGGTCGGCATCGAGTTTGGAAAGCCTTTCCGAAGTCGGGATAGCATTTACCCAATCGCCGGTACGGGTATAAACTTCAAGCAGTTTGTCCAGCAGTTTCATATTTTTATTGTCTTTGGCCAGAAGCTCGCGCAAAATTTTGCCGGCCTCTGCAAATCTCTTGGCCGCAAAAAGGTCTTCGACCATCGCCCGGCGAACATCCATAAATTCCGACTGGGTCAAATTCGAGCGCATCGATAGCTCGCGGTGCACCTGGTAGGCTCTATCCAAAGCGTTCCTTTTTCTGAGCAGGTTGCCCAGCCGCAAATATGCATCAACATTGCTGGTGTCCTCGGCGACGGTCTGGTGGAAATAGTGATAAGCATCATCATCAAGCCCCTCCAACTGGGCTTTCAAACCAAGTATATAATTATCCTGGGGCTTTTCGATTTTCTTCTTGCGGCTCTTGCCAAGATAATGATAGGCCGTACCGAAAATCCCTCCCCCGATTAAGAACAGAATTAATAACTCGCCAAAACCCATTAGCTTCTTTTCAGGTCAAGATACCTAATTTATTTTATCGCCTAAATTTGATGCCTTAGTCTCCAGTTCAAAGCAAACATACGATTTACCATCATATTCTGTGTATAGATAAATGTCAAGAATTTTGCAGGGCGATGCGAGCGTGGGGCATTCTGAAAAATCCTCTTCAGTGAGGGACCGTTAACCGATGTCATCCCACGAATGGGAGTGTTGGAAAATCCGGGAAACTCGAAAAATGGTCCCAATCTTCTCCCGCTTGGTCGGGAGAAGGTGTCCCGACTTGTCGGGACGGATGAGCAACATACAAGGGTGTAACCCCGGAAACTCCCTCATCCTCCGACCCCTTCTCCCAATTAATGGGAGAAGGAGAGAAAGAAAAGAATTTCTTTAAGCGCTTTCTTCTTCATGGTAGCCCACCTTTTTCAACACTGTCCGTGGGTTCCTAGTTGAATAAAAGGTTCTTATGGCTTCCTTTGAGGATTTCGGAACATCTCCTCATACCTGAGCTCCTGTCCTTTTTCCCAGGGTTTGTAGGTGTTGCAATACTCGATGCGCTCTCCAATCGGAGGATGGGATGATCGCCACAATTTGTAAAGGAATCCGGGGTAGGGATTGCTCAGATTCTCGGCCTGAAGTTTAACAAAAGCAGTCGCGGCGGCATAATTATCTTGGGTAATCTCCAGGCCGAATTGGTCGGCTTGATGTTCAATAAACCGCGAATATGTATTCCCGATGGGCGCGGTGATGAAGGAAAATATATTGAGAAGTAGAATGAGAAGGGGCAATGAGGCGATATCGGCAAGCTGGTCAAATCCGAATCGGCTCGAAAATTTCCGAAGGAAAATGCCGGCGGTCTTATGGGCGGCGTAAAGGGCAAGGAGGATAAGGACTGAATAAAAGAGGACACCGGCGATGACGTGCCGAAGCACGTAATGCCCCATTTCGTGACCCATCACAAAAAGGAGCTCATTTTCATCCAGTTTGGAGATAATCGTATCCCACAACACAATTCTCTTGGTTCCCATAAAACCGGCGACATAGGCGTTGACCGCTTTGGTGTCCACGCTTTTATTCACTTCAAAAACGCGGCCGCCATCGATGCCGGCGCGATCGGCCAAAGCGAGGATTTGGGCCTCGAGGTTTTTGTTATGCATAGGCCCAAAATCATTGAAAAGAGGGGATATCCATATCGGGTAGATGAGCGAGAATACAAACGTGAATGGAATGACCAGAATGCCGGCATACAACCACCACCGGCGAGGACTTTTCTTCAAGAGCCAATATGGAATCCAAGCCAGAAGGGCTCCCATCACCAAGGTGATCAGCAAGCTCATTGTGGAATCCTTGAACCATTTGCCGAATGTCTGATTGGATAGACCATAGGAATGTTCTCGGACAAAGCTTTGGTAGAAATCAAGCGGCAGATCTATGAGAAAGTTGATGATAGTGAAAATGACTATATATATGCCGATGATGAAAAACCATTTACGGCCCAGTCCTGCCGCCCAATTGCGTATCTTCGCCGAAAAACCAGTGAATAGAAACAGCGCCGATATCAAAATTCCCCAAAAGATATCGACCAGATAGAGGACATTGCCGCTCCGATAATAGCTCAATGCCTTTTCGGTCGGCTGGGGAATTTCGACAGGACCGCGATTCTCGGATTCAAGGCCAATGGTCCCGATAGCGCCTGTGGATTCTGATTGAGCAGGTAGCTTCGGCTCTTCGGCAAGAAGACACCCCGATGAAAAAATTATCATTATGGTAACAAGCGCAACTACCCGCATCATCCGCCCACCTTTACAAATTGATGGGCGCCTGGAATGGGCAGTGATGATAGCATATACAACCCCGACCTAATCCGAACCTAATCCGATTTCCTTGTCTTCCTCGTCAGCTTCCTGCAAGGGCATATTGCGGATCGCTTTTATCTCTTCCAGGAGCTTCCTATTTTCCCGTTTCTGTCGGCTAAGCTCGTTATGCTGTTTTAACATATGCGCGACAGATAACACAAACCAGAAAAAGATACCCAGCACGAAGGCCTCGAATAAAACCAAGACCAGAGGGACATCCTCGTAAATGTTGTGCAATAGATTAACAGAGACCCTCTGATAGGAATTCTGAATGGCGAAACCAACGACGAGGAGCAAAACCAGGGTAACCAGGAAATATCGTATGACCCACATAGGGAGACCTTCGTCCTTTCTCTTAGATTATGAAAGCAGAGATATATTATCTGGATGATGCCCATTTAGTCAATATATTTTTAGCGGCCCCCTTTGGAATGCTGAAGCGAAGCTTTAGACAGCTTGATGACAAAAGGGTGCATTTGAATGCCATATATTATTAATAAACTAATCCAATCTTATTCCCCTCTAGAGAGGGGTGGCCCCGCCTTAAGCGGAGCCGGGGTGTGTTCTATTTATGGGAAAACACACCCCGTCTCCTCCGACAATGTCGGAGTATCCACCCCTCTCAAAAGAGGGGATTGAAATGCTATTCCGTTCTCACTTGGCCAAAAGCTCAGATTTAATTCGATGCGTTGCCATTTTGTCAACAGTCTGGGATGGTTTTAACCCTCAATTTTCAAGGACTTAATGGATGGGTTGAAACCCATCGTTATTCCGGATAGTGATGCTCCATGGGATAAATCCCGTGGTCTCAATCCAAAACCAAACTTTTGGGACAGCCTCAGGAGGTCTGCCACACACGGGACTATCCAAATAAAAAAGGCGGACATTCAGGTCCGCCTTGAATCAGAAAAGGGGATTCTAATCGAAATGGACGATCGCCGAAAGGATTACATTATGAACTTGTTCCTTATATGTAACCCCATCACTGGGTCCGTTCGCTTCACCATCAACTTTGAGAGATCCGTATTCGTAGGCGGCATCAACCCATATATTTCCAAATATTACGCCGAATCCGCCGCTGAAGTATTTCCCGGTAACTTTCTCGGTGTCGAATTCTTCGCCTGTATTTTCATCCATAGTGTATAATGGATTTTTCAGCAATGGTTCAGTGTGGAATCCGAGCCGGACTGGGAAAATGGTCTTTTCGCCCACGAAGAGATATTCCATTCCCACCCGGAATTGAGTCGTATTGTCGAAATTCATCGAATAGGTCGTGTCATTTTGGTCGTCTTCCCAATCGGTATTTGAGTAGGGGCGGATATCGACATCGGCGGCCAATGTAAGGTTCTCGTTGGGTGCGAACGACGCGCCGAAACCATAGGTCATCGGGAATTTGATTTTGTCTTTATAGGTATCGCTACCAAATTCGTATTTGTCAGTGATCGACAATGGAGTCTTCACCACAGCGCCCAATTTAATTTTCTGGAATTGCGCCAGGGCGCCGATGTTCACATTGAAACCGGAGAATTTATCTACGTTCGGCTCATCCGTATTGTTATCAGGGGAATCAGGATAATCAAGCGTGTAATCTATCCCGCCGGTCCAGATATTGAAAGCGGCGCCGACCGCAATCTCAGGCGTTATCTGAATGGCGGCGCCAGGAGAAATCGCATCAATTCCGCCCTTCACTTCTTCGGTGTAATCTCCGATCATATCGGTGCCTTCGTTCTTCCAATACAGATCGACCAATCTTTGGTAAGCGCCAGCAATTACCACATTCTTTCCAGATGCCTGCAGAGGATAAGCCACGCTTCCGAAATTAAACGCAAGATGCGATTCAGAGTAATCCCTACTTATATCACCGATATCAAGTGTGTATTTGGATGACGTATAGTAGCCAACCACCGAGCCCTCCGGTTTCTCCAATGTGGCCAAACCCGCAGGGTTCCAGCTTATAGCGGTGGCGTCATCAGCCACACTGATAAAAGCTCCCCCCATTCCTCTGGCGCGAGCGCCGCTGCCGACAAAGTTAAAATTAATATCCTGGGCGATTGCCGGCAAAGCGCTGACTATCATAAGTCCAATCACAAGAATCGTAACAGTTTTGAATTTCATAGAACTACCTTCCTTATAGTTATTGTTTTTTTACTTAATGACAACCTTATCCCCAACCCCAATTTTCTCACCCTCGCCTTTTATAATCACTGTTGCTTCGGATGAGGTCTCCTGTATCTGGGTGAGCACCGCTTCGCCCAGATAAATCTTTTTTACATAGGCAATCTCTCCCGTTATCGGATGCTTGATTTTCTCACCTTCGCGATATACCACGCACTGCATATCGGGCTTCATATGTTTATCCCTGCCTAAATCGAGCAAAATTGTCTCGTTTGGCTCTATATTGATGACATATCCTTCCACCAGCGGCAGGTCATTA
>PFXJ01000023.1:0-11394 GCA_002791595.1 candidate division Zixibacteria bacterium CG_4_9_14_3_um_filter_46_8
AACCCCACTTTCCTTTTCGAAAGGCGCCCGTGCCTGCTGTGTTTTTTTGGCGGCTTCAGTTGCAATTTTCTTTTTATGGGCTATCTCTCGCTTGACGGTTTCTCGCTCCTCCTGGATTTTCTTGTCCACAGCAACGCCCATCTCCGGACCAAAAACACTCATATGGTTTTTCGGCTCAAATCCCAACTCCCGCAGAATCTTGAGCATCGCTTCGCTTGAAAGCTGATATTCCCTGGCGGCCTGATAAATGCGCTTAGTCGTTATGATTATCACCTCCTGTCGGAAACAAATGAACCGCTACTCCGTGTTCTCAGAGTTATCCTGCTCATCGCCGTCGTTGACGTTCTCGACCAGGACATCATTTTCTTCCCTGTTTTCATTGTGCTGAGAATCGCTCCCGCTTGCCGTTTGTCCGTCAGCCGAAAATCCATTTTCAAGCGCTTTTGCACCCACTTCCAGTTTTCGCCTTTCTATGGCCTCCGTCGCCCGAGTTATCAGCATCTCCGCTCTCCTGCTGCCAACCCCCTCAACTTCAAGCAGTTTCTCCGGCGGGGCATTGACTATGTCCTGAGCGGTATCGAATCCGGCATTAGAGAGATTCAGTTGCATCTTAGGAGTCACTCCTTCAATTAGGTCAAGATCGACCTTTTCTATTTCTTCGGCTTCTTTCATCGCCCGATATTCAGTTTCGGATAGGATGTTTATCTTCCATCCAGTCAGTTTGGCCGCCAGCCGAGCATTCTGACCAGCTTTACCAATCGCAAGCGATAACTTTTCATCATCTACGACAACGGTCATTCTATCCTCACCCGGAAATGTCACGATATTGACAATCTTTGCAGGGGCCAGAGCTTTGGTCACAAAAACCTGTGGCTGGCTGCTCCAGAGGACGATGTCAATCCTCTCGTTATTCAATTCGCGCACGATATTCTGAACCCTGGAACCTTTAACTCCCACGCAAGCCCCAACGGGGTCAATGCGGTCATCATGGGAGGTCACTGCTATCTTGGATCTTTCGCCGGGCTCACGCGCAATGGCCTTAATCTCAATTACCTTCTCAAAAATTTCCGGCACTTCCAATTCAAAGAGCTTTTCAATGAAATCCGGCCTGGCGCGCGAGAGTATGATTTGGGGACCCTTGCTGGTACGTTGGACATCAGCGATGATAGCGCGAATTCTGTCACCCTGGCGATATTTTTCACGATAGATCTGCTCCTTAGTAGGAAGAAGCGCTTCTGCCTTTCCCAAGTTCACGAGCACATTGCCCTTGTCCACCTGCTGAACCGATCCTGTCACCAACTCGCCCACCCGATCTTTATATTCATTGAAAATCATCTCGCGTTCTGCTTCACTAACGCGCTGTATCATTATCTGCTTAGCGGCGGCTATGGCGTTGCGACCGAAGTCCTCGAAAGGAATCTCCGTGTCGATCTCATCGCCAACCTCAGTTTCCGGATCAACTGTCAAAGCCTCGGTAAGGGAAATCTCCGTCAAAGGATCCCCTACTGATTCAACCACCTTCTTGGTTTGATAGACATGGATCTCCCCCTTCTCGGGTTGGACTTCAATAGTAATGTTATCGGAGCTGCCGAATTTCCTCTTGGCGGCAGTGAGAAGCGCAGCTTCGATTGTGCTAACCACGTATTCGACTCCGATATTCTTGTCCCGGACAACTTGATTAAATGCTTCTAATATGTCATAATTCACAGGCCATTACCTCCGCCGATACGCCTACTCTCAAGTAGATATCACTAATATACTAACTTCCCTTGAATCAACATTTCCCATCCAAAAACATTATCGACACCTTCGATCTCCAATGTCAATCCAGCGTCATCACAAGCTTTAATAATGCCGCATCGTTCAAAAGAACGGCCATCCTCACCGCTCATAAATAGCCGAACCTCCTCTCCGATATTGCGCTTGAAGTCTCCTTCCTTCTTGAGAGGCCTTTCCAAGCCCGGAGAAGATACTTCCAGATTGTATCGTCTTCCAAAAGCATCTGCCGCATCGAGTTCGAATTCCAACATGCGGGAGACATTCGCGCAATCATCAATGGTGATTCCGCCATCCCGATGAATAAAAACGCGGATTATCGGCCTTCTACCAGCCGCTATTACTAAATCCACAAGCTCAAATCCGGCGGCATCCAACATCGGTTCGACGATATCAGCGATTTCACCATGTGTCAGATCCATATCAGAATCCCTCTTCCTGCGGCCGCTATCACATTGCCACCCCGGTAACGAACCCAATTATAGACCAACTAATTCATCCAAGTTCCGTTATCCAGAAAGAGAGAAATAAACCGCTTCTAAAACCCTTAGTATAACAGATTATGATATCAATTGCAAGGAAAATAATTGATTAATCAATTTTGCCGGACTGGGCGGCCGGTTCAACAAACTTGAGGCTAGTGATGATATTCTGAAAAGCTTCCTTCTCCAACTGGTAAAATTCCCTCTCGCAAACGGCGTACAAGATAATTATTAGATCATTCTTCTTGTAGATGGCCAAATCTATGATATTGAAATCCTGTATGAGCTTCGCTCCCCCATCCCTCTGCCAGTTAATTTCCCTGCCGGAAGTATCTAAAATACGTTTGTAACGATGCTTAAACTGAATCCTTTTGAATTTGTCGCCATTTATATCGACTGTCATGCTGTCGAGAAAGTCGGTTTCTGAAAGCAATTCTGTGTTTAGCAGGATTACGTTTTTCGAAGTCACCTGGTAAAGTTGATCAAGAATAAACTTTGCATATCCGTCGATTGGGAGCAAAGATGATTCAGCGAAGATGGTGACCGTCGGAATTGTGAATTCACCCTGAAGCTCTTTTATAATCGGATTTACCTGATAATTTTTTTTGACGATCACGGCCCTCTGGAAATTAAATTGTTCCTTCTTGTCGTTGAGCAGTTTGATATCCCAACCCGCCGGTGCAGTCACTTTGTAGCCAAGGCGAGAATCGATGAAAAGAGTATCATTCTGAACTTTGCCAGTTTTTTCAGCAAAGGAAATATCGATAAGAACCCCGATCCATATTAGGAAGATGAATAATAATATCCTCTTCATCTTTTCTCCTTATTGATTCACTCCAACACTCTTTACGAGATTATTCATTATATGTTTCAATAATATTATGCTATTCAGGGTTTTTCAGCATTTTTCTGGAATTGGGGACCGCATCACCAGGCACGGGATAATTCCTGCTAAAACATGCTGTGCAAAAATGATCGGCAGGGCGTTTGCTTACAGAAAGCAATCCTTCAATTGAAAGATATGCCAGAGAATCGACTCCGATCTTTTTCTTAATTTCATCGACTGAATAGTGATGCGCAATCAATTCCGAAAAGGTGGGAATATCCACTCCATAGAAACAGGGTGAGATTATGGGAGGCGAACTGACCCGATAATGGATTTTTTTGGCTCCGGCCGATCTCAAGATACTAATGATTTTCTTGGATGTGGTTCCCCGCACTATCGAATCGTCAACTACCACAATGTCCCTGCCCTCGATAACGCCTCTTACAGGGTTATACTTTATAAGAGCGTCAATATCCCGGATCTTTTGGTCGGGCAATATAAAAGTGCGTCCCACATAATGATTACGGATTAAACCGATTTCAAATTTAATTCCGGATGCTTCTGAATAGCCTAAGGCGGCAGTATTGGAGGAATCGGGCACAGAGATGACCACATCTGCTTCCGCCGGACTCTCCCAAGCCAATCGACGCCCAAGCCTTCGCCGCAGTTTATCAACATTTTCATCAAAAATCTTTGAATCTGGGCGAGCGAAGTAAACAAATTCAAATATGCACATTGCGGGATGCCTGGGCTTTAACTGGTCCGCAATGCGGCAGCCATCTCGATCGATAACCATGATTTCCCCCGGTTTGATATCCCGAACATATTTCGCCTTCATTATGTCCAGAGCACATGATTCAGAGGCCACAACATAACCATTTCTTAATTTACCGAGGCAAAGCGGCCTGATTCCGTAAGGATCGCGGATCGCATAAAGCGAATCAGAAGTAATGATTACTAACGAATAGGCGCCCTTAACCTGCTTCAAAGCCCCTGCCAGTCGAGGCACAAATTCCTTCTCCCTTCGGTTAGCGATCAGATGCAAAAACACTTCAGTATCGGTTTGAGTCCTAAAAAGCGCGCCAGATGCTTCGAGCTTCTTTCGAAGCGACAGGTAATTGGTCACGTTCCCGTTGTGGGCAATTCCGAGCTCACCGCCCCAATAAGTGGTGAATAAAGGTTGAATATTGGTGGGGTCTGAGGCGCCGGTAGTTGAATATCGATTATGACCGACAGCAATATGCCCTTTTAACGAGCTGATCTGTTCGGCATCTGAGAAGACTGTTGACACCTCCCCCATCCCGCGGTGAAAGTAAAATTGATTTTCATCAGAGGTAATTATACCGGCTGATTCAGCCCCGCGATGCTGAAGAGCGTACATACCCCAATATGCATATTGGGCAGCGCGAGGCAAACCATAGATGCCTATAACCCCACAATTGATTTTGAGTGACTTATTTCCCAGCATAGTCGGTACTGACGCTTTCAAGATAATTTTATTTCCAATTTCTAACTACATCAATTAGAAGCCTTATCCCAAAACCGGTGGCTCCTTCCCGCCAATAATCACCATCCGAATGGGCATAATCCACATTGGCGATATCCAAATGCGCCCATCGATAACCCTCGATGAACTTGGACAGAAACTTGCCGGCGACAATGGTTCCCCCATCACTGCCACCCGTATTTTTTAAATCAGCGATATAAGATTCCAATCGCTTATCGAATTCTGGCCATAATGGAAGCCTCCAAACCTTTTCGCCCGTCCTTGCAGATGCATCGATAATTTTCCCCACCAGATCATCATCATGACCGAGCACAGCACATCCTACTGTTCCCAGAGCAATCCTGGCTGCGCCCGTGAGGGTGGCGATATCTATGACTGCCGTCGGATTAAATCTTTTGGAATATGAGAGAGCATCCGCAATTATGAGCCGGCCCTCCGCATCGGTGCTTAATACTTCAACCGTAATTCCGCTATGCGTTCTGATTATATCGCCGGGACGATAGGATTTGCCTGAAGGCATATTTTCTACAGCCGGTACCAAAGCTATTATATTGATAGGAATCTTCAGTTGAGCGATGGCGGAGATGGTAGAAATCACTACAGCCGCGCCTGCCATATCCTGCTTCATTTCCTCCATTTTGGGCCCATCTTTTAATGTGATCCCGCCAGAATCAAATGTAACCCCTTTGCCTATCAAAGCCAACGGCCTTTCCCCTTTCCGACCGCCCCTATACTCAATGACAATCAGAAACGGTGGAGACTGGGAACCACCCCCGACAGCAAGGATAGCCTTCATCCCCATTTTTTTCAGCTTGTCCCGCCTGAGAATTTCGATTTTCACACTTGGATGCTTGCCAAGCTTCCGGGCTTCATCCACGAGGGATTGGGTACTGAATTCATTGCCGGGAAGATTTATTAGGTCCCGCCCATAATAAACCGCATTACATATCGATTCAGTTTCTTTTATAACGCTCTCATACCTCGCCGGGTCACCGACCCCAGGAAGAAGAATAGTTATCTTCGAGACCTTTTTTCTTTTGGCAACATTATCTTTATCTTTAGATTTATATTTATCAAACCGGTATAGTGATAAAAGCGCTCCCTCCAAGCCTGCCGAGAGATAATCACGAACGGAATTACCACCCGCAAGAACAGGGAGTAATATGCCTATATGGCCGCTTACGCTTCCGGTCAGCCGAACGGCCGCCGCGGCTGATTTCCTTATGATCTCGGCATCAAGCGCCGATTTGGGCCCGATTCCAGATAATATCATTCTTCCGACGGGTAACCCTTGCGGAAGGTTGAATTTATAGATTTCGCTCGTCTTCCCCTTAAATTCGCCGGAAGCAAACACGCCTGATATAAGATTGCCATATTGCGCATCAAGCTCTTTTATCTCGCCTGATAAATCTCGCGAATCTGAAGATAACAGCAGGATGAGCCATTCACCCTTAAAGCTCCCAGGCATTTGTTTGGAGATACCAATATTTATCTTAGCCATCCTGGCTCCTTCTACTTTTCGTTGTGACGAATAAATAATAAATTCGGTTCGCAAATACAAGCCCCATTTGATATGAATGCAATTAAATTATTTCATAAAATGAAAAGACAAAGGCGTCTTTCCGATTGGAAGAACATCAAACAGATCTGTCTTGAACCAAGCTTCATAATTCCCAGACCACGTTTTTATCGTATAGATCTCAGGGAAATTAGGAACTGCTGGTTCTTATTTTGGGGCGGCCCAACAATGCATATTAATTATGCTGGCTTTCCGATTGAGCAATTTTCCGCTCTTGGGCGTTGCAAAACCCATAGAACTCAAGTCGGTAGTCCTCCACCACAAAGCCTATGTCTTCCGCAATTCTCTTGCACATATTCTCAGCCGGTTCAATACTGATATCATAGACTCTTCCGCAGAGAAGGCAGACGAAGTGATGATGGCCTTCGATATTGGCTTCGAATCGGCTGAATTTCTTTCCATAATTCAGCTCTTTGATCAATCCCAGTTCCTTAAGTGTCTTCAAATTTCGGTAAACCGTTCCGAAACTAATTTTAGGAAGACGGCGACGCACAATCTGATAGATCTCGTCAGCACGAGGATGATCATAGCATTTGGCCAGTTCCTCTAATACAACAGCCCTCTGCCTTGTCATCCTATAACCTTCTTCCTTAATTTTTTGATTAAGGAGTTGATACGTGGGTTTCATAAGCACATCCTATTAATTAGGTTTTCCCAAATCCATATAACTTTGAGGTGTATCATAATAATATGGCGGATTTTTATCAATTGTCAAGAGATTTATTTCACAAACTTAACAAAATATATAATCAAAGGGCTTGGTATAACCCAACCACTGATTCCCTAATAAACAACAACCAGCCATTTGGAAATAGGCCGATATGTAATGTTCCCCAAGCGGCGAGGATTATTGCCACCAACAATGAAGGAGGATAAGTGACCGTGGTCACCGAATCTGCCTCAGGTTTCATATACATGGTTATTATTACTCTTAGGTAATAGTAGACAGAAATGACGCTATTGATAACGCCTATTATCGCTAACCAAATAAATCCTGCGGATATTGCATTTGAAAAAATATTAAACTTGCCTATGAATCCCGCCGTAGGTGGAATCCCCGCCAATGAAAACATAAAAAGGCTCATCGTTGCGGCCGCCACTGGATGCCGCCGGGAGAGCCCGCCATAGCTGCTAATAGTCAAATCATCCTCTCCCTTATGACCAAGAAGTATCACCATTCCGAACGCTCCGGCATTCATCGCGGTATAGGCTAAGAGGTAAAATAAACCCGCCTCAGTGCCCTTGCTTGTCCCAATCGCCAGTGATACGAGAATATAGCCGGCATGGGCAATTGAGGAATATGCCAGCATCCTTTTTATATTTCTTTGGGTCAGAGCAATAAGGTTTCCGACCGACATCGTGAGAACCGCTAAGACCCATAACATGGTAGAAAGGTTCACAAAAATAGGACTGAACGCCACGGTTAATAAACGAAATAGTATGGCAAAACCGGCCGCTTTTGGTGCGATGGAAAAGAAGGCTGTAACCGGAGTGGGCGCGCCGGTATATACATCTGGAACCCAAGAATGAAAGGGCACGAAAGCGGTCTTGAAAGCAAATCCAATAACAATCATTGAAATACCTATTAGAATCAGCGGATCTGTGTCAAGAGAATCCGAGGATAACGCTCTAACGATCTCATCAAAATTCGTGGTTCCCATCGAGCCATAGATAAAGGCTATTCCATAAATCAAGAATCCGCTGGCAAAGGCGCCCATTAAAAGATATTTAAGGGCGGCCTCGTTTGAGCGCAACTTTCCCTTGTCGAAACCAGCCAGAAGATACAGCGGAATTGACATTATTTCAAGACCCAGAAAAGCGGTAATAAGTTCGTTTGAGGAAGACAAAATCATCATCCCAACGATGGATATCAGGATGAAAAAGAAATATTCGCCGCTAAAAAGCTCTTCTCTTTGAAGATACCAAACGGACAGGAAAAGGGTTAATAAGGCTCCGACGAGAAAAATATATTTGAAAAGCAAAGCATAATTATCGACGATGATTGCGCCCGAGAATCCAGATACATTCGCTCCCCACTGGGCATGTATCGCAAATGCCGCCATAATTATGCCGGCTAAGGCGATAAGCGATATGGGTGCGCGTCTATCACCCTTGATAAATAGATCCGCGATCAGCACCGCAATGGCTGTTACCAGAATAATGATTTCTGGATAGATAACTGAAAAATTAATTATTGGTAGAGAAATCATAAAATAAACAGCTCATTTCGAGCTTTTTCCCCGATGACCACCGGAGATCAAAAGCCTCAACCGCCTCCAAAGCCTATTTTTACTTGGTCCATTTGGACTATGACCGGCACAATCGGCTCGCCACCGGTCAGCTCCAGCAACTTGGATTTCATCTCCGGTTTTTCGGTGATATTGATTTCCGTGTATGAAATGCCCTTGTTATTAAAATCTTTTATCGCCGCAGCGCAATATGGGCAACCGGTTTTAGTGTATATTACGACCTCACTCATTCTTCTGTTCTCCCACCTCGTTAAGAGAGATCTTATCCATTGGGGTTCCGCTAATAATTCGAATCTTATGATTATCCTCTTCAACACGGAACTTCTGTTGGACGATAGCAGTCAAGTTCTTCACCGATGTTTCCATTCTCGACAATATCGGTTTTGGATATATACCGATGAAAAATATCAAAGCTATCAAAGGTATCAATATCAATTTTTCTCTCAAATTCAGATCCAGAAGAGTTTCGTTCTCCTTCTTGTCAACCTGACCGAAGATAACTCTTTGAAACATCCATAACATATAAACCGCAGCCAGGACCACGCCGGTAGCCGCAAGTACGGCATAGACCATATTGGATTTGAAGGCGCCCAGGAGGATCAGGAATTCTCCGACAAAGCCATTTGTCCCCGGAAGGCCGATTGAAGATAATGTGATTATCATGAACATCACCGAAAAGACCGGGACGACTTTCGCCAGCCCGCCAAAATCCCCAATCATTCGAGTATGGCGGCGCTCATAGAGCATTCCCACAATCAGGAATAAACCGCCGGTGGATATGCCATGATTTATCATCTGAAGAATGCCACCTTGAAGCCCCTGTATATTGAACGTGAATATACCCAGCATCACAAATCCAAGATGCGAAACAGAGGAATAGGCAACCAGGCTCTTAACATCCTTCTGCACAAAGGCCATCATCGCCCCATAAATTATACCAACTATGGCAAGAATTGATATCAATGGGGTAAATTCAGAGGCGGCTTGAGGGAATAAAGGAAGGCAAAATCTCAAAAACCCATAAGCACCCATCTTCAATAAAACTGCCGCAAGGATGACACTGCCGGCAGTGGGCGCTTCGACGTGAGCATCCGGAAGCCACGTATGAAATGGAAACATCGGCACTTTAATAGCAAATGCCAGCGCAAAAGCGGCAAAAAGCCACATCTGGATATTTATGGGAATTGGGAATTGCGATGATTGCAGCAATTCAAGGTTGAATGTCGGGATATTAGTATTTTGATAATTCAGATAATAAAGATAAATGATGGCGATCAGCATCAAGGCCGAGCCAATCATAGTAAACAGCACGAATTTGACCGTGGCATATATTCGACGCGGCCCGCCCCATATTCCAATTATAAAATACATCGGAAACAACATCGCTTCCCAAAAGACAAAGAATAGGATTAAGTCAAGCGATACAAATACTCCCAACATACCTGTTTCCAGAATCAGAAATGATATCATATATCCTTTTACCTTCTCGGTAATCGAGCCGAATGACGCCCAGATTGCCAAAGGCGTCAAAAAGGTCGTGAGAATAACCATTAACATGCTAATCCCATCAATCCCAAAAAAGTAGGAGATGCCAAGCTCTGGAATCCACGGCACGTGTTCTGTAAACTGGAAGGCCGCGGTTGAAGGATCACAAGCAAAAAACAGGGGTAAAGAGAACAGAAAATTAATTGCGGCAGTCAATAAGGCCACGATTCGAATTGCGCCAACCTTTTCCTTATCAATCATTAGGATAAGGAGCACACCGATTAGAGGAAGATATGTTATTACGGATAATATGGGAAAGTCACTCGAGAACATCTACTAAATCCATTTTAAGAGCACATAACCAACAAAGAGAACAACTCCCAGCATAAAGGTCACGATATAGTTTCGAACATTACCGGTCTGAAACCATTTCAAGATTTCCCCGGTCCAAAGGGTCATATACGCGACGATATTTATCGTTCCATCAACCAAAACCCGGTCGATCAGATTGTATATCAATTCCGAAAGCTTAATAAATGGTCTCACCACCGTAGCGCCATAGAATTCGTCAACATAGTATTTATGGAAAAGAATGGTATGCACTTTCCCCAACTTGTCGGGACTTGGGTTAATCATTAGAGGTTTGGCTACATAGATTCTATATGCGATAAATATTCCAATCAGCGCAATAATCACGGATGCGGCCATCAGAATGGCTTCAAGATATGCGGGGTGATGAAGCTCCGCCGGTTCCGGTGGATGGGCAAGTGCCGAATCGAGAAAACTGCCGAAAGCATTCGACCCGCCGAATAGATGCGGGACGCCGACATAGCCTCCAATTATGGATAGAATTGCCAGAGCAATTAAAGGCAGTGTCATTACTGATGGTGATTCATGCAGATGCTTTACAACGTCGGATTTCACCCGTGATGATCCATAGAATGTGAGAAATATTAGCCTGAACATATAAAAGGCAGTCAAACCGGCCGCCAGCACTCCAATCAACCAAAGGAAGAAATGACCTCTGGCTGAAGAGAATGATTGCCAGAGAATTTCATCTTTGCTGAAGAAACCGGAAAGGCCAGGGATACCAGAGATGGCCAGAGTACCGATAAGCATAGTCCAAAACGTTGTTGGGATTTTACCTCGAAGGCCCCCCATAAAACGCATATCCTGTTCATTGGACAGAGCATGCATCACCGATCCGGCTCCCATAAACAACAGCGCCTTGAAGAAAGCATGGGTGACTAGATGGAAGATGCCGGCGCTGAAGGCTCCGACGCCGCAGGCAAGAAACATATACCCCAATTGGCTGATTGTAGAATAAGCCAGCACTCTTTTGATGTCAAACTGCGTCAAGGCTATGGTGGCGGCGAAAATTGCTGTTACTGCTCCAATAATCGCCACGACCGCCATTGAAATAGGGGCCAACACAAACAAAGCGGATAAACGGGCGACCATATAAACACCGGCAGTGACCATGGTGGCGG
>PFXJ01000023.1:11423-11666 GCA_002791595.1 candidate division Zixibacteria bacterium CG_4_9_14_3_um_filter_46_8
TTATGTTCGTACCTGCTCATCGGGTTCTGGTTCACGAAGAAATCTGCCGCGGATGCCGGCAAAAAGGCATTCATTGTCAACCGCATAGGAGATTTCGGATTTCTCTTGGGTATTATGCTTATCTTTGTCACTTTTGGAACCTTGAATATCCATCAGATTTCATTACAGGCTCCTGAATTGCTACAGGTTGGTGGGGGTATAGTCACGGCAATGACGCTCTTACTTTTTATTGGCGCTACTGGA
>PFXJ01000041.1:0-10883 GCA_002791595.1 candidate division Zixibacteria bacterium CG_4_9_14_3_um_filter_46_8
CATCAAATCCGCAGCCAAAAACGGATGCAGGTAAATCATTACAGAGTTATCTGGAGAGCAAAGAACGCAGCCGCCGACAGCAGAGGCTGAAAAAAATGGAGGCCGAAATCGAATCGCTGGAAAATCGGATCAATGACTGCAGGGAGGAATTGCATTCGGAAGTTAACGCTTCGGATTGGGAGAGATTATCGGAGCTTGAGGCACTTATCCGGGAACTTGAGGGGCAATTGGCCCGACTGTTAGACCAGTGGGAGCAAACTCATAACTTATTATGATGACGATTGGACTTAATGCTTCTCCGGTTGTGGGTAGCAGTTGTGAGATGCTGGTAAGACGGGTTTTGGAAGGCGCGGCATCAGCCGGAAGCAAAACCCTTATGTTTAATCTCAATGACCTGGACATTCTCCCCTGCCAATCCTGCGGTGAAAGCCCATACCCAATGAATTGTTTCTATAACGACTCAATGGATGAAATATACAAATGGCTGATTGAAGGTGATATCATAGTATTCGGGAGCCCGGTCTATTTTGATACGGTTTCAGCCCAAGCCAAACTGCTGATTGACCGTTGCAATTGCCTTAGGCCAGCCATATTCCCTACGGGGAGTGAATCCAGCCCGGAAGGTGTGAAGTTTCTGGACCGTGGTCTCAAAAAGCGCAAAGGGGTAATAATTCTATCCGGCGGTCAAAGGCAGAAATTCGATTGCGCCAGAACGGTAATCAAGGGGTTTTTCAAATGGATTAATATCGTATTCGCCGGCGAAATTGATATGAGGGGGAATTCCCTTCGGGCGGGATTAGCAGTTGAAAGGCCGGAGCTTCCGGAAGTGGCGTTTGCATTGGGGAAAATGCTGGCGGGGGGATAGTCTCGTAGGTCGGGTTCCGAAGGCGACATTGTCGCCGGAGAAACCCACCGGTATAGGATGTCAAGACCACGAGGGTTTTGACCTACGGGCTACGGGCTACGGGCTACGGGCAATCACGCGCTTGGTCGAAATTGCCAGCGTAACTCTTACTGAGCCATCATCGAAATACTCGGTGTTTTCCGTTCTGGCTCCCGGTAATGAGCCAGCCACAGTAATGCGTCCGTTGCCCGCTGGCGGTATGGGAACACCCTTGAGATATGATAGCAAATTTCTCTGGGCATCGACGGTGGCGGCACGGATGGCCATGGCACGCGCCTGCGCCTGATTGACCGCATTTTGGGGCGGGCGGCCGATTCCATAGGCAAGGATTTTCCCATTTTCAATCCAAACCTTCTTATCGGTTGATGCGGAATTGTTTGGGAAATTCACCGCTGTTTCGTAAGCCAAAGTTACACTTTTTATGACGAACATCTCATTTTTCGGAGGCATCCCGGGGTCGGCATAAAACATCAACCTGACTATGTTGTGAGGGCCAACCAAATCGAGTTCCCTGCCGCCGGACCGCGACGTCAGGAATTCTGGAGAGCTGGATCGCCATTCCTTATCCACCAGAACGCTTTCCCAGCGTATCCATCTGTTGGCCAATCCGGGTTTGGAGAGCAGGGGTATTTCGCGGCGCGTCCCATAATTATAGATATATACATCGATTTCCCTGCCGGAAGGGTTTTCAATGGAAGCATAAGCCCCCAGTTGCTCAATATCAGCCCTGACTTCGAAATCGTAGATGGCATACTCGCCGTTATTTATGGCGCTTAGTAGGCAGGAACGGGAGTTATCACGGTCAATGCCTATGCATCCCTTGCTGAATGGCGAGTAACTGCCGCCATCGAGAGTGATATTCAATAATTCCGCATTGGCGTTATTGACCATCAGAAATAGGATTATGAAGATATGGAGGATAATTAATCTTCTCATCGTATATGGATTTTAGCTCATTATGGAGTTGATGTCAAATAATTTCGCGGCATCCAATTTGACGGGTGAGATTCGCGGGCGGGAATGACATTTTGTGGCTGGCAGACCTACTGGTCTGCCTTAGTCTCGTAGGTCAAGACCTCCGTGTCTTGACGCACGCTTTTAATTGAATTGACCCATCATTTCTATTATTGAATAGATGGGTCAATTGAGCCTAATTTTGATAATAGGCAACCTCTGGTAGATGATTGAGTTTTTATCCATATGCGATGTGATTGACCCATCCTACAGGACTACCAATGAATGGTAGGCGGGACATTCTTGTCCCGCATGTCAACCCGCAGACAGGAATGTCTGCGCTACCAAGGCCGGTAGGCTGTCCCGATTTTATCGGGATTATCCCGCACGTTGACTACATCCCTATCAGCGATATGGAGGCGTAGAACCCGAACCCCTTGAGGTCGAGTTCGCGTTCGAGGCCGCCTTTCTCACTCTTGGATACTTTGGCTCCGTTATACATCACCGCCAGATTCAGCTTGGAATTGCTTCCCAGAGTATAGGCGGCGCCGCCAAATACCCTCCAATTCCAACCGCCATAGAAACCTTTGTTCGGTGTTGATTTGACGTCGTTCTGGTCAACAGAATCGTCATTAGCGAATTTATAACCGATATGGGCGAAAGCATAACCAGCCGAGACGCCGGCGAATGGGGTAATCGGTGAGCTGGGATTCACCGGCACATCAAATTTCAAAGTAGCCAGAATCGGGATGTAATAAACGGTATGTCTGTATTGAACTTGCATCAAGGTCGTTTCTACACCATTGGTATCAGTAACTACATCTACTGGGATTTTTTGTTCGAATACCTTGCGCCAGAAATCGACTTCCAAGCCGAAGCTGACCGATTCGTCAACTTTTTTGCCGGTGCATACTCCCAACAGCAAACTACCTTCTTTGACAGCTTTGGGATCGAAATAGCCGACTTTGATTTCAGTGTAGGAATTCGAGCTTCCCATAAAGCCGAATTGTGATGATTTATAGAGTTCGGATGCGGCGATAGGGCTCGCAGTGATGGTGGTAAGAAAAAGCGTAAAAATAACAATTAGGATTTTGTAGCTTTGCCTCATAATGGCCTCCGGTTTAGTTTTCGACAAATTTAGCGTTAAGGAAGTCCAATGTCAAGGACAGAAAAGGGGTAGCCCGGCTTAGGGCTGTCTCAGATCGTTGTCAATCGAATCCAATTCCATTCCCCTTGAGAGGGGTGGCCGAAGGCCGGGGTGTGTTCTATTTATGGGAAAACACACCCCCGTCTTCCCCGACTTTGTCTGGGAATCCACCGCTCTGTAGAGGGGATTTGCGGTCGGCTAAGGAGCGAGCGCGAATATAAATAATCCTATGCCGGGCGCAGTTGCGAATGCATAGCCACCGAGAGGATCGTAAGCAACATCCACGCAATCAGCGCCGGTCCCGAAAGATTCCACGAGGGCAAGACTGGTTGAATTAATCAGGAAGAAACCTTCGCTTCCTCCGGCAACAAGGGCATGATTGCCATATACTTTAACTGAGGTGACGTCGTATGCTCCAGAATATCCTCCCCAGAAGCTCATCGACCATAAGTTGGAGAAATCGACGACCTGTAGTCCGAGGTTGCCATTGGCGATGAAGGCCAGGTTATTTTTAAGGTCCAGGCCCCGGGCTTGGCCACCAAGAACATAATTGCCGGTCTGGTGCATCGTGGTGGGAGTGGTGACATTAATTATGGCTAAGCCATTGCTTGGCGTAGCGGCTAGGACATAGACGCTGTCGCTAATGAATTTCATCTTTAGATCGTTATATACCAGCCCGTTGTTGAAATCGGCCAGATAAGTCATATCGAACGGGTCGTAGATATCGATGGCGTGAATGCCATAGGAATCGCTGCCCACGAAGGCGGTATTGCCGTTCACGGCGATGCATCGGCAAGGGCCATCCAGGGCAAGCTGCGAATAAAAGTTGATAACTCCGCCGGGGGTTATTTCCAGGGCAATGATATGAGTATCGGTAGTCAATAAGACCAGATTGTTGGCGTAGTCGGTGACATAAATTCCCCTAATCACACTACCACTTACCTGATATGAATTAAGCAATGTCGGCGCGACTGGAACGGTAATGTCGTAGAGGCGCAGATACATACCATTGGTTATATAAAGCCGCCGGCCCGATATGGCCATTTTGTAAAGCGAGTAATCGCCATTTTCAGGTCTGAAAATGCGCTTGAAATATAGTGGGCCGCTGTTGTCGAAATAAGCGGAATCGGGTGCGGACATATCTGAGAATCCAAATTCATTGCTTGATTTTATCGCATAGCGATACCAATACTGGTCGCTGACTCCATAATCTAAATAGGTCGTATCCGGAACAGTTGTGGTTCCGATGGAGGTCCATTCGGGGCTCAGCCCGCCGCTTCGATGAATAAGATATGAGTCTGCTTCCTGTACCCGACTCCATGCTATTTTTAGTGCCGTGCCATCATTTATACAATACTTAATGAGTGGAGCCTGCGGCGGCAGATTGGCAGTATTGAAATAGGAGTCGGAGCTGGGCTCGGATTGTGTGTAGGCATCGGCGGCCCTGACCCGGTAATAGAAGATATCTCCCATATTAAAATTGGTGTCCAGGAATAGAGTGGTATTGGCAGACACAGTGCCATAATTTACCCAATCCCCAAGGGTGTGGGCGCGTTCGATTATGAAATTAGTTTCCACCGAGGTGTTGTCGGTCCAGGTAACAGCGATTTCGTTGCTGGAATTCCAAAATGCAAGTACATTGCTGGGCGGTGTCAAGTAACTATTATCGAAAGTAACAGCCGCTTCATTGGAATAAGACGAGCTTCCACCCGAATTGGTGGCTTTGACCCGATACGCATAAGATGCTCCCCAGGTGAAACTGATATCGCCATAGGAGGTGGAATTGGAAGCGACCGTGTACATAGTTACCCAATTCGTACTACCTTCCTTTCTTTCGATTTCATAAGAATTCTCGTTGAAAGCGTTATCGGTCCAGGAGAGTCGGATTTCCGGAGCCATCCAGGTGGCAGTCAGATTTGATGGCGGAAATGGCTGATTTTGAACCAAGGTTGGATAGACTTCAGTCGTTTGGTTGGCCGCGATAATGACATTTGTATCTTGATACCAATAGCATTCATTTTCATTGGTATCGCGCGCCGAAATTCGAAGTGTCCTCCCCCCTCCTTCGGGGATATTCGATATGAATGCGTTTCCATCAGAGGCGTTAAATCGCCAGTTTCTGGTGGCAAAATCGGCGGCCGAAAGGGTAATATCGATATAGCGAACCTCCGGAGGGGCCACCTGCGGTTTTGAGAGTTTTAGAGAGTTGCTCTGGGAGAGAGGCATAGCCTTGGAACCATTCGGCCAGGTGATAGCAATGGCAATTTCGCCGGTTTGATTTGGGTCCACCAGATTCTTCTTGCCGCAAGATGACGCCAATATACCAAGGGCAAGAATTCCGACAATAGCGATTAGCTGTGTAGATTTTATTTTATTCATAGTGTTCACCCCTCCTCCGATTATTTCCATTGTATGTTGATACTGCCAGTCTTGCTCGATGATTCTCCGGCAGGTTTCTTGGAACCCAAGGTTACCGCCGCCCCTCCACCGGCACCGGCGACCATAATTCCCCAGAACCACCATTTACCAAAGATGCTACCGCCCTTCTTGCCGCTTTCCATTGCGGGCAAGCTGGCCCGATCGGCGTTTTCCATCGGCTTATTTCCTTTATCCGACTGGCGTGTGACTTTCGATTTATCAGCCGCGGTTTGGTTGTCGCCATGGGAGACTTCAGCATAATCCACCTCTATCCCGGCCATATCGGCGGCGGCGTAGGAAAGCAGTGGATTAAGTATATCGTCGATGGTGCAATTGGGGCAGTCTCTGGTAACAGTCTTTTCGATCCTGCCGGTAGCAATGTTGATCATTCGCAGAGTTATGGTCCAGGTGTTACCGATTTTGCCGACGCTTCCACCAACGACTTTTTCGACCGGCAGAAGCCGCCCTATTTCCAATAAACAGGAAGCCTGGTCGCAAGCGCCGGAGAGCTGAAATCCTTGCTCCTTGAGCAAATCATCCATTTTCTGTCGTTCCAGCACATCGTATTTTTGGGTTTTCCAAATCTCCGCCCGGAGCCGGTCCGAAAGCACTATCTTTTCGTGGTCGGTGATGCCGGTGGCATCGAGGTCGGTGACTGCCACTGCCTGCCTGGTATCATCAGCATTCTGAGCGAAGGCCGGTTGGAATGACCAGTAGATTTGAACCCAGATGAATATCAGCATCACCAATGGAGAAATATTTCTGATAGCCATTTTTGCACCCTCTATCATAAGTAATTGAATTTCTATCGCTTTTTCGTTTTATCGGAAATTGTGGGAGGCAATTAACCAAAATCAGGTGAAGGGCTGATTTTTATGAAGCACAGTAGCGGAGGTAGCAAACGGCTTGCAGTATTGGGCAAAAAAGGGGTTTGTAAGTGGACGATAACCCGAAATCATTATGGCGCCCCGCAGAATCGAACTGCGGACACACGGATTTTCAGTCCGTTGCTCTACCAACTGAGCTAGGGCGCCAATGGATCTTGATTTTACCACATTATGCCGGTTTGCCTTAATTATCGGGGCTAAGGAAGCCAAGATAACATCGGAAATGCAAATTATTCGAGTAGGGGATGCAAGTCAAGATAATTTTGGGGGGACGGGGAAGCCCAAAAGAGGTTAGGCAGGTCGAGGTTGTCAGATTTTGTGGCAGAGTTTTAAGTTCAGCTGATTTTAGGCCGAAAAGAATCTAAGGGGCAGTTTCAGTTATGGGTAATTACACGTTAGGGGAAAACAACAATGCTGAATTCTGATGGCTTCATACCGGTCAAGCCAGATCATTTACTGAAAAACACCATGCTAACTTTCGACCTGTTTGAGTTGAAATATGATGATTATGAGTTGTTCCGCTCCGAAAGTTTTCCGGTGACAACAGACATGATTGCGGAAATCGCGGAAGACAAGGAGAGGATGTTTTTCATCAAGGAAACCGACCTTGGGAAATTCCATGATTATCAAGAAAAGTATTTGGACACTCTTATAGCCAGTAACTCGACCACTAATCTGGAGAAGGCGCAAACCATAGTCAATGTGGGCGGTCAACTGATAAGCGAACTTTTTTCCGATCAATTGAACCCGATCCTGATCAATCGGTGCAATAATATTGTAAAGAACCTGATTACTTTTTTAAGAAGAAGTAATGATGCCGCCAAATTCCTTTACGTTTCGATCCCATCCGGTTATTCGGTATATCATCACTCTCTGAATGTAGCGGCATTATCGCTGTCTCTGGCCTTGGAGCTTAATCAATTTAAGCCGAAAGATTTGGCGAATTTAGGTCTGGGGGCCATACTGCATGATATCGGGATGAAAACAGTACCGCAGAAAGTGATCAATAAAGCTGGAAGGCTGAATCACCGGGAATATATGCTTGTTAAGAAGCATGTGATGTGGGGAGTCAGGATTCTGGAAGAATTGTGTCTATTGGATGCGAATGCAATTGCCGTAGTTCAGGACCATCACGAGAGAGTAGATGGCAGTGGGTACCCGGCAAGGAAAAGAGACGATGAAATCCATGAATTCGGGCGCATAGCCGCGATAGCAGATGTATTTGATGCCATAACATCAGCCCGTCCCTACCGACAGGCTGTCAATCCTTACCCGGCCCTGAAAAAGATGATATCGTTTCGTGACGGTTTTGATATTCAATTTCTGAAAGCTTTTATAAAGCTGTTGGGCGAAAATCGTTAGCAGGGGATGGAAAGCCGTCGCTAAAAGAAAGTCGAACTTAATAAATAGGTCTGTAATAGATGTCGATAAGAAATATAAGGATGGGAGCGGGAGAGATTTGGTGGGGAGAACAAAGGTCATCCTACTTGCTGAAGTGCTAAAAACCAAACTGCCGGTGCCGGCAGGTTTTTGCCGCCCGGTTATGCTTGTGCATTTTAAGGATGAGGCAACGCGGAGATTAAAGACAGAGCTCTGGCAATAGTGATAATGGAGACAACTGCGAGTAACAGACAGGGCAGGGTAAATATATGGATCGACCTACTAAGGAAGTCTTAAAATTAGTCCCGATATTTTCGAAGTTCGATGATGAGAGCCTTGAAAAGCTGGAGAGCTTCATCGAGGAGAAGCATTATAAGAAGGGCGATATATTATTCCGCGAAGATAGCTTTGGGGACGCATTTTATATTATCAAGCATGGTTCAGTAGAGATCTATAAGGAAGGAGTGGATGGTGAAAAGAAAGTGATCCTGGCGATACGTCGCTCGGGTGATTTTTTTGGTGAGATGGCGCTGTTGGAGAACAGTCCGCGATTCGCCACCGCCAGAGTCGCAGCTGATAGTTATCTTCTGGAACTATCCAAGGCGGCCTTCATATCATTGCTTTATGAAATTCCGATTGTAGCATTTGAGATAATGGGGGTGCTGGCGGCCAGATTGCGCCAGGCGGATCTACAGTCGATAAAGGATCTTAAAGATAAAAACACCTCGCTTGAAAATGTAGGAAGGCAGTTGGAGGAGTCCAATTATCGTTTGGTGCGTACCAAGAAATTCCTTGAGAAAATCATTTCAGTTTCTCCGGATATAGTGGTGGTCACAGACCGTAACGGGACAATCTATATTTATAATAAAGCGGCCCAGGAAATCTATGGCCACAGTTATGAGGAAGTGCGCGGCAAAAATGTGCGTATGCTTCACTCGCCGAATTGCCCATCGGAAACACTGAAAGCATTGGGGGACAGTCTCGGACGCAACGAGACTTTTACCGGGGAGATTCTGGATCTTCGCAAGAATGGAGACGAATTTATCAATTATGTGACGGCCTGCAATATTGTGGGTGCCAGCGAAAAGCTTCTGGGCGTGCTTTATCTGGGTAAAGATATTACCGAGTCCAAGGAGCTGGAACGTCAGGCGCAATCGCTGGATCGTATGGCGGCGCGTGGGCAGATGGCGGCGGAGGTGGCGCACGAAATGAACAATTATATCTCCATCTTGAGCGGGAATCTGGAACTGCTGGGAATGGATATCGAGGCGGGGAAAATAGAGGGGATTGATAAAAAGCTAAAGGTGATGACAAATGCGGTAAGCAGGATGACAGTTTTCGCACAGGGATTAATGAGCCATGCACAGCCGAAGTACGAGTTTTGCGAAGTGGACCTTAACCGGTTCCTGGAGGCTGAGCTGGCTTTCTTGAGGCCGCAGAAAAGATATCGCCAGATACAGATTGTGACCAATTTCGATGAGCGGCTGGAATCGATTTATGCCGACCCCGCCGGCCTTCAGCAGATACTCTACAACCTTATCAATAATGCCGCAGATGCTATCAATAATGCGGAAATAAAAAATGGGATGATTGAAGTCAAAACTGTTTTGCTGGAAGACGACGAAAGTCTGGTCATCGAGATAGGCGATAATGGACCGGGGATGACGGCGGAGGCGCAGGAAGGGGCATTCAGGCAGAGTTTTACAACAAAAACCAGCGGACACGGATTTGGGCTGCTGACTATTAAGAGCATCGTCAAAATCCATGGTGGAAAAGTGGCTGTGGTGAGCCAGCCAGGCCAGGGCGCTCGATTTGTAATAACTTTGCCAATGACCAAGAAAGTTGCGGAAACCATTTCAAAGAAATCCGGCGCCGAATTGCAGGAAGTTGGCCGGAAAGATTAAGTCTCGGGATCAGATGGATCTTATAATATTTTTGTTAATCGGACATTATGTGGGGGACTACGGTCTGCAGAGCGATAGAATGGCCTCGATGAAGAGGAGCTCCCCGGCCACCCTGACATTGCACGTATTCACTTACACCATTACCATCATCCTGGCATTTGCGCTGTATTGGGTGTTGGAGAGATTTGATGCACCACCTTCCTATAGGGTCTTGGTGCTCCTCGCAGTGATATTGTTTGTGACCCACTGGGCGCAGGATTTTGTCAAGAGCCGCATAAATGGCCCCAAACAGCTTTACTATGTCGATCAATCGCTCCACATAATCCTTTTGGTCGTATTCAGATACATTTTGGTTGGGTAAGAAATGGGGGCCAAGGCGGGGGCATTAAAAAAGATCAGCCAATATTTGCCTAAGTTGATCTTAACTGCGGAGAGAGGAAAGAGCTTCACGGCCTCGATTAAGGTGTTGGAAGGGGCACTGATGTTCGCTGATATCTCCGGATTTACGGCCATCTCTGAAAAACTTGCTTCTGTAGGCAGGGGCGGTTCCGAGGAGTTGACTAGGATTATCAATCGACACCTATTGGGAATGGTATCGATTATGATTTCCTATGGAGGCGATGTCCTTAAATTTGGTGGCGACGCCACGTTGGTATATTTTGCAGACCCTTTGCTGGCGGCGGTGGCGGCATTCAAGGTGAATGAATGGGCCAAAGCCAATGCATTTGCGAAAACATCCGCCGGGAAGTTCGAACTGGCGCTGCATAGCGGATTGCATTATGGCAAATTCCTTTCAGCTGAGGTGGGCAATCCCTCAATCAAATTGGAGCATATAGTCACCGGTGAAGCGCTAAATAAGGTTTTTAATGCCGCCGACTTTGCGCAGGGAGGACAAGTCGGGGCCACGCCGGATTTCATCAAAGTTGCTGGAAGTTGCCTCAAAACTGTAGCCGGCGATGGCGAATGTGTCATCGTTGAGCCGGTCGGCGCCATCGATATTCCCCCAATTGAAAATAAAAGCTCCCGCCAACTGCCGGAAATCGATGTTGATCTGATGAGCAGGTTTCTTCCCCAAGGGTTGTTTGAAAAGCTCAGCACTGGCCGGGATGGATCCATTTCCGCGGAGCATCGTCGGGTAACGGTGATGTTTGTCAATTACACTATACCTCCGGATGATTTTATGGATAGGCCAGAGGAATTAAAACGGCGGCTGGATCGATATTATCAGATGGCTAATTCGGCGGTGGTTTCAATGGGTGGGGTAATTACCAGGGTCGATTGTTATAGCC
>PFXJ01000041.1:10936-11106 GCA_002791595.1 candidate division Zixibacteria bacterium CG_4_9_14_3_um_filter_46_8
GATATCCGCGCGCTTCGGGCGGCGATATCAATGCAGGATGGGCTGGAAAAGCTTAATCAACAGACCGGATGGGATATTCATCAGAAGATTGGGATTAATAGTGGAAGGGCTTTCTGCGGCGATGTTGGGGGGACCGAAAGAAGGGAATATACAGTGATGGGAGACGATGG
>PFXJ01000129.1 GCA_002791595.1 candidate division Zixibacteria bacterium CG_4_9_14_3_um_filter_46_8
ACCAGATCCTTCAGGGTTCGAGTGTGTTCATCCAACACGCCCTGCGGTGGTGGTTGGAGGGTGGCGGCATAGCGAGCGATGATCTGAGCGTCGATTTTGTCCGTTTTGGCCAACTTACCAGTGGCACGGGCAAAATCGCGGATACGTTTTGGGTTGATCACCGCGACAGGCAGTCCGACGTCAGAGAAGGCGACAGCCAGGTCCATTTCGTACCCGCCGGTGCTTTCCATGACAATCAGAGCTGGGTGGCGTGAGGACAAAAAGGCCATACAGGACTTTATGCCTGCCGGAGTGTGGTCGAACCTCTGGTGTTTTTCTTTGGCCAAATCATAGAGGTCGAAGAACTGTTTGGCGACATCAATACCGATGTAAGTGTTCATGGCGTTCTCCCATCCTTGCAAATACGGGCTCATGGGTTTACCATGTCCCAGGCGACTGTTCGGGTTATTGCCAAAGTATGCGACGTCGGATCCAGCTACCCACGGGCTCTTGGTGGCCCAAGGTCGGGACGATCTCGACGCCGCTTCGCTGTCCTTGGCCGCGGCCAAGGACAGCGAGTTATCTCTCTTCGAATGATAGGATACCATATTAGTAGCCAAGATACAAGGTCGGGTTCAGAGTCCCCCCGATAAAATCGGGGGGACGAGAAACCCGACAATAATAGAACATCTTGTCGGGTTTCTCACGCCGACTGCGTCGGCGTTCAGAACCCGACCTACGGGAAGAAATATGTTACTCGCAAAAGTAATCGGAACTGTTGTCTCCACCCGCAAAGAAGAAAGTATGCAAGGACTAAAATTCCTTCTTCTGCGGCAGGTGGATATTGATGGCCAAGAGAGCGGCGGTTTTGTGGTCGCCGCCGATGCTGTCGGTGCAGGTGTGGGCGAAATCGTGCTCTACGCCTCTGGCTCATCAGCGCGCCAGACGGTGATGACTGACAAACGTCCTTGTGATGCGGTGGTGATGGCCATTGTAGATACATGGGAAGTCGGTGGTGCAGTCAAATACCGAAAAGTCGAAACCGAACCGAGCGTTGCCGAGATTTAGGCCTCTGCATCGAGTCGCAGACAGGAATGTCTGCGCTATTAGCAACGACTGGTAGGCTGGACATTTCTATCTGGCGGCAGGCTTGTTTTTATGTAAATTTAATTGAAGGCTGACCATACATCGTAAGTTCATATCTTTCGTAAAACTATTGAATTGACAGTCAATGTCGGATTTTATATGATGAACGCTCGCAACGGAAATTGCCCTGATAACCAGCGCTTGACCGCCCGCCTGTGAGTTGTTGATAGGGTGCTTTCTTAGAGAATTGTTAGATGCAGAGAACATACGACATTATTGATAACAAGCTTACTGAAGTGCAGGGTGGTCCTGGTCCCTGTATGGTTACCATTTATATTAACCCCACCGAGAGCGAGAGAAAGCACCTTATCGATGACTTTAAGCTTGACGAACATACTCTCAATTCAGCGTTGGACCCTGATGAACTTTCTCGTCTGGAGTTTGAGCCGGAACATATCGCGATTATCTTCAAGCGGCCAAGGAGTTATTCGCAAAAGGACCTATTTCTTTTCAGGGTAGCCTCAACCGGAGCTTTTCTGTTCAAGGATCGATTGATTATCGTAATCTCCGAGGATGTTCCTTTGTTCGATAGTCAGCAACTCATTAAGGCGAAGACGCCGGCTTATATCTTGATCAAGCTCATTTATCGCTCCATTTTTCACTTTTTGGAACACCTTAAGATTATCAGCCTTGTCTCTGACCAACTTCAGGACAAGATCAATAAGTCTATGGAGAATAAGCATCTTATTAATCTATTCACTTTAGAGAAAAGTTTGGTCTATTATCTAAACTCGATCAACAGCAACGGATTCGTTCTCGAAAGGCTTAAGCTTAATGCTGCCAAAATAGGGTTTGCGGTAGAGGAGCTTGAATTCTTGGATGACACTATTATTGAGAACAGCCAGTGCTACAAGCAGGCCGAAATCTACTCGAACATTCTTGCCGGTCTGATGGATGCCAGAGTATCGATTGTGAGCAATAACCTGAATGTGCTGATGAAGACGCTCAATATCATCACCATTGCAATAATGGTGCCGACTCTGGTCGTAAGTGCGTTTTCCATGAATGTCGCCATCCCTTTGCAGGGTCATCCTCGAGCCTTCTGGATTATTATGGGGTTGGCCGTTACATCTGTTATGGGCGTAATATATTTGTGGCGGATGAAGAGGTGGTAGGTCCGGGGCGTACCGCCGTTCCCCTGTCGGTTGCGGCAATTATGCCGAGTGGTCGTGATTTTCGCAAGGGGAGTTTTCATCATCGAAGAAACGAATTATGTCTCAACTGACTAACCAGCAAATCGATGCTATCGCCAGGCGCATTGTCAGCCAGCTTTCTGCGGCGCCGAGGATTAAACCTGAATCCCCTGTTTCCAAATTTCACTTTATGAGTGAGGGCATATTCTCGAATATCAATTCCGCCGTCGAAGCGGTCAATGCCGCGCAAAGGGAATTCATCCGCTTGCCCCTTTCCAAGCGTGATGAGATAATCGCTTCGATAAGAAAAAGCATGATTGAAAGCGCGCGCACGCTGGCGGAAATGGCCAACTCTGAAACTGGCCTGGGCCGGGTTGAAGATAAGGTCAAAAAGAATATTCTGGTTACGGAGAAAACCCCTGGCACTGAGGATTTATATCCGATGGCGCGCTCCGGCGATAGGGGTCTCTCGCTTTTCGAACTGGCTCCATTTGGAGCTATCGGGGCGATAACTCCGGTTACCAATCCGACGTCCACGATTATCTGCAATACTATCGGTATGCTCGCCGCCGGAAACGGTGTGGTTTTCAATGTCCATCCCATCGCCAAGAATGTTTCGATGCACAATATCAGCCTGCTGAGCAGAGCTGTCGTTTCTGCGGGCGGTCCGCCGAATTTGATTGCTACTATTGCAGAGCCGACCATCGAGAGCGCGCAGGAATTGATGAAACATCCCGGCATCAGGTTGCTGGTTGTAACCGGAGGTCCGGCGGTGGTCAAAGCCGCTATGCAAAGCGGTAAACGGGCCATCTGCGCCGGGCCGGGAAATCCTCCCGCGGTAGTCGATGAAACCGCCGACATTTCTAAGGCTGGACGCGATATTGTCTTGGGAGCGTCCTTCGATAACAATGTCATTTGCACCGACGAGAAGACAACTTTCGTAGTAGATAAAGTTGCCATCGAGTTATTGCGCTCGATGGCTAACAACGGCGCGGTGGTGTTGAACCGATCGCAGTCGATGCGGCTTGAACGAGTGATTTTCGAGAAGACTTTTGGGCCGGGAAAAGAAGCGATTGTTAATAAGGCTCTTATTGGAAGGAATGCTTCGGTTATTCTCTCGAAAATCGGAATGAATGTCGATGACAAAATCCGTTTGGCGGTGATGGAAGTTGATAAAGATCATCCGCTGGTGATCACCGAGCAAATGATGCCGGTGATGCCGGTGGTGAAAGTGAAATCAGCCGACGAGGGCATCGATCTTGCCAAGTGGAGCGAACGCGGTTGCCGCCACACGGCATCGATGCATTCGAGGAACATCGACAATCTTTCCCGCATGGCGCGCGAAATGGATTGCTCGATATTCGTCAAGAATGGGCCTAATTACGCCGGGCTTGGCCAGGGCGGAGAAGGTTATTGTTCATTTTCGATAGCGTCGCCGACCGGCGAAGGTTTAACCCGCCCTCGTAGTTTTTCCCGCGAAAGGCGTTGCGTTTTAGTGGATCATTTTAGGATAGTATAGCGATGAGTCAATCTGAAAGGCCTCAACCCAGTCAAAAGATAAGCGGCTTGATTTCCGCATTGCGGCAAAAGAAAGGCTTATCGCAAAGAAGGCTTGCCAGTCTATCGGGAATTCCCCAAGCCACTATCAACCGCATCGAATCTGGTGAAATAGCTAAACCGAGTCTGGAAAACATCACCCGGATAGCAGGCGCACTCGAGGTTACGGTATCCGAGCTGATGGGGGAGATTCATTCTGAAGTAAGATTATCGAGTCCTGAAAACCGTTACCCTGCAATTGCTCTGATTGAATTTAGCAGTATCGCTGCCGGCATCACCGCCGGTGATGCTATGGTCAAAAAGGCGCCTCTGGTTTTTCTCAAAGCGGGAACCGTCCATCCCGGAAAATATCTGGTTTTGGTCGGGGGCGATGTCGCTTCGGTGGAGGAATCCTATCGCGAAGGGCTAAGGATTAAGCCGGAATCCATTGTTGATGATGTCATTCTTTCTGATGTTCACCCCCAAGTTCACGATGCGATTATGGGAAAGAAAATTGCCAACCGTTTCGATGCGCTTGGGGTGATAGAAACGTCAACGGTCGCCTCGAATATCAACGCCGCCGATGCGGCAGTAAAGTGCGCGGGGGTAACGATCTTGGAAATCCGTTTGGCTGATGATTTGGGCGGGAATTCGTTCACGCTATTCGGCGGAAAGGTTGAGGACGTCGAAGCCGCTATCGAAATCGGCGTTGAGCGAATTAAGCATCGCAATATTACGATTCATACTACGGTGATACCGCGGATTGATGAGCGGATGGCGGGGGAGATAGCAAAAGCAAGCAAGTTCTTTGGAGGAGACAAAGCGTAGGGCGGATTTCGTCCAAGGCAGGCGTATTCCATTTTCTATCGATAATGGTTTTATTATGCTCTTAGGTAAAATAATCGGGACGGTTGTTTCCACCATTAAATATGAAGGTCTTGAAGGAGTGCCATTGTTATTGGTTCAGCCATTGGACAAGAATCAAAATCCCCATGGCAAACCATTAGTCGCCTGCGATGCAACCAAAATGGCGGGGCCAGGTGAGCTGATATATTATGAAGGCGGGCGTGAAGCGGCATTGGCATTAGACCCATGGTTTGTGCCGGTGGATCATACGATTATTGGGATCGTTGACGGCGTCCATCTCACCGAAGAGGACAAGTCATGATCATCGGCAGGGTAGTAGGTGAAATTTATTCCACAATAAACCATCATTTCTACGATGGCCGCAAGCTTCTCGTAATAGACTTAATAAACCCAGATAGAAAACCGACCGGCGGATATATTATCGCCGTCGATTCGGTAGATGCCGGCGTGGGAGAGACTGTCTTGGTTATCGATGAAGGCAACTCCGCCCGTCAAGTGGTAGATGATTCCAATGCGCCGATAAGGTCGATTGTGGTGGGGATTATCGATGAAATAGTGACTGGATGAAATCGCCCGCGCAATTCCTAATTTGAATAATACATAGGGATATATTGAACTTCGTCGCCTTTTTTCACTTTGCTTTTTTGGGGGATAATTACCATGCAATCAGCTCCCGCATATCCCGATAATGCCCCTGATGAAACCTTCTTTGAAGGATGTATATAAAATTTGTCGAGCACCTTCTCCATTTTCGCCGGCAAGAAATGGGGCCGATAGCCGCTATTTCTGGCGGTCCCTGCCATAATTCCGAAGAGCTTTTCCAAAAGCAGGGGTCCTTTGAATCCAGACATTTTCCGCAGAGCGGGCAGGACAAACATATAAAAGCCCACTACTACTGCTTGCGGATTGCCGGGTAGGCCGAAGATGAATGTCTTCCCCAATCGTGCGAACATAAAGGGCATCCCCGGTTTGATTTTTACTCGGTGAAATATGATCTCGCCTCCGAGCTTTCGAACTACTCTGGGAATATAATCGTAGTCGCCCGCGGATACGCCGCCGGTAGTAATCAACACATCAAGGTCAGCCACCCTATGGAGTATTTCGCCGATGGCGTCGGGATCATCGGCAACGGTATTTAGATCAGTCACAGCGAAATGGTAGTAATCAAGAAATGATAACAGAGTCGGGCGGTTGGTGTCATATATTTTCCCTCTGGAGCGCGAGTTTGCCATCCCGGTAATTTCCTCACCAGTCGAAAGAACGCCAATGCGGGGCTTTCTGTGCACATCAATTTCATTTTTCCCGATAGAGATTAAGACTCCAATATCGGGGGGATAGATTATTTGTCCAGCCTTGTAAAGTAGTTCGCCTCTAAAGATATCATTACCAAGCGGCCGTATATTCTCTCCTTGGGAAACTGCTCGCACAAATATCACCCCGTTCCCATCGGTCTCAATTTCTTCGATCGGCACCACTGCATCAGCGCCTGGGGGAAGAGGAGCGCCGGTCATAATTCGAGCAGTAGTACCAGATTTGAGCTCGAACTCGGGGCATGTTCCTGCGGGGATCTGGCCTATTTCCCTAAGGTGCACTGGATTTTCGACAGATGCCTTAGTGAGGTCTGAAGCGATAACAGCGTAACCATCCATTCCGGAATTGTCAAAATCCGGAACAGCATTTTCGCTGATAATATCGGAGGCGAAAATCAGACCCAATCCACAAATCGCTTTGATTTGTTGAGGACCCAACTGTTGAACCTCATTGAGAATCCTCAATTGGGCTTCTTCGAGGGGCATCAATTGGTAGGGTGATTGGGTCTGTCTTCTATTCAACAAGTTTATCTTGGAAAGATGCCCGATAAATCAATTGGCCAGTATGTCAATTAGCTCCAATTCATCTTTATCAAGTTTCTTTTTCTTAGTAAACGCCAGTTTGAACGGGGTGAAAGTTATTTTGGATTGGACTTCGCCAATCATTACCCCGTTTGTTCCATCCATCAATGCCCTCACACTGGCCGCTCCCAGCTTGGAGGCAAGAATCCGATCACGGGCGGTTGGCGATCCACCGCGCTGGATATGTCCTAATACCGTCACCCATGATTTAATTCCGAATTGTTCCTGAAGGTGTTTGGCGAGGTTATTGGCGCCTCCGAATTCTTCTCCCTCAGCAATCACAATGATATTGGTATGCTTACCCTTTTTGATGCCCGTTTCCAGAACCTGATAGACCTTTTCGTAATCGCCTTTGGCCTCAGGGACCAGTACACCTTCGGCGCCTCCTGCTATGGCGACATCGAGGGCGATAAAACCGGAATGACGCCCCATAACTTCAACCAGGAAAAGCCTATCCATGGCGGCGGCAGTATCCCGGATCTTATCAATCGCCTCGAGGGCGGTATTAATAGCAGTGTCGTAACCGATGGTGTAATCAGTTCCATAGAGGTCATTGTCAATTGTACCGGGGCAGGCAACTATCTTGATGTCGCTTTCCTTGAACAATTTCTCAGCCCCATGTAGAGTGCCATCGCCTCCGATTCCTACAAGGCCTTCGATACCGAACCGTTTAAGATTATCAACGGCAGTAACGCGCCCTTTCTTAGTGAGAAATGATTCGCTACGGGCGGTAACCAGAATGGTGCCGCCGGCTTGGATGATGTTGGAGACGGAACGGGCGTTCATCTCGAAAATCTCTCCGTGGATCATGCCTTCGTAACCTTGGCGGATTCCGAATATCCTTAGACCGTAATTAATAGCGGTGCGCACCACTGCCCGAATGCAGGCATTCATTCCCGGTGCATCACCCCCGCTGGTAAAGACTCCTATATTTTTCATCCCCTCATCTCGAATATGTTAGGTTTGTGGATTCTCATTTCAAATAGCCCAATGCCCTAAAGCGATAGCCAAGAGCTCGATCGCAAGTATTTTCTTCAGGATTGGTAATTTGTGTTTTCATCGAATCAACAGTAGTTTTCTCTTCCTCAATCCCCATTTCTTTCAGGATTAGATCGTGAAGATCTGTAAGCCTGTTTAGCCTGGTAGAATCAGGATTCAGCCACCGGGCAAAGTCCATGATTACCATTCCGCCCGGACGGGGAAATACGCAGACCTGCGGGAATGCGTTGATAAAGTCGTCCGTGAATATCGAGTTTCCGCTCGCATTATAAACTTCTCCCGGCTTGATGTCTGGTTTCAAGGAGACGGCAACCTTCTGACCGGAGGTATCAGAAATATATACCTGTGAAAAAAGAGGGTTTCCCTGCGAATCTGAGCAGGTCGCCAGGAAATTGATCACACGCCCGATTTTATTTGGATCGATACTATAAGGCAGAATCGTATATTCATAGGTCTTGATAGTTTCCCAGTAAGCACTCATAGGCCAGACCATAGGGGGATGGAATATGACATCCATTTTTGGCTGTATCGTTTTGTTCAGAGAATGTGCTAGATCTGCGGGATTAGCGCGCAAGGATACAGGATGTCCGCGAAAACTGACCATCATCTTCGTTGAATCTAGTCCAAGGCTGTCTTTCCCAAAGAAAGCTGGCTCTAACTGAAATCCCGAAACCAATATGACATCTCTGTTACTATCGGCAAGTTCCAATATTTTTCCCACTAACTCATCTTCGTATTCATAACATCTTTCAACTGCCGCCCCAAACCGTTCCATTTCAGTAGGAGTGATATTAAACCCTCGGGCGTAATGAAATCGCATGAAGTAGCTTTGGGCGACTTCCAGGGTCCCCGACCTGAAAGCCATAAATTCGGGCAGATAATAATTATTTTTAAGAAGGGAGATTATCGACAGCGTCAATCGGTCTTTTCGCAATTCCCACGATAAGAGGCGGAGGCAACGTTCTAAATTATCTGGTCCGGGGTCCACATTATCTTTGATCAAAGATTCAAAATTGCCTTCGCTAAGAGGGAAGTTAAGGAATCGATTAAGCGCCTCAATATCGCTTTTCTCAAATGCACTCTTGGGATCCAAAAGGCCTTTGATATTAGACTTGATATTTTCCTCTTTGGGCAGGATTGAGTTGTCCATTAGAAATTCGCGCAACTCGGGAGGATAGATACAATCTTCAGGGCATAATAAAAAGTGGTCGGATATGATTACGGCCCGCAATTTGGCAGGCGCGTGAGTTAGGGGCCAGTTGATAAATAAAGAGTTTATCTTGTGGTCCGAAAGCTTCTGCGATAATGAGGGGGATGTTAATTCCTTCCAGCCAGCGCTCACAAATCCCAGGCTATTATCAGCTCCCCAGCAACCGGTGGCAATGCCGTTGAATCCGGCAGGTTGGCCAGTCAGGATTTCAGAAGTTACCGCCGCATCATTGAGAAAACCGTTGGAAGGGGACTGGATTGCCAAACTACCGCCATCTTCCATAAGTTTGCGGATATTCGGAAGCCGATTTTCATCAAGCAGGGCATTAAAGATATTAGGATTTAACGGGCCTAAATCCACAATCAGGAATTGCGGCAGTTTCCGAGAACCATCTTTCTCGAAAATCCTTGGCTTCTCCTCAACTTTTTCTGACGAGCATCCGATGATAAATATTGGTATCAGCAAAATCAACAGCGTTTTCGCGACTGTCGTTTTTCTACAAGAATGAGATGCCGACATTATCATAATGAGATATTCATCTCCGGGATGACACTTTTGGATTGTCGATTTTCGATAATCATATCTAACGGCTTTTAATACACCAAATAAATTTAATCGTCAAGGTTTTTATTGATGGCCCACTATTTTCAAAAATCACTTGACCATTTATCTTAATGGATATAAAATAGCATAGTAAGTTAAACTGTTAAAGGAATGATTTATGGTTGCAAAGGCAAAAGTAGCTTCAGGAAAATCCGATGATTCTTTAGGCTTTACGTCATCAAATTACATCATATTTGCGATTGGCATCGCATTTGTAATTATAGGCTTTATCGCCCTTAGATTGGGTTCGCTGACATTAGCGCCGATCCTGTTGGTGCTGGGTTATTGCGTTATTATTCCCATTGCTATTATGTACCGGTGCAAAAAGGATGACCCGGAAAAGTCGGCGGGTGCCGAATAATTCCCATCATCAGTTAGTTAGAATCCAAAACCCGTCCTGATATCTTATTCCAAATGCCAATAAGAATTTTATTTCTTGCTCCGGGTTTATATATTGGGGGAGAAGAGACCCAAAATCTGTTGACCTTCTCCCGGATGAGAGGCGATAGGTTTGATATCATCATTGGCACCACGCATGATCCGGGACCATTTGCGCAGAATTTTAGTAATGCCGGCTTGGAGATAATCCCTAATTTACTGAAAGGGCGGTTTGATATCGGGGGAGTGGCGCGAATCCGTAAATTGATAAAGGAAAGATCAATTGACATAGTCTGTACTGGTGGATTCGGCGATTCGCTGTTTTATGGCCGGCTGGCTGGAAAACTCGCGGGAGTCAGGGCTATCGTAAGTACTTTCTTCCATTTCGGGCGCCTGGATCGGAAAAATGCTCGAATCGAAATGTTCAATAAGGTACTGCATCCAATCACTACGGTATTCAAAGCCTCATCGATTGCGCTTGGAGAATATCTCATTAATGAATTAGGATATCCCCGAAATAAGGTTGTGGCAATACATGATGGGATAGACACATCCAAATTTACGCCATCTCAACCGCCGGAATCCAAATATAACGAACTTGGTATCCCGATCGGCAGGCCTGTAGTTGGGATTGTTGCCTCTTTATATTCTTTCAAGGGCCCCGATGTTTTTGTGGAGGCCGCAGTGCAAGTTCATCGGAAATTCCCCAACGCCATATTTGTGATGGTCGGAGAAGGCGACCAGCGCCCGAAAATTGAAAAGATGATAAAGGAATTAGGGTTGCAGGATAATGTGTTGCTACTCGGTTATCGCACCGATGTCCCGGAAATCTTGCCAATTTTCGACATATCGGCGCTCGCTTCTGATACTGAAGCATTCCCTAACACTTTATTGGAGGCATCCGCCTGCGTAAAGCCATTGGTTTCGACCGCAGTTGGCGGAGCGCCGGAAATCATCATCGACGGATTTAATGGTTTCTTGGTTCCGCCAAGAAATCCGCACCTGATGGCTGACAAAATTATAAAGCTCTTATCCGATGACAGCCTTCGTTTGAAGATGGCGGCGAATGCGCGCCAACGGGTGTTGGAGAATTTCTCCATTGAACATAAGGTAGTAGTGTTCAGCAAATTCTTTGAACAGCTTTACCGTGGCGAGCGCATTCCGGCTGGCCTTTATAATTAACCCCCGGTTTTCCAAATCCTGATTTCCATTGAGAATAGTCCCTCTATAATATGGGAACGAAATTCAATTCCCCTTGTTGATGCATGCGATTTGAATAATACTGAAAGTCAAATTGCCTTATGGGACAAGGGGTTAGGCAAAAACCGAGTCAATTGTGTCAGAGTGCCTGACAGGATTGGTCAGGGCGTGGTCCATCGGGAGTGTTGAAAAAGCAGAGGTAGGTCGGAGTCTTGACCCCGACAGCGACGCCATTGGCGTCCATAAATTATTCGATTGCAGGGGTCAAGACCCCTGCCTACCCACCCTCATTCCCAAACCCCAGTAGGAATGGCTTTTTCAACACTCCCGAAAGTGGGAATCCATATTAGTCAAAGAGATAGATTCCCGCTTTCGCGGGAATGACATTTTGGGGAAGTTAGGAAGCCACTTTTTCAGCAAGCCCCATCAAGGCATCCTATTTTATGAAAAATGCCAATACGAATAATCTTGACACAAGTGATACTTTTCACTAATTTAGCAAACTTTGGATAGATAAATGTTTATAAGTTTGGATTGATAACTTAGGAGGAATAATTAATGTACGGTGCGGTGAAACAACAACTGCAAACAACCTTAGGCGAAATAAAGGATGCCGGGTTATTTAAGGATGAGAGGATCATCATCAGCCAGCAATCGGCGGAAATCAAGGTGCAATCGGGGCAGGAAGTATTAAACTTCTGCGCCAATAATTATCTGGGTTTGGCGAATAACAAGAGGTTGATTGAAGCGGCCAAGGTCGGCCTGGACAAATATGGCTACGGTTTAAGCTCGGTCCGATTTATATGCGGCACGCAGGATATCCACAAACAGCTCGAAAAATCGATCGCCAAATTTCTTGGCACCGAAGATACTATCCTATACTCGTCGTGTTTTGATGCCAATGGCGGTCTTTTTGAGACCCTTCTTTCTGAAGAAGATGCCATCATATCTGATGCTCTGAATCATGCCTCGATTATCGATGGAATTAGATTGTGCAAGGCGCAACGGTTTCGTTATGACCATAATGATATGGATGACCTGGAAAAAATTCTAAAGGAAACTCAAAACCTAAATAGGCGGCTGGTCGCCACCGATGGTGTCTTTTCGATGGATGGCCATATTGCTCAACTCGACAAAATTTGTGACTTGGCTGAGAAATATAATGCGATGGTGATGATCGATGACTCGCACTCCACCGGCTTTGTAGGAAAAACCGGGCGCGGCACTCACGAGTATCGCAATGTGATGGGTAGAGTCGATGTCATAACTTCCACCATGGGCAAGGCGCTCGGAGGCGGTTCGGGCGGGTTCACATCCGGGCGGCAGGAAATCATTGATATGCTTCGTCAACGGAGCCGTCCCTATTTGTTCAGCAATACCCTCCTGCCAGCGATTGTATATGGTGCCTTGGAATGTCTCAAGATGCTTTCCGAGACCACCGCTCTGCGCGACAAGTTGGAGGATAATACCAAGTATTTTCGTCAGAAGATGACTGCCAACGGATTTGATATCGTTCCGGGCGACCATCCGATTGTGCCGATTATGTTAGGCGATGCCAAGCTGGCGCATGATTTTGCTCATGATATGCTGGTTGAAGGCATCTACGTTATCGGATTCAGTTTCCCGGTGGTGCCGAAGGGTCAAGCAAGAATCCGAGTCCAGATTTCTGCGGCTCACGAACGCACACATCTGGATAAGGCGATTACAGCTTTCGCCAAAATCGGCAAGAAACTCGGGGTGATAAAGTAGGTCAGAGCATCAAATGTAAGCATTGGCGCAGACATTCTTGTCTGCGATGATTGATGCGCCCGGACAGTCCCGATCAAATCGGGACGGCCTACCAATACTCGGTTGGGGCGGGTTTTTACCCGCCCTTTATTATTTATGATTTGAACTATTATAGGGGGAGGCAGACAAGGTTTGATTCAAGGCAATTTTCCCCGCTTGCAGAAAAAGAAACAGGCCCACTAATTTACAAATTCAAATTCCCGCATATATTACATGGGTCAATAACTCATATAACTTATGTATAATATGATGAGGAGCAAATGGGTAATCCCAATATTTTAAAGGACCTATTGTCAATTGCCGCAGAGCTTGAGTGCGAAAAGCTTAGGAACTGTGAGGAAGGAAAGTTATCGAAGAAGCTGTTCAAATCTATTTCTCGCGTCAATCAAACGGGATTGAGAAAATATGAATTGCATCCGGAAGATATCATTATCTTATCGCTCATAACAGCGAATTTATTCCAATATGATCGGAATTTAAATACAAGACGCCTGCTTGACCAGATAAGGACATTGGGGATTGATTATGTCAGGATTTTGGATCGGATTGTCTCGTTAATGCAGAAAGATATCCTCGAACCTGGGGAGAAGAGATTTCGCCGTCTAAGCGCCCGCTCGAACAAAGTCCGATTGGTAATTGACCGCACCCATATCCTTGAATATGACATTACCCTGAGTGAAAAATTCAGAAGCTATATCCTCGGTGATAAAAACGATATTACAGATGATAAACCAACCGTTTACGTTAAGAATGAGGAGTATCTCACCGATTGGTTCGAATATGTCATAGCCCGTCGCGAGTACACCAGCAATCGGAGCTATAACTTATATGATGAAAGCGGACAAAATGCTAACCTATATAAAGCAAATCAGCTTCGGGACCGTCTCCGGGAACGCACTGCATTAACTCCCAAGGAATTCCCATTCCAGAGATTAGCAGCAGAATATGAGCTTGATGAAAAAGAGCAGGTTGCATTGATATATCTTCTGCACGAGGGGCTGGGGGGCTCCCCTTGTGATATTGATGAGTTAATCGACCTGATAGCGGATAACAGATTCAGCAGATATGGTTATCGCCGCTACTTTCTCAAGGATAGCAAATTATGCCGGAAGAAGCTCATTGAGATTAATGATCAGGTTGATTTTAGACGAAATGGGGGCGAAATAGCGATCGCTCAGGATTTAATTGCCCGCATAATGGATACTGAACCCTCCAAGGACAAGGAGAAATTGATGGGGATTCTACGAGGTGATGATCTGCTGTCCCTCATAAATCCAAGGTTTGCCTTCAAAACGCTGATACTCAAACCGGAGCTGATCGACCTGATCAAAAGCGGGATCAGCCAATTTGAGAATAAGCATACCGAAGTTCTTACTAAATGGGGAATCCTTGGAAACAAATCCTCTGATATAGCAAAACCATCACCGAATTCACTCTTGCTGCTATTCCAGGGGCCTCCCGGAACTGGAAAAACCTATGCCGCTCATTGCGTAGCTTCGGAAATGAATAAGAGCCTTTTGGTCACGGATATTTCCAAAATTTTATCATGCCTTGTCGGTGAAAGCGAGCAAAATATTCGACGGTTGTTCAGGAAGATAGAACGCATCAATTTGGAAATCGAAAATCCTCCGGTATTGCTATTAAATGAAGCGGATCAATTCTTTACAATGAGAGGAACGGCAGAGCAAAGCGTCGATAGGATGTACAACCAGATGCAAAACCTTCTTCTGGAAGCTCTGGAGGATTTCAATGGGATACTCATTGCCACCACCAATCTGCAACGCAATTTCGATACCGCCTTTTCGCGCAGATTTCACCTCAAATTGGAATTTCCAGTGCCTGAATATGAAGAACGAAAACGCTTATGGAGACTTCATTTGCCTGAGAATTTACCTCTTGCCAAGGATGTTGACATCGAAAAGCTGTCAGATCATTTCAGGTTGACTGGTGGGCAGATTGCGGTCGTAGTGAAAAATGCCGCCGCTTCCGCCGCCTCCCGGATTGGAGCCCGCCGAAAAGTATATCAATCAGACTTGGTGAAATATTGTAAGCTGGAGATGGAATCGTCATTTGATAGCATATCCCTCAAGCAGATCGGGTTTAGGAATAGGATAGGAGAGGATGGTTTTGCGAAAGTAAAGAAATAAGCGGTAGGTCAAACCCTTGTCGAAGATCCCGATTCTATCGGGGTGGTTTCGACTCTATAGAAGAAAATGTCGGAAGAACAAGTCTTTGACCTACGATTCTAAAAATCCATATTCGCCGGCTCGAAATATTCCCGCGGATGTTGACAGCAGGGGCATTTTGCGGGCGGTTCTTTACCTTCGTGGACGTAGCCACACACGGTGCATTTCCACTTGATCGGATTATCGCGCCTGAATAAAGTCCCGCCCTGCAGCATTTCCAGAAGTTTCTTAAAACGATCCCGATGATGTTTCTCGATTCTGGCAATCTGGCGAAATAGATTTGCCGCGGCCTTGTTGCCATCTTCATCTGCCTGTTTGGCAAAGTCCGGATACATTTCGGTGGTTTCGTAGTGCTCCCCGGCGATCGCTTCTTTTAAATTGGTGATGGTATCGCCGATGTCCCTTAAGAGGTTTAGCTCATCTTTGGCGTGACGCCTTTCATTATCAGCAGTCTCTTCAAATATCCTGGCGATGTAATGATAACCTTCTTTTTTGGCAATGGCCGCAAAATAAGTATATTTATTTCTTGCTTGAGACTCGCCGGCGAACGCTTCTTTCAAATTCTCATCAGTCTTGCTCATATATCTACCTCTGTTTAATTGTATTGTTCCGGTAATATGGATATGGCTGTCGGAAAAATCAATTATATTTCTTTTGGCAACGCGCTGTAAGATATTTTCGTAATGCCGGGAGTCTTCCATCGCGATGAATATAGCCGCAAAAAAATGAGCGGGGGGTTGCTGTTGAACAATTCCCCGCTCTTATCACCCTTATCTTGCTGGTTGCAACCCCCCATCAGGGCGAACTTCCTGATTATTTCAAATTAAGTATCTTCCTGATTTTACTCCTGATGCCAACGATTAAATCAGCAAATCTTTAATTAAGCTTTAGAATTAACACATTTTGAAATATTTGGAAAGATATTATTTTGCATATAGTAATTACTACCGGAATTTGGAACATTGGAATTAGCGTTAATTGTATAGATAACTGATGCGAAGAGACTTCTGTTGTTGGATTCTGTTGGCTTAATCTCTGAGGAATATGAATAAAATTCGCTTCTGAGAGAGACTGCCACTTGATTTTTATGACGGAATACATTATATTGAAGTGTGAATAATGACGATTCCAAGGAAATTAAGACCCGGCGGCCCCCGGACAATTTTATAATAAGAGCTACTGGTATCATCCAATTAATTATCATATTGATACTTATTATTTATGGTTTCCTGCTGGTATTGGGAATGGTGCCTTTTGGCTCGGGAGATAGCCATCAGTATCTAAGGATTGCGCTGGGGTCGGTGATGGTTGGATATGGTTTGTTACGGGTAAGATTTTTGTTAAAGAAACTAAGGTTAGAGTCAATGTAGTTGTGATTGTGCAAAAAAGTGCTTGACTTTTAACGGTTTTTTATTTTAATTGGAAATTTGATTTCGATTTAGAAAATGGCGAGAGATTGGTAACATCGGTCATATAAATTATGATGACTATAGATAAGTGGACATGCCTTAAGTTATTGATTGTAGTGCTATTAATGGGACTCGCTTTCCCTTGCGCTAGCTTTGCTGCCGATGCCGGACCCGTTATTAAAGAAGCTCAGGATCTGGTAAGCCAGGGTAAGATCGAAGTCGCTATCGAATCAGTTACAGATTTTATACAATCTGATCCGAAGAATGCTGAGGCTGTGATTTATTTGGGTCAACTATACCTTCAAAAAGAGGATTGGGCAACCGCAGAAAAAACCTTCAATGATGCACTTGCTTTGAAAGGCAAAGACCCTGATGCGCTATTGGGGTTGGGTGCGGCATTATATCATCAGGAGAAGTATAAGGAAGCGGCAGGAGCTTTTGAGGATGGCTTAAAGACCCGAAAGCTCCTTGGTGAATTTCATAATAGGTTGGGTCTGGTATATCTTGCAGAGAATAAATATGAGAAGGCGGATCTGGAGTTTCGAGAAGCGATAGCCGCCGATGCCAGCAAGGCGGAATATCATAAGAATCTTGGCGACGATGAGATGGCCAGAAAAATATATGCTCTGGCGGTTAGCGAATATGAAGAGGCTCTCAAATTAGATTCGACGCGAACGGATTTTTATTTTAATCTGGCTGAAGCCTATTTTCAGATGAGGAATTTCACTTCGGCGGTCGAGCAATTCCAGAAAGTTGTGAAAATCGACCCGCAGAACGCGGTTGCTTACAAGAAGATGGCGGCGATTTTTTATGCCGCCAACAAGTATCATGAGGCACGCGCGGCCTATGAAGCGTTGCTCAAGATTCAGCCTAATGACGTCGATGCGCTCACCAGATTGTCAAAAATCTATATATTATTAAAAAAATATGATGAAGCCGGTGAGTTGATTTTAAGGGCTATTGATCTGGATATTAAGCAAACCGAGGCGTTTTTCGATTTGGCGTTAGTATATTTCGAAAACCAGATGTATGATAAGGCTTTGGAGGCATATCTCAAATATGAGAAAGCACAACCGGACAAGCTGAATGCCGAATTTTGGAAACGATTGGCTCAAGCCCAATTGAAATTGGGAGTCGATAATCCATCCTACCTTGATTCTGCAATCATTTCCTATAATGAGGTTTTCAAATTGGAACCCAATTATTCACAGGGTTATTCCGATGTGGGATATGCGTTTTATAAACAAAAGAATTATCCTAAAGCGATTGAAAATTTCAATAAGTCGTTGGAAATCACTCCAGATAACATCAACACGTTAAGGAATTTATCGTATTGTTATTTGAATAGCGGGGATTATGAAGGTGCGGTGGCTACTCTGCGAAAGGTTCTGGAACGCAATCCTGACGATTCCAAATTGATGGGGCTCTTGGGCAATACGCTGGGATTTACCAAGAAGTACAGTGAGGCAGTTGAAATACTTAAGAAGGCATTGGAACTCAATCCGGATGACTCTGATAATCTTTATTATCTGGCGATTATTTATTCGAATTGGGGCAAGTTTGATTCAGCGGCAGATATCTGGCTTAGAGTCCTGAATAACCCGCAGTCATCTTCCGAGCAAAAGTGCAGCGCCTATAAATCGTTGGGCGCTAATCGAGTGGCAGGCGGGAAGTGGAAGGAAGCCATAGAGTATTATACCAATGCAATTAATTGTGACCCGGGAAATTTGAGCTCGATGGCGGGTCTGGGAGATTCCTATCGCTTGGGCCAAAAATATGATGATGCTCGAAAATGGTATCAAAAAATTGTGGATAGCGCCCCGAAATCCAAGGATGCCGAAGAGGCACAGAAGAAAATATTGCAGATTACTTTTCAATAAATTTTGAGCTGTTTGCTAATGCATTTGCAGGAGAGAAGATGGCTGAAAAGAAGAATGAATTAAAAAGATATAATTATATAGGTTTCCAGGTTTTCCCCGGAGAACCGAAGGAATTCTGGAAGAATGCTGAAGAAGAAAAAGCGTTCAAGGAGAAATTGAAGGAGGAAAATAGGGGGTTGGCTTTTGAACGCGAGGATTCGGCTCTGCATAGCGCCGTTCTTTCCAAAATGGAGAGAACCATAATGCTTGGCGGGGCGGCTTTGACCATATTGGCGTTATTCCTGCCTTGGTTTTCATTGGCTTCCGGAGGAAAGCATCTTTCATACGGTTTGCTGGGATTTTTGGGGGGGATTTCTTTCCTAGGCTCGCTCGGAGCGTGGGGTACAGGATTGGAATTGCCGGCTCTAATAGTGATGCTGGGCCTGATGTTAATAACTCCGCTTTTAGGCATTTATTACTTCAAGGTATTGATGGGAAAGGCAAGAGATACAGATTCTTACTATAAGAAGGTGAAATCAGTTTCCAGGCTCTTCTACATACCCATAATTTTGACAGTAATCACGCTTTTGTTTACGGCGGTTGGTTTTCCGATGCCGTTTGGCAATCTTGGGGTCGAGGAAATCGCCGGCAGTTTTGATATTTTGAGTTTTCTTTCCATTGCCAGCATAGGGTTCTATTTGACTTTGGCTGGCTCAGTGATTTGCTCTTTGATGGCTCTTGAACTCTGATGATTAATTGATATTAGGAGGATTCTTCAGTGAAACAATCGGTTTTCGTAACCCTTACCCTTATTATCGCTTTGGCAGTCGGATTCTATATCTGGACTTTGCTTCCGGAAAATCTGCAAAAGGGTGGTCCGTTGGTTGCTGTCCTTATTGCTCTATTAGTAATGCTGGTCTCGTTCGTGATTGAGCGTCTGATCACCTTGAGAAAGGCTCGGGGCAGTTCTTCGGTTCAGTCGTTTTTCAAGAAGGTTGTTGACTTGGTGCGTTCCGGGGAATATGACGGCGCTGTTGCGGCTTGTGATAAACAACGGGGCAGTCTCGCGAATATCTTAAGGGCTGGGATCGAAAGGTATAAGCAAGTAAAGGGTGATCAGCAGATCACTAGTGACAAAAGAGTGGAAGAAACGCAGAGGGCAATCGAGGAAGCTAATGCGCTGGAGGTGCCTCTTTTGGAACGGAATTTAATTGCTCTTTCGACAATCGCTTCAATTGCCACTATGACTGGGCTATTGGGAACGACCATTGGTATGATCCGCGCCTTTTCGGCGACAGCGGGGACCGGCGGAGTCATCGATGCCGAGCAGCTCGCTGTGGGGATTTCGGAGGCTTTGGTGAATACCGCTGGTGGTTTGCTCAATGCCATCGTGGGCATTGTCTCGTATAATTTCTTTGTCAACAAGGTGGACTCGTTTAATTATACGATAGATGAAGCGAGTTATGAGGTCATTCAACTGGTAAAAGCGAAAGAGGCAGGTTCCTGATGTCAAAGCGTGCCAAAAGGCGTGTCGGCATTATCATCGATATGACCCCCATGGTCGATGTTGCCTTCTTGCTTCTCATTTTTTATATGACCACGACGACATTCAAGCCCCCGGAAAGGAAAGTAGTGAGTCTGGCATCTTCGCATTCAGAAGCGAAACTTCCGGATAAGAACATCATTAGTATCACCGTTTCGAAGGAAGATTCGGTATTCATCGAGTACATTATGACTGCCGAGAGGCTGATAGAAGGGAAGACTATTTCGGTTCCTGAACGGATTTATGAATACACGGATTTACCGAACTTCAATGTTAATTTACTTAAGGTCCGGGCGAAGATGAATAACCCCGAGATTGTGGTCAAAGCCGACCGCGATGCCAGTTATGGTATAATGCGGGATATCATGCACTCGATGCAGGAGATGAATATTAACCAATTTTCTTTGGTAACACAATTGGAAACGAAGAAGGGTTAGGATGGGATTATCTTAAGCCAAATTATATTAATTCGGACGAATGACCGATTTGATGATTTTAAGCGTAAAAGATAATTAGGAGATAGACGATGGGCGCAGTTGATTTAGGAGCCCCCAAGGCCAGCGGCAAAAAGAAAGGCCTCCGAAGACCAAAGAGGAGGGTCGGGATCAAGAATGATTTGACTCCGATGGTCGATATCGCTTTTCTGTTGCTCATCTTTTATATGGTAACGACGGTGTTTTCCACGCCTCAAGCCCTGGAGGTTAATCTGCCTCCGATTGAAGCGATGGATAATGCCATACCTGTTGGTGAATCACATTTGATAACGTTGCGAGTCGATGCGGATAACAACTTATTTTATAATATCGGCAAAGGCGAACCCAAATTTTTGGGTCTGGCGCAGTTGGAAGATTCACTAATTCAATGGGTATCTAAGGATATTGAAAGGGTAGTTACTGTGATAAAGATCGATAAAGGCGCGCGTTATAGCATGATGGTGAATGTAATCGATGATATCAAGGTGGTCGAGGCTCGTATGAGGCTACAGGTTCCGGACTTTTCGTATCGTTTCAGTTTGGTGGATATGTCTCAATATGATTTAATGCAGTTAGATGAGGCCAAGAAGCTGATTGGAATGGGAGGTGGTAAAAAGTGAGTAACGTTACCGCACCTTACGGAGCATTTGAGCTAAAAAGCACTTACCAGAAGAATATGCTCACCGCATTTATCCTTGGCGCTTTTATTCACTTGGGAGTAATAGGAGGATTTCTCCTGGCGACTCATAAATCCGAAGTTGGAGGAGTAACCACCAGGACAATTGTAGTAAAGTCAATTACCGATCTGGCGCCGCCGCCTCAGCTTCAGAAACTTCCACAGCAGACGGCCTATCAGGTGCCCGAGGTGGCATTGCCAACGGTCGGTATTCCTGAAGCTGTGCCCGATGAGGAGGCTCCTGAAAATGCTAATATGGCCACTCAGGATCAGCTTAAGGTCCTCTCCGCTCCGCCAGTGGAAAGCGTCGAAGATGCGCCGGTAGGTGATATAGTAATTGAGAATATAGATGAATTGCTCCCCAAACCGGATGATTTTATTCCGGTGGAACAGCAACCGCAGATTGTCAAATCAGTGACTCCCGATTACCCGGATTTAGCCAGACGGATGAGCTTGGAGGGAAAAGTGTGGATCAAGGCTCTCGTTGATAAGAATGGGAAAGTCAGGGACGTGATTGTGGCAAAACCATCCGGCGTTGATGCTGGATTTGAAGATGCCGCAATAAAAGCTGCATATCAATACATCTATACTCCCGCTATCGCGAATGGGCAACCTATCGCTATTTGGGTGATGTATCCAGTATCATTTACCTTGAATGATTAGAATATTCCCTCGCGGGCGGAACTTAGGTCCCCCCCCGCGTGGGGGCGTGGATTGAAACGATCGACTCCGTGATGGCGCTACGGTGTAAGATGAAGGTTTCTGCTCTGATAAAATGGATTTTTGAAGAGGTAAATTGCGAACTTTAATGAAGAAAGGAGGAACGATATTTGGAGACAGGTTTTATGACGGTGATGATGGGTGCGTTGAGCTTGCTATTTTCTTGGTGGATATCCTTGGCAATCATTCGCATTTGGGATAATAGCAGGAGTATTTTGGGGGTCAACTTGATTGCTGGGTATAAGATGCAGAGAATTAATGTATGCCAGGGATTTGATGGTGATTCGTTCAGGGACGTATCTAAGCCCTCAAAGGATTTCTCTTTTGGAGTGATGGTCAATGTATGATTGGTTTTATCTCATCTATTAATGAGGCACATTGGCCATCGATTGAAGTAAACATTTAGGGATAAGGCAGGGGGAGATGCCATGACTAAAGCACTATATCTTGAAGATTCGTATTTGAAAGATTGTAAAGCGACGGTGACGAACGTCAACGGGCGCAAAGTTGAATTATCTCATACGGTGTTGAATCCTCATGGTGATTCGGTTGCGCATCCCCAACCTCACGATAAAGGGACTTTGGTTTTAGGTACCAAATTGCTTTCGGTATCCAAGACTATTCTTGATGGCACCCGAATTTTGCACTATGTGAAGGAAAAACCACCGCCAGTGGGCGCTGATGTTGGTTGCTATCTCGATTGGGCCCGTCGCTACCGGGTGATGCGTAATCACACGGCTATGCATATTATGGCGCAGCTGGCGCTGGAAATATGTGGTGGCAGGATTAATGGCAATCTCGAATGTCGGGATCATATTACTCATATAGACTTGAGGGACTGTGAGACCTCTGATAGCCTGGCGAGACAGATCGAAAGAGAGGCTAATCGATTGATTAAAGAGGATCGATCTCTCCGCGTCTTTTATGTTCCCTATAAAGAGATCGGTAATTATGTTGACCAGCGCAAATCGGAAAGCTTCGTGATTCCCGAGGATGTCGATAAAGTCCGGCTGGTCACTGTCAAGGATCTGAGCACCGACATCTGCTATGGGACGGTTTTGCGAAGCACTCGAGAAATCGGAAGTATCAGGATAATTCCGAAGCATAACAGATATTTCGAGGAGAAAGCCGGCGGCAATAAGAGGCTTGCCTTCGTCGTCTCCTAAGGGATTTTGACTCGTTTGGGGCCACCTCCAAATCGGATGGGTTTGTAGCCATCCGATTTTTTATTTTGATAAATGAAGGGAAATGATGATATATTGACTTTGTCCGGGCATCGATCCAATTTCGCGGGATCCGGTTAACGGCCTTATTTGATTTTGAAACGGATGATGCAACCGGAAGCTGACAAGATGTATCATGGTTGGCTCAGCGGTAGTTTTTTGAAACCTTTCTCGTCGAGTAAGCGTCAGAATATAAGGTAAGAAAGCGGTGTTGTTATGGAAAATCAGATGAATGAACAGCAACTAGTCGCAGATTCGCCTCCTTCGTTGGGATGGTTTGGCCGAGTGGGCAATATTTTTTGGGAACCACGGAAGGTTTTCGAGGAATTAAATCTAAGACCGTCCTGGATTTTGCCGTGGATTCTGATTTCGATATTTTCGCTTATTGCTTTGCAACTGACCTGGACCCAAAACATGGAAGCCCAGATGGAGAAGATGCGCAAGCAACCAGGGATGACTGAGGAGCAGATGGAGAGCATTGAGGAGAAGATGGGCGATCCGCAAGGCTGGGGGATAAATCGGATAATTGCGACCACTATGGTGCCGCTGGGGACCCTGGTGGCGATGGTTGTGGTTGCGGCGGCATTTTATTTTATGGGTTCAGTCATCGGAGGCGGGAATTCGACTTTCAAGAAGAACTTGGCTATCTCTTGCTACTCTTCGTTAGTGGCTCTACCCAGTTCAATTGTGAATGCGATTTTGATCAACCTAAAAGGCTCGGCGGACATTTCGCTGTCTCCGGTATTGTTTATGCCACTCTCACTTTCCGACACTTTTACATATTCATTCCTCTCGCACTTTGAGTTTTTTGCGATTTGGTCTTTCATTCTGGCCAGTATCGGATTTTCAGTTATTTATAAGTTTTCGGCTGCTAAATCATATCTTTCGGTTGGGGTCCTGTGGGTGGTTTGGATGCTTCTGGCATCCGCCCTCTCCAACCTATTTGGCGGATTCATAATGTAATTTCGAACTTTACGGGAGATATCTATGTCTATTTTTTCGCGACCGCATCAAACTATCATACCGGTTATAATTGTAATCTGTTCTGGCTTATTCACGATCCAGGCTTCTAATGCGGATCAGCTGACTCTGGAGGAATGCGTTGGGATTGCCAGGCAAAATAATCTGGAAATACGCTCGGCCCAAAATAATTATCTGGTATCCAAGGAGGATGTTTGGAAAGCATACGGAGGCTTGATGCCAAGGCTGGACAGCTGGGTGAGCGGTTCGAGGACAGTTACCGGGCCCACAGGTTATCAGCGCTGGGATCAAAACACGAACCAATTTGTTAACGCATCTACCGGCATTTCCATCAGCAAGAATTATTCCGCAGGATTTTCCTTATCGCAGACCTTATTCGATGGCGGCGCCAACATTTATAATGTTTATAATGCTGAAGCTCAGAGGAATGCTTCACGCTATCAGTATGTAAAGGCTGAAAAAGACATAATATTTAGCGTAAAGGAGAAATATTATTCGCTTTTGAAGGCGAAGATGCTTCTTGCTGTCCGTATCGAGGCTGTGAAGCGCGGTGAGGAGCAATTGAAAATTGCTCAGAGCAGATACGATCTTGGGGCTACTGCGATATCCGATGTTTTGAAAGCGAAAGTTCAATATGGCACCGATAAGTTGGATCTGGTGGACGCCGAAAACGTTTTCAAAATGGCCATGGCGGACCTCAATTACATTTTGAACCGTGATGTCAATCTCGACATTGAGCCGGTGCAGGAATTCCGGACTCCGGAGACCGGCTACGATTACGAAAGCGCTCTGAAAACAGCTATGCAGAGGCAGCCGGCCCTCTTGGAGGCGCAAGAAAATCTGAGAGCCTCGAATTATCAAAAGCTGGCGGCGCGCGGCAGTTGGCTTCCATCGCTCTCGCTTAGAGCTTCGTATGGGTGGAACGATCATAAACTCAATCTGAGCAATTTCACGGATGAAAATTATCAATGGAATGTTTCCGGCACTTTAAGCTTCAATATCTTTGAAGGCTTTCAAACGAAAGCGACACACAATTCATACAAGATCGCCTATCGCACCGCCCGGGATAACCTATACGCGGCTCAAAACGGCGTGGCTCTCGAAGTCAAACAAGCATTCTTGAATCTTGGGAAAGCTCGGGAGCAACTGCAGGTTACTGAGGAATCGGAGAAGGCAGCTCAAGAGGATTTTAATCTTGCGCAAGAAAAATATAATCTGGGGGCCGCCACCATCCTTGACGTTATTGTTGCGCAGGTGAACTATAAGCAAGCGGAGGCGAATCGGATCCAGTCTCTTTTTGACTACAATCTCGCCATCAGCCAGCTTGAGAAGGCAATTGGATTATAGGCTATAAAGTATGGAATCCCAATGGAGAATGGTATGGCAAAAAGCAGGAAGAAAAAGATAATCATAGGATTGCTTGTCGTTTGTGTGTTGGCGGTATTGGTTGTCGTGGCGGTCACGCAGAACAGAGTAGAAAAGAAGAAAGTCAAAGTCGAGGAGGCAAAGACCAGCGATATCACTGCTATGGTAACCGCGACCGGACGAGTCGAAGCCAAGAAAGAAGTAAAGATTTCCGCCGACGTGATGGGCAGGATAATTGAATTGCCGATTATTGAAGGACAGAGCGTTAAGCCCGGCGATCTGTTGGTTCAGATAGATCCTGCGGCCTACGAAGCCGATGTCCAGCGCAGTGCGGCGGCCCTGAAGTCATCGGAGGCTCTGCTGGAGCGGGCGGAATTGGCGTACGGCAGGAATAAGGAATTATTCGAACGCAACCTGCTTTCCAAAGAGGCGTTCGACCTTTCCCGGAGCGACTACAATTCTGCCCTGGCGATGGCGGCGCAAGCCAAAGCCAGCCTCGATCAGTCGAAAAACCAATTATCTAAAACCACAATCAGGTCTCCGATAGAGGGTGTCATAACTTCTCTTAATTCCGAAAAAGGGGAAAATGTGGTGATCGGCACGATGAACAATCCCGGTACTGTGATTATGGTAGTGTCGGATTTATCAGCTATAGAAGTTAAGGCAGATGTTGATGAAACCGATATTGCGCTGGTTTCGGTCGGGCAGGAAGTCTCTATAAGTCTTGATGCGTTCCCCGATACCACTTTCAAAGGTAAAGTTACCGAGATAGGGAATTCCGCCATAATAAGCGGTGTCAGTTCACAGGATCAAGTGGTGAATTTCTTAGTGACCATTCTAATTGAGGACCCTCTGGGCAATATCCGCCCGGGGATGTCCGCAACGGTAGATATCGCGACATCGAAACGCAATAATGTTATCGGAGTCCCGATTCAAGCAATTGTTATGCGCCCGCTTTCCGACACGGTCAGCGCGGATGAGAAAAAAGCCAGTGAATCGGTGGTGGTGGCCAAGGAGGCGGCGGAATCGGTTTCGTCCTCGGATTCTCTCAAAGATGCGCCTGAAAAGAGCGATAAGAAAGATGACGCGGTCGAAGGGGTCTTTATGGTGAAATCGGGGAAGGCTAAATTTGTTCCTGTCAAGACCGGTATTGCCGACCAGCAGAACATCGAAATCTTGAAGGGGGTAGCTCAAAGTGACAGCGTTATCACGGGCAGTTATAAGATCTTGCGGGAACTTGAGAGCGGTGATATCGTTGAGCCGGAAAAGAAGGGGAAGGGAAAAGCTGGAGAGAAGGAGAAGGAATAGAGGTGAGACTTGCTAATTGAGACCAAAAATCTTTGGAAAACATATATGATGGGCATCGAGGAGGTTCATGCCCTTCGGGGAGTGGATATGCATGTTGAAAAAGGGGAGTACTTTGCTATTATGGGGCCTTCCGGCTCCGGCAAATCCACTCTTATGAATCTCATTGGATGCCTTGATACTCCAAGCCAAGGCGAATATATTTTGAATGGCCGGGCCGTATCCGGGATGAATGATGATGAACTGGCGTTCATCCGCAACAAGGAAATCGGCTTCGTATTTCAAACATTCAATCTGTTGCCTCGGGCTACTGCTCTTCATAATGTGGAATTGCCTTTGATATATAATAGCACCAAAAGCCAGGATCGCACCGAAAGAGCCCAAAAAGCTCTGGCGGCTGTCGATCTTGCTGATAGAATGCGCCATAAACCGAATGAGCTCTCAGGAGGTCAAAGACAGCGAGTAGCGATAGCCCGTGCGCTGGTCAATGAACCTTCAATTATCCTCGCTGACGAGCCGACCGGAAATCTCGATTCCACCACCAGCCGGGAGATTATGGAAGTATTCAAAAAGATTCATCGGCAAGGAAACACAATTATCATAGTTACCCACGAACAGGAGATCGCCGATTTCGCCCAGAGAATAATCTATATAAGGGATGGCAGGATCGAACGGGAAGTCAGAAAATAATTATGCACCGGCTTTTTGAAAGCATTGTCATTGCGATTCAGTCATTGATCGCAAATAAGTTGCGGGCGATATTGACCCTGTTGGGAATGATTATTGGCGTGATGACGGTTATCGCCGTAGTATCGATTATCAATGGTATGAATAATTATGTATCCGATGCGATTAATCAGATGGGGTCTTCAACATTCATCATCGATAAATTCGGAGTTATTACGTCCAATGACGCGTGGTTCGAAGCGATGAAGCGCAAGGATCTCACTATAACTGATATGAGAGCAATAGAGATGAGCTGTGATTATTGCAAAATAGTGGGCGGATCATCGGTCGATATGTCAATGACTGTCAAACGTGAAAATCACAATGTAAGTGGCTCGATAGTCAAGGGTGTAACCTATAATTATATTGAGATTTCGGATGTAGAGCTTGATTATGGGCGTAGCTTTGCCGAGTCGGATGAAATTCATCGGCGGGCTGTTGCGGTTGTCGGGCCCGACGTGACCGAGAATCTGTTGCCGGGCCTAAATCCGATTGGGCAAAGTATTAAAATAGGGAATTATTTTTTCACTATTATCGGTGTGGCCAAGAGAAGAGGATCCACGCTTGGATTGAATCAGGATAACTGGGCGTTAATGCCCCTTTCAACTTTTAACAAGTATTTTTCCAGACCAGCCAATTTCCAGATATTTGTGAGTGCCGTCGAATATGGCAAACTGGATGAAGCAATGGATGAAGCCAGGACCATCCTACGTTCCCGACGGCACGTCAAGTATGGTGATCCGGATGATTTTTCGATTATGACTTCCGCAACTTTTATGGAGTTCTATAATAATTTTACTCGCGTAGCTTGGATTGTATTGATTGGGGTTTCATCGATTTCTCTGGTAGTAGGTGGGATTGTCATTATGAATATAATGCTAGTGGCGGTGACAGAGAGGACACGTGAAGTGGGGATTCGAAAAGCCCTGGGGGCAAGGCGACGCGACATACTCTGGCAATTCCTGATCGAGGCTTTAACCCTTTCAATCATTGGCGGCATCATTGGTATTCTTGGCGGCGGGGGAATTGCAACTATAATTGCCAAGACCACCCCTTTGCCATCTTCCGTGGAGCTTTGGTCGGTCATCGCTGGAGTCGCAATAGCCAGCATAATTGGCGTCTTCTTCGGCATTTACCCCGCGATGAAGGCGGCCAGAATGGATCCCATCGAAGCATTGCGGTATGAATAGACGGCGGGAGATTTGCTGATGCGGTTTAGTGAGGTATCAGAAAGCGTGCAACTTGCATGGAAATCCATGTCCGCCAATAAGATGCGCTCGCTTCTGACAGTTTTGGGCGTATTGATAGGTGTCTCTGCTCTTATCGGGATGGTGGCCATTATCCAGGGCTTGAATAAAAGTATGTCGGAGCAGATTGAATCGCTTGGCTCGAATGCCATTTTTGTCTCGCGTTTCAAACCTGGTATCCAGATAAATGGTTCCGGAAGAAGCGAGGAAGAAAGGAATCGCAAACGACTCACTGTTGAGGATGCCATGGCTATCAAGGAATTATGTCCCTCAGTGAAGGCTGTGTCTCCATCCAAGGATTGGTGGCAGTATCCGGAGGGGAATGTCGCCAGATATAGGGGTAATGAGGCCAAGCGTCCTGAATACAGCGGCGTGGTTCCTGATTATTCGATTGTCTATAGCTTGAATCTCTCCCATGGGCGTTTTTTCAATGATACAGATATGCAATTCAAGACTTATTCAGCTGTCCTGGGCGCTGATGTGGCAGATGCGTTATTTCCTCGTGAGGATCCTCTCGGAAAGGTGATCACGCTCAATACTGGAAAATTTGCGGTAATCGGGGTGGCGGAAAAGCGTAAGTCCTTGCTTGGGCAATCGATGGACAACTATGTGCTCATTCCACTTTCTACTTATGAGAAAATCCATCCTGGCGACGAGGGTGTTTGGATTGGAGTTCAGCCAAAATCCAAGGAGTTAATTTCTCAGGCTATTGATGAGATGACGGAGTTGTTGCGCCGACGGCGCGGCGTTGCGTATGATAAGCCAGAAGATTTTGCGGTATTCACTCAGGAAGCGCTTATGGAGCTTTATCACAAGATAACCGATGCAGTCTATCTGGTGATGATTGTGATTTCATCCATAGCATTACTGGTGGGAGGAGTCGGTGTGATGAATATAATGTTGGTCTCGGTGACCGAGCGGACACGAGAGATAGGGATACGGAAGGCAATTGGGGCGCGGCGCAAGGATATACTACGCCAGTTTCTCCTGGAGGCGGTAGCAATGACCGGCACCGGCGGAGTTCTTGGCATTCTAACCGGGTTTCTAATTGCCATGATCGTAAATGCTACTACTCCTCTCGCGGCTACCGTCTCAGGTCTATCCATCGCCATAGGATTCAGCTTTTCTGTGGGGGTAGGATTATTCTTCGGCATTTATCCTGCGACGCGGGCGGCCCGTTTGGACCCGATCGAAGCATTGAGGTATGAGTAGGATGTCAATAGTAAGCAGGTCCGACAGAGAATCCCTTGTGATAAGATATGGGTTAGTTGTTTTGCTGATGATTATCTCAGCTCCAGCAATTATTTCCGGAGGTGCCCATCCTGAGCAGAGGGGTGTCGATATTATTGGAGCTCCGAGATTTCTGTCTGATTATGCTGTCTTTTCTTCTCCGACGCCGAGTATGAATATGGTCGAGATCTATATAAGAATCCCGTTGCGCTCACTATACACCGTGATGGAAGGACAAAAGGACTTTTCTGAATACGAAATGGCGATATTGGTTAGAGACAATGATGGAAAGCAGGTGACTGGGATGAGTTGGAAAAACAGATTGGAAAATCCCGGTTTGGAGAAATTTGACCACAACCGATCTTCATCCATCCTCGAAAGAAAATATTTGGAGCTTCCGAAGGATAAATATACGATAGAGATAATTCTCACTGATCAGGTTTCTAATCTTCGTTGGAAAAACGAGATCAACTTGAACCTCAAAGGATATGAGTCGCCTATGTTGATCTCCGACATCGAATTCACGCTGGGCGATATTTCACAGGCGACCATAGTTCAGCAGGAATTTCTAAGGCATGGGCAATCGGTGGTCCCTTCCGCATCGAGGACATTCGATAGTGAACGCGATAACCCCGGCTATTATCTTGAAATCTACCCCAATAAAAACTCGCCCGACATTTTCGGGATAAGGAGCAGAATTTTCGATTTGGATGGCACCCTAGTTTATTCTGATTCCAATTCGATTGGAATGGAGAGCAAAGTTGAAGGGGTCATCCCATTTTTTGGGAAATTATTGATTAGTAATTTGGCGCCAAAACGCTATCAATTGAAATTAGAGGTTGGCGACAGAGAATTAAATAAAATTTATGCGACTCGCAATGCCGAGTTTAACATTGATTGGTCACTAAAAACACTTGTCGAGAATGATTATGGACGTGCTGTGGATCAACTGAGATACGTGGCTTCACCGCAGGAACGCGATAGCCTGAAAAATATGCCTGCTGATAGAAGATTGGAGGGGGTTCAGGATTATTGGAAACGGAAAGATCCAACGCCAACTACCCCTGAAAATGAGCTTAGCGAGGAATACTATTCGCGATTAAGATATGCGAATAATAATTTCTCGGGTTATGGACGCCCTGGCTACCTGACCGATTTTGGCAGGATTTATATTACATACGGTCAGCCCGAAGAGATCGAGCGCCACCCATTTGATTTGGATAGCAAGCCATACGAAATATGGTACTATTACCGGCATCACCGCAAATTCATTTTCATCGATAAGAATGGTTTTGGAAATTATGAACTCGCCTATCCATATCCTGATGGTTTGAAATTAGATTAAAGAGAGGATGGTTATGTTCAAACTAAAAAGCAAAATGGCTTTGGTAGCGTTCGGATTGGTTCTCATTCTATTGCCATCCGGCGCTTCTGCGCAGCCCGGGTTTAATCTGAATGTCGATGCTGCTTGTTTTCCTGAAGAGGGTGATACCCTTGAGACACTTTTGGAGGTCTATTATACTATTCCTCGATCCCAGCTCCGCTTCATTCCAACGGGAGGAATCTATGAAGCTGCGATGGATATTTCTATGAGATTGGAGAATGTCAATGGCGACTCTGTTGATCAGGTGAGTTGGCGTGGGACGACCACTATTGCCGATCCAAAAGAACTCGATAGAAAGGACTATAAATTCTTCGACACGGTTCCGGCTTTCATCAGGCCTGGGGAATACTTTTTGATAGTCAGTATCAAAGATGTGAACTCCGGTATGAACGGTAAAATTCGGAAGAGGATTTCTGTTCCGGACTATACCCAATCAGGCTTGAAGCTTTCGCAAATTCAATTTGCCTATTCACTCAACCCGGATACTCTAGATAGCCCTTCTGTCAAAGATGGGGTTCTGGTAATCCCCAATGCTTCAGGCCTGGTTATTCCGGAGGACAATTTTATATATTTCTATGCGGAACTTCATGGGCTGAAATATGACCCCAATAATGCCGGTCTATTCAGGGTGGATGTGGATGCCTTGGACGCATCGGGGAATACGATCCTTAAGTTCTACAGCAACACCATCGCCAAGCCGGGGAAATCGGCGGTTATCTCCAACGGAGTAAATGGTAATGCGCTTCCGGATGGAAATTATCAGCTCAGGATATTGGCAACGGACTTGGAAACGGGTGATTCGGTCCATTCACTAAAGCCGCTGAAAATTAGGCATTCGATTCAATATGCCGCAAATCCCCTGATGAAGTCCCTTTTCAAAGCACATCCCGAGGCCGAGCAGATCAGGAATGAGGATGATGCCAAGTTAGTGAGAAACGAGATAGAATATATTGCCAGCGTTGAGGATTTGAAAACCTTCGAAAAGTTAAGCATTGATGGCGATAATAATTTTATGAAGGACTTCTGGAAGAAACGAGATCCGAATCCTTCCAATGACCTAAATGAATTTCAGGTTCAGCATTACGCCCGCTGGGACTATGCCAATGCCTCATTCACCAGTCGAACTTATCAAAAAGGTTGGGCCACGGATAAGGGGAGGGTTTTTATCCTTTACGGGCCGCCCGCTGAGCGCGAAGACAGCGGAGTAGCGATGGATACCAAACCATACGAAGTATGGAAGTATTACAATATCCCCGATCAGCCCGGTGAAAGGATTTTCGTCTTTGTAGATGAGCAGGGACACGGTGATTACCGGCTTTATCATTCCAATGTCAAGGGAGAGCGATCCATCAGAAATTGGGAAGAAAGTTTGCAGGCAAATAAGGTGCTCCGTTAATCATTTTGTTGAGGGTGGATAATCAACGCAAGTGTAATTCTGGGCCATTGAAGGCAGTGCCATCCTGCAGATTTGTTTTGGTGGAAGCCCTGATGTGGTTAATTGAAAGGATTATTATTTGATCAGGGCGGAGGCGATTACTAAACTTTTCCATGACAAGAAGCGGGGCGAGATAGTTGCCGTCAACAAGCTAAGTTTCGCATGTAAATCGGGAATGATTTTGGGGGTTCTGGGATTGAATGGCGCCGGGAAAACCACTGCTTTAAGGATATTGGCGACGCTCCTCAAGCCAAGTTCCGGCACCGCTTTCATAAATAACATTGATGTTGTCAAATATCCCGATAAAGCCAAAGCTCAAATAGGATTCATTTCGAGTGATACGGGTCTTTATCGCAGATTGACCCCAAGAGAGATAGTTGGCTATTTTGGCGAGCTCTATGGAATCAGCCGTCAGGAATCAGCCATTCGGCTAAAGGAATATTCGGAGATATTGGGGATGGATGATTTCCTTGATACCAAAGTTGATAAGCTGTCCACAGGGCAGAAGCAAAAGGTCTCGATTACCCGTACAATGCTTCATAATCCACCAATCCTGATAATGGATGAGCCAACTGCCGGTTTGGATATTGTGGCATCAGCTCATATCGTGGAGCTGATCCGCCGCGCCAAATCTCAAAACAGGGCGATCATTTTCTCAACTCACATCATGCACGAGGCTCAAAGGCTATGCGATGAGATTCTGATCATCCACAACGGAATGGCGACGCGGAACGGCACCATTGAGAAACTTAGAATGGAAACCGGAATTGAGGACTTAGATCAGATCTTCCTCGATTCGGTCGGAGATTTGGATTGAGTAAAGTTTGGACGATTTACCGCAAAGAATTGCTCGATATTTTGCGGGATAGACGCACGATCATATCGATGGTAGTGATTCCCATAGTCTTATTCCCCGCAATGACGATTGGATTCAGTGCGCTGGTGAGCATGCAACTGAAAAAATCGCAAGCGGAGATCCAAAAAATATCCGTTGATGGCGCTGAGAATTTTCCCGAACTTCTTGATCGCCTCGAGAAAGCTAAGGAGTTGGAAGTGGCGCCATCGACTGATTATCGCTTGGCTATTACCCAAAAGAAACTTTCAGCCGCTATCGTCATTCCAGATTCTGCGGACTTGAAAATACAATCCGGTGATTCAGCCGAAATTGACGTTTATTTTGATGCCGCAGAAGTCAAATCGGAATTTGCCAAAGATAAGGTCCTCAAAATCCTGAGTGAGTTTGCAGATAGTATTATTGCCAAAAGATTGGAGACTCTAGGGGCCAAACCAGAAATGCTTCGTCCGCTTCCGATTAAGTCTCACAACATCGCCTCCGAGGAGAAGATGTCGGGCTTCGTGCTAGCGATATTTCTGCCCTATATGATTATAATTCTGACTATGATAGGGGCGACCTATCCCGCAATCGATTTGACTGCCGGGGAAAAGGAAAGAGGAACATTGGAAACGATCCTCGCCTCGCCGGCATCGAGGTTTGACATTGCGGCAGGGAAATTCCTGACAATATTCACAGCATCAATTATCACCGCACTGTTGTCAGTTACGTCTTTAACTGCCACCATTGGATTAGGTATTGCCAGTTTTGCGGAAATGGGACAATCTCCAATCGCGTTTAGGATGCAGCCATTGGCGTTTGTGGTTTTGGTGATCCTGATGATACCGGTTTCCTGCCTGTTCTCATCAGTACTTATGACTATTTCATTATTTGCCAAGAGCTATAAAGAAGCCCAAAGTTATATAACCCCGGCGATGTTCGTCGTGATTCTTCCGGCAATGGTGTCTTTTATCCCCGGTGTGGAGTTAGATTTCAAATTGTCGATAGTACCGATTGTCAATGTCAGTCTGGTAGCGAAAGAGGCTCTAATGGGGAACTTCCGATGGGGATATTTGGTTTCAGTTTTCTTATCTACAGCTTTGCTGGCTTCCATCGCAGTTTTTGTCGCGAAGCGGCAATTCGAGCGTGAGGAGGTGCTTTTCAGGATTTAATCTATGGACAAAGCTACATTATTATTAGAGGCGGCGGATATTCTAAATTCAAATCTCAAGGTGAAATCCTTGCTTGAGAATATTTTGAATATCACTTTGAGATATATGAATGCTGCCGCCGCTTCGGTTTTTCTTATCAATGACCGGTTGAAACGACTGGAATTATATTTGATGGCCGGGGAAGAGAACCCTAAGATTTGGGGTTCGCAATTATCATTGGGACAGGGTATTGCGGGATGGGTGGCGGAAAATGGCGAAGCGGTGATCAGCGATGATGCCCGATCCGATCCCCGTTTCTATGCGGGGTTTGAAGATATGGCCGCTTTCAAAACCGGGGCGTTACTGTGTGTGCCCATTAGGAGACGGGAAAAGATTCTGGGCGTTGTGGAGGCCTTGAATCCTCAGGGAGGCGCCAAATTTAGCCAGGATGATCTGGAAACCTTGATGGCTTTATCGGGGGAGATGGCAATCTCCCTGGAGAATGCCATGCTTATTGAGAAATTTGAAAAAAATAGCCGTGAGAAAGAGCTCCTCTTCGAAATCAGCAAAAAGCTTAATACTTTTTTGGAGCTCGATAGCATACTCGATACCATTTTGGATGGTCTATCTGAAGTTATCGAATATGATATGGCCGCAATTTTCCTAGTTGATCCAATTACTGGTTTGATAAATCCTGAAGTCGAGAAGTCAAAAACCAGGGGAAGCGATGAATTTTATCCTGAAAATTTCCTCATCAAACTTGGTGACGGGCTTGTTGGATGGGTTGCCAAGAATGGCCAGAGCGTGCTGGTTCCCGATGTGACCGCTGACCAGCGATACATTGAATTTCGTTCAAAAACAGCCTCTGAAATGGTTGTTCCGATCAAGAGCAATAAGGGCGTGGTGGGAGTGCTGAATATCGAAGGCGATGAAGCGAATAAATACTCCGATGAGGACTTGAAGCTTCTGGAGATTTTCGCTGGCCACGCCGCAGTGGCGATCGAACGCGCTCAATTGTTGGATGAGCTGTTGAGCAAGAGAAAATTGGAAGAAGAGCTAAAAATCGCCCGCAGGATCCAGCTAACTTTTCTGCCTTCCAAGCAACCGGAGATAGCGGGGTATGACATTTGGGCAATTAATCGTTCGTATGATGAAGTGGGCGGAGACTACTATGATTTCATTCCGATTGTGGAAAATCAGTATGGCATCGCCGTGGGAGATGTAGCTGGAAAAGGGATTCCAGCCGCAATTATTATGGCCGCCTTTCGATCCAGCTTAAAGGCTGAAATCAGAAACAACTTTGCAATCCGGACAATTTTGTATAAGGTAAATAACCTGCTATTTGAGAGCATTGAGCCGGGAAATTACGTAACTGCCGTCTATGGGGTTCTTGATTCTCAAAACTCGATATTTACTTTTTCCAATGCCGGTCATAATCCGCCGATATTCATACGTGCCGATGGCCGCTATGAGGAATTATCTATCGGCGGGATGGCCCTCGGAATTATTCCGGATTGCCAATACATTGAAAAGCCAATCTATTTGAGCTTAGGTGACATTATCGTGTTTTATACCGATGGCGTTACTGAAACATTCAATTCAAGTGAAGAGGAATACGGAGTTGAGAGGTTGATAAGGATCGTAATGGGTTCATCGGGATGTTCTGCAAATGAGATCTCTTCCAAAATTTTAGGGGATCTGGAAGTATTCCGGAATGGAATCTCTCAGACCGATGACTATACCTTAATTATTATGAAAAAACTATAAAAGCACCGGTATCTTCTAATAATACTATAATTATGGCGACTTATTCCAGAAAATCCTTGACAATCTGCCGGATTACCTTTAATTTATCGCTACATAAAAAGGGAATTTCTTTATTTCGACAAGGGACGTCGAAGGTCTCTGAAAATATCATTTATTCAATCATTGTGGTCAGGTTGGTTGGGGTTGTTTGTAATCTGCCTTAGGATCACTTGGATTGAGGTGATATGTTCGGTGACTGCCAGTGATTGCTCGAGTATCTTTGAAGCAAGATTTACGGAGCGGATTTCCATCTAAGTGAGTCCGCGCGGACCGCATCTCTGATGAGTAATCATGGTAAACTAAACTGAATAATTTTATATTCGGTTTCCATTCTTTGTAATCGATATTTCTTCTCATTTTCGCTGTTTGGGATTAGTCATGCACTCAAGCGTAGATCAAATTGATATCCATCTATCAGAAAGGAGGTATGTCCAAGAGATTCAATTTTATTTCTTTCAAAGCGTATTTTAAGCAACAATCAAATGTAAGGAGATGAATTGTGAGAAGACTTTTGTCGTCTTTGGTAGCCATCGCATTTTTGGTATTTGGTACTTATGCGATGGCAAGCAATTGGGATGCGGCATCAGTGGCATTTGATCCCGCACCACTTGTTAATCCTGAGGTCGGTAATATCCCTACGATTACCACTTACACACCTACATTGCAGATCCAGTTTCCTCATTATTTCAGCAGCCAGGCCCAGGGAATCACTTGGGATGGCACCTACTATTATGCCTGCGGATATGATGCGGCCGTCGAGACCTACGATGCCAATGGCGGCTTTGTGCGTTCTGTAACTATCGGAATAAACGCTGTCCGCAGTGTCTGGATGTACAATAATCAACTCTATTTGAAAGGGCTGTCGTTAGATTTATTTACGGTTGATCCCGTTACAGGAACAACTACTACGGTAATGCCCGGTTTCTTTCACGACACCAATGCTGAATGTTGCTACCTCAATGGTTATGTCTATGAGCACTTAGCCGGCACGATCTGGAAGATTGACATAACCAATGGGACCACGGTTCAGACCATAACCTTAAGTCCCAATTATGTCTATGGCTATCCGATTGCCACCAACGGGACTCACCTTTTCTTCGAAGGAGCGTTCACGGGCACCACTATCTATGTCTATAATTTCGATGGTAGCTATGTGGAATCATTTGCGGTCCCGTATGGCGATTGGAGCTGGACGCTTTCGTATTGCAATAATATGCTGTTCACCGGCGACCATGGACCAGGGGGAAACTGGTACGGATACTCTCTGGGTGGGGCTACGTGCAGCGATGTTAATATGGTTTCCGACACCTCGCCGGTTATTGTTCCCAGAGGAGGAACTTTCGGGTACACCGGTTATCTCAATAACCCTCTGCCTGATCCAGTTGCGCATGACGTCTGGGTGGGAGTCAACTATCAGAATGTCTTCCAC
>PFXJ01000089.1:0-4172 GCA_002791595.1 candidate division Zixibacteria bacterium CG_4_9_14_3_um_filter_46_8
ACTGATTTCTATATAACACATTAATCTAAATTGGCAAGGGGAAATTCAATAGATATTAAGCGATATCATATCGGAAGAGGTTGGTTATTGGGCAAAGTAAAAGGGCGGGCACAGGGGCCCGCCCTTACAGGGAATCAATGGTGGTCAGAGGGTAGGCGGGCGGCCTTGGCCCCCGCGCCTATCAAATGTTGGGGGCGAGCCACAATAGCGCCCAAGGCCCCACAACCTACTTCAATAACGTCATCCGCTTGGTGATTGTGCCTTCTCCGACGGAAAGCTGGTAATAATATATTCCGGAGGAGTATCGGTTGGCGTCCCAATCGATATGATATTGGCCAGCATCCTGATGCGAATTAATCAGCGTTTCCACCAACTGCCCCTTGAGATTGTAAATTGCGAGCGAGACTTCCCCGGCTTCGGAAAGATCATAATAAATCGAGGTTCGGGCGTTAAACGGGTTCGGGTAATTGCCCACCAGAGTCGTCGCCGATGGAATAGAATTGTTTGATTCAGGTTCCATCCCAAGCCAACCCTTGAGAATCCATCCATTGCGTTGAGTATTGGCAGAGGCGGCGGTCACGGTGAAATCAAAATAAGTGGAATCATATTTGATGGTTGGATAATCTCCGATATAGCCAATGTAAAGGTAGTTGCCGACGGGAGCATAAGTCGGGATAAACTGGGTTAAATTATTGAATACAAGGGTTTGGTTTGCCGCGAAAAATATATTGTTATAAACTGCAAGCGGACCGAAAAGCGTGAGATTTGGAAGTTTCAATCCGATCCAGCAATCCAATGAAACGCCGCTATTTCCGTTATTGGTGACATCGGCATTGAAGTTGAATGACCCGCCATGCGGCACAGAAATCGGGGGATTGATCGGAGTGAAATTTACCTGAATATCGGGTGCAGTCCCAGTTACAGTGATGTCTTCCACATTGCCAAAAATTCCCCATCCGGAATCATTGAACCCACTAACCCGATAATTGAAAGTCCCCGGCAGTTTGCCGGTTATATTAAAGCTCTGGCCATAGATATTACTGCTGATTGTTGAAACGACAGAGTATGTTCTCACTGGCGATACATTATCCACATAAAATCCCCCGTAAAAGGCATAGACATCGGTATCATAACGGAATCTAAGATAAACCTGCTGGCCAATATAGGCGCCCAAATTGTAGGATTTGGTCACCCAACCGTTAGAATAGCCGGTGAATGTTTCCAGGATATTGAAATTATAACCATCGGTGGAAATCTCCACGAATCCGAAATCGTAACCGGTCTCAAGGTCATAATTGAGTTGGAATGTTAGATTAGTTGGTCCGGCGATAGGAATCGGCGTTTTGGAGGTAAGGGTGGAATGATAACCGTTGGCATCGCCGGAATAGAAGCTATATGCTCCCGAGTAATGTTGGTCTATGCTACGGCTGAAACCTTCCATAATCCAATTATCAGAATTGGTTTCGGCGCCATCGGTAATATCGGCCGCCCCGGAAACCTCCTGCAATTCAAATTTGGTCGGGATAGTATCCCCTACTATCATGTGCCAATTGATAGTGAAATTGCCATCATCATCGGTAGTCATCGTGCTAATATAGGGAGCGATTGGAGGAATGGTGCGCCAGGGATTATCGGCAATGGTAGCCATAAATATATTTACTGGACGGTTTTGCAGAACCAGGCCAGGAATTTCATTCGGGCTCGGCCAGAATGTGTTGCCGACCTCGGGCAAGAATCCGAAGATTGGATTCTTAGTGGTTATTTCGCCATAAGAATAATCGACGGCATCACCATTCGTATTATACAGGAGCTGCCAGGCAGAGCCGGTCTTATAGCCATTGAAAATTGTGGCGGAGTCGGCTATGGCACGGAATAGCTGAATATCTTGAGGAAGGACTTCATCATATCCCCAGGGGTAAATGAATAAATTGCCGTAGCTATGATAATGGACAGCAAGTTGGAAATTGTGGTCCTGGCAGAGCTGCATAATTGCTTGATTTTCCGGTTCAGAGCCAGCCGAGGGACCACGATAAACATCGCTCCAAGTATAGGGAGATGAGCCAATGTCATCAAAACCCCAATTATAGGTATAGTTGCGGTTGTTATCGACCCCATAATAATTATCGAGGTTATTCCGACGGTTTTTGCGCCAGTAACCGCCGCCGTTGGGATTTGTGGATTCATTGTAAAGGTAACCATCGGGATTCATCATCGCTACTATCCACACTTGACGGTTGTTCACGATATTGGTGGCTATGGGATCAGAGCCATAATTGGCGCAAAGCCAATCGGCGAAATCAATGCAGATGGTCGGGCCAATGGGCTCCCGGGCGTGGGTTAGGCCGGTGAAAAGGACTTCAGCTTCGTTCTCCTGGACATTTACATAATCGGAAATCTTAAGCGCCCAGACCACACCGCCTTCATAACCTACTCCCAGCGAATCTTTCATGACTATCGATGGATATAAAGCCAACAGGGAATCCATTTTGGCAACGAATTCAGAATATGTGCGGAAACCGCCCATGCTCAAGCCAATCTGTTGCGATGCGTAATATTCCTCCAGGTTAGGAATAATGATGGCATAATTATAGCCCTTTTCAGCGATGGCCTTAAGCTGATTCCCGTCAACAGTGAGTTCAATATAGCCATTATCCAAATCCAATTTCATCCCGCATTCCCCCATCCCAAGTGAAAGAATGTTTTTGGCTTCGTTTTTATCTGCAACATCAATCCTGACAAGGCTATAAATGTTCTCGCTCTGGGCAAAAGCATTATTGCCAAGCAACATCGATGACGCAAATATTTGGAACAATCCAATAATGAAGATAAGTAAAAGTGTTCTATTGATTTTCATTGCTCGCTCCTTGAAATCCTAAATTTTAATATAGCCCCAATCGAGGAAGAATAAAGCTTATTTAAATATAACTAATTCCGCGATTTTTCATAGAGAATTCTGCGAATACAGAAATAAAACTTTAGGTGGTTATCAAGAGTTCCGCGTTCAAGCCCCCGTGCAACAGTGTGTTTTTGATTGGCATGTCCACAAAATGGCCCTTTTTTTGATTAATAGGTGGCGGGGTTCTCACTCCGATAATCGGTCCTCCCGATCTTATCGGGACGTCGGGATTGTCCCGTATCTGAAATGCTCCCAGACTAATCAAATCCGGCATTTGCCGGATTAACGGGCAGGAGTGTCTGCGCTATCGGAGTAGAAGGGTCCTTATCTCCCTCATTACCCCTGACATCTTATTGACAAATGAAAATAAAATGCTATATTATCACATCGGTATGTGAAGCAATGGAACCTTTCATATTTTTCTTCCTAAATGACTGCCACTGTCAGACAAACAGATGAACCGAACTCGGAGGAGTATGATATATGCTTAGCCCTTCTCCTTTTGGCAATAATGTAGTAGGTAAATAATATCAGGATTAGTATCCTGTTTTATCAATGGAAATAAGCGCTATAACCGCCGAAGGCAAACTGCCAATGGCAATCACTTAATCATTAGCATTTTTTCAAGTAACCGGAGGTAAGGATTATGATCATTAACACCAGGGCACTGCTAACATTAATCTGTGTGGCTCTTTTTGGCTTTTCTCTTGCCGCCGCCGAAGACCTGCATATTGTCAAAGAAGATGCCCTCAGCATCAATGACATTGTTGCTCAGGAAGGCGTCAAAGTGTATGCCGTCCTCGAAGATGAACTGCTCGTGGGAGCAACTCCCACCGGGGTAAATGCTCTGGCGCAGGCCGGATGCACCATCCAAAACCTCGGACCACGGATTGACGAAAGCAACTATTTTCTCTTTCAGATTGATGCCGCCGATATCGGCAAGCTTTCAGCGGATATCACCATAATTTATTTCGATGGCCAAGAGGCGATTGGGGTAACGCCAACCGAGTTGGATGCTTCTTCCATTGCCTATATGCGGAGACTTACCCGAATTTCATTTGTCCCCAAGCCTCAGGTAGGGCAGAAAGCGAATATTCCTACTTATGACATGCTGACCGATCCTCAGATCGAAGCGATAGTTAATCAGGTGAGCCAAGTGCAATATACCGCCTTCATTCAGAGGATGCAGGATTTTGTTACCCGCTACTCCTATACGGATTCCTGCCGGGCCGCGGAACAATGGGCAAAAAATACTATGGCGGCTATGGGGCTTCAA
>PFXJ01000089.1:4180-11015 GCA_002791595.1 candidate division Zixibacteria bacterium CG_4_9_14_3_um_filter_46_8
TTTTGCTTTCAGCTATGGAGGCAACACTTGGCATGATCCCATCGGGAGAAAGATGGGGACGGTATATCCCGATTCTCTTTATATCATCATTGGCCACCTCGATGCCACTTCGAGCAGTCCCAATACTAGTGCACCTGGCGCCGAAGATAACGGTTCCGGTTCCGCCTGCGTCCTGGAGGCGGCCAGGGTATTAAGCCAGTATGATTTCGATTGTACTATCGAATTCGTTTTGGTAACCGGCGAAGAGCAAGGCCTTATCGGTTCTGAAGCTTATGCCCAATATTGTAATAACAACAACCGCCGCATCGGCGGGGTTTTGAATTTCGATATGATTTCCTATACCGGCACCTATGGCTGGGATACTAACATCTATGCCGACCAAAATGCACCGGCAGAATTGGCGCTCGCCGATTTGCTGGCATTGCTTACCAACGACTATTCGACAGCATATTCGGTACGAGTTAATACCAGCGGCCCCTTCTATGGGAGTGATCATTATTACTTCTCCTTATATGGCTATCCAGCGCCGTTCTCGATTGATGCTCAGTTGCAAAGCGCGCCGGATTGGTACCCATGGTATCATACTACCAGCGATCTTATCAGCCATCTGAATCTCCCTTTTGGCACGGAAGTTGTCAAAGGCGGGGTTGCCACTATGGCTACTTTGGCCCATCTGTCCATACCACCTGTCCTCCTATTCAATTATCCTAATGGGTTGCCGCAGTTGATCAACCCGAATGGAGGCACTACTTTCAGAGTTGAGGTTACCGCGGGAACATCACAGCCCCAGCCGGGAACCGGCCTGCTATACTATAGCACGGGCGGGAATTACACCAATATCCCTATGCAGGTTGTGGCTCCGAATATCTATGATGCCGTCTTCCCCCCGATCACCTGCGGATCCGATGTTTTCTTTTATGTGAGCGCCAGGACTATGGATAATACAATCGTTACCGATCCTGTGGCCGCGCCCACTGCGCACTATTCTGCTTTCGTTGCCTCCGGACTCACCTCGATTTACCTGGATGATTTTTCCACCAATCAAGGATGGACGGGGCTTGGCGGTTCGGGCGAGTGGACGATCGGAGCCGCTGTCGGCGGAGCCGGAAATGACGGCTATGGCGGCCCCGACCCGGCAGTTGATCACAGTCCGACCTCCGACAACAAAGTTCTGGGCAATGATCTGACCTCCGGCTCCGGAGGAGATTACGCCGCTAATCTGAGCACTACTTATTATGTAACTTCGCCCACTATAAACTGCACCGGCTATATCGGCGTGACCCTCAATTTCTACCGCTGGCTTGGGGTGGAAGGTAATACTTATGACCATGCCGGATTGCAAGCTTACAACGGCACCACCTGGATTACCGTTTTCGAAAACGGTTCCGGGACTATTGACGAGAGCTCCTGGAACTTGAAAGCTTACGATATCTCCGCCATCGCCGATAATAACGCCAACTTGAAATTAAGATTCGGCATCGGCTCCAGTGATGTCGCCTGGCAGTATTGCGGATGGAATATTGACGATCTTGAAGTCATAGGCTACTATTGTGCCTCAGGCCCGGCTGTCTCAGTCGATATGATTCCCAATAATCCTCCGATTAACGTTCCCGCAGGCGGCTCGTTCTCGTTCACCGGCGTTCTGACCAATAATCAAGCTTCCCCGACCACAACCGATGTCTGGGTAATGGTGAATGTCCCCAATTATGGGCTTTTCGGCCCCACGATGCAGGCGAATAATGTTCCACTTGCGGCGAACCAGATATTAACCTACCCCGGCATCCAGCAATTTGTGCCGGTATATGCCCCGCCAGGGTCTTATGGATATATCGCTTATTGCGGTGACTATCCTGCGGTGAAAATTGACTCGGCTTCGTTTGCCTTTACAGTTACCGCCGCTATCGCCGGTGGGGCGGATAGCTGGACGCTTAGCGGTTGGTTTGAGCAAGGCGAAAATTCTCCTTACAAGACCGAGCTTTTCGGCAATTATCCGAACCCATTCAATGCAGAGACCTCATTCAGCTATTCACTGGCCAAAGATGCTGATGTGAAGTTGGAGATTTACAACCTGATGGGACAGAAAGTCGCTACAGTAATAGACCAGCGCCAGGATGCCGGCTATAAAACCATCCAATGGGATGCCAGCCAGTACTCTTCAGGAATTTATTTCTATAAACTGAGAGCCGGTGACCAAGTATTCGCCAGACGGCTGACGTTGCTGAAATAATTTCACTCACTCTCCCGATAAATCGTCCCGATGAGATCGGGATTTGACCTTCTCCCTCTCCCAATTGATGGGAGAGGGAGATGTAGGGGCGGACCTGCGGGGAGTGTTGAAAATGTGGTTTCTTGACTTCCTCTAAATGTCATTCCCGCGAAAGCGGGAATCTATCTCTTTGATTAATATGGATTTCCACTTTCGGGAGTGTTGAAAAAGCTGGGCTGTCATAAAAAAGAAGGTGCTTCAAGAATTCTTTTCTTTCTCTCCTTCTCCCGTTAATTGGGAGAAGGAGTCGGAGGATGAGGGAGCTTATGGGGTCACACCCTCATCCATCCTGACCAGTAGGGACACCTTCTCCCGACGAAGCGGGAGAAGGTTGAGATCATTTTTCAAGTTTCCTGGCTTTTACAACAAGCCCTTTCGTGGGAATGACAGTTAAATGATTTTTCTTTATGAAATAGGGTTCTTCAACACTCCCTCTGTGCCTACCCTTTTAATTTCCAATCGTAGGGCCAGACCTTTGCATGCCTGCCCGGCAGGGGAGTATTCTGCCATCGGTCAATATGCGGTTGGGCAACACCGAGAAATCAATTTTCTTCTTATCGATATCCATAAGATGTTTTCCTAAAGTCGGATATTGGGCGTTCGATAATTAAATTAAGAAGGTAATTAATTATACTTAGGAGGGATGAATGTTCATCAATCGGTCAGCTCAGATGCTTACCGACAATAGACTGATAGAAAAACAACACAAATAAATTCTTGAATATACACCCGAAATGGCCGAAGATGCCATTTGGAGAATTGATGGCGATCTGAATTAATGTAGTTAAGCCTCAAATCACAAACCCATAGGAGACAATATGGATCTGAATCAGGCAATTGCGAAGCACGCAGAGTGGAAAATGAAGTTTCGTTCAGCGATTTCAAGGCAGGAGACGATGGATGCAGTAGCTATCTCCAAAGATAATTGCTGTGAAATGGGCAAATGGCTTTACGGGGAAGCCAAAGCGAAGCTTAGCGGCTTGAAGAGTTATGCTGAGTGTGTAGCTAAACACGCCGCATTTCACATTGAGGCTGGCAAGGTGGCCCACGCAATTAACGCAAAGAAATACGCCGAAGCAGAAAATATGATTGGCAGTAATACTCCGTATATGGCGGCATCAAATGCGGTTGGATCGGGAATTATTCACCTTAAGAAGGAAGCGGCCCTATAACCCTATAACCGCTGGTCTGACTACTGGTTGACCCGCGGCCGGGTAGATCAAGCCCACTTGGGGCTTGATTCCTTAAGAATATCTGTCAAGACACGGAGGCCTTGACCTACGAAACTGAGGCAGGCCGGGAGAGGCTGGGTCAAAAGTAACACCATCATCCCCGACAAATCGGGATCTTCGACTTGACGGCTGTGTGGAGGGCGTTTCGCCCTCCAAGACAACTCTGTGAACGTTAGTGCATTACGCCGGCAAGATGCCGCCGTTACAGCCGCCGGGACGGCGGCGATACAGGCCTTTAGCGCCGCCTCGGGAGGTCTGCCAAGCACAGGTTAAAGCAGGTCGTGGGGTCCTGGTCACCGAGGTGACTTGCCCGCGAGATTCGAGAACCCACCCCGCTTCAGGCGGGGATGGGAAACCCAGACCATTATTGATATTGAATTTCTATTGTGTCGGGTCTTGGCTCAGGAGTGTCAAGGATGAAACCTGTATTCTTCGGCTAAATCATATTGCCGGGTTTTTCATTCAACCCGCCAAAGGCGGTTTGATTCGGAACACCGATTCACGACAGCGGATAAATGGCGGGGTTTCGCCTCGGTGGGTTACCCCGATTTCATCGGGTCTGTCCAGAAATTGATGCACCCACCAATTTCCTCTTATCCAAATTCATTGACGCCAGCCATATTATATTATAAATTCAAGCCATAAATTGAATCGGAGTTTCTGTTAATGAAAGCTGTCATAATGGCCGGCGGTTTTGGTACCCGTCTGCGCCCCCTTTCTTTGAACATGCCAAAACCGATGGTGTTCACAGCGGGCAAACCGATGATGGAGCATATCATTAATCTGCTGGCCAAGCACGGCCTTACTGATCTGGTGGCATTGCTCTATTTTCAGGCAGATGACATAAAAGATTATTTTGGAACTGGCGCGCGTTTGGGCGTCAATATAAAATATGTAATGGCCGCCGCGGATTATGGCACCGCCGGCTCGGTAAAAAATGCCGAGGAATTCCTTAACGAGAGATTCCTAATAATCTCCGGTGATGTCCTTACTGATTTCGACCTGCGAGCCTGCATCAATTTCCACATCGCCAAGAAAGCCAAAGCAACTATGGTGCTGACCCGGGTGGAGAATCCACTGCAATATGGGGTCGTCATCACCGATGATGAAGGACATATCACCCGCTTCCTGGAAAAACCAAGCTGGGGGCAGGTTTTCAGCGACACCGTCAATACCGGCATCTATATAATCGAGCCGGAAGTGTTGAAGTCCATTCCTCCCAAGACAGATTTCGATTTTTCCAAAGACCTCTTCCCGGGAATGCTGGAGAAAGGTGAAGCTCTCTATGGCTATATCGCGCCCGGCTACTGGCGTGATGTTGGAAGCCTTGATGAATATGCCAAAGCTCATCAGGATATACTCGATGGCAATGTCAAAGTGGAAATCGAGGGTAATCTGTTGGTGAGGGAGGGCGCCCGACTCTGGGCGGACAAAAATGTCCATCTCGGGGAAAATGTTGAATTGGGCGGCACCGTAATTTTGGGTGAGGGCACAACCATAGATGATGGCTGTAAAATCTACAACTCGGTGATGGGCCGCAATAACCATATCGGCGAAAATGCATCCATCACTCGCTCGGTCTTGTGGGATAAGGTCAAAATTGGCGCCGGAGCTGTCATAAACGAAGCAATCGTTTGCGATAACGCCATCATAGGCATTCGCGCCAATCTCAATGAAAATGCGGTCATCAGCGAAAACTGCATAATCGGGGATGGCGCCATTGTCAAAGCCAATGTCAAAGTCTGGCCTGATAAACAGGTAGAAGCCGGCGCCACGTTGTCATCATCATTAGTATGGGGCGAGACCTGGAATAGGGAACTCTTTTATGATGCCAAAGTTTCCGGCATAGGCAACGCCGAGCTGACTCCGGAATTTGCCGCCAAATTGGGGGCGGCGTACGGCGCTTTTCTGGGTAAATACACCAATGTCCTTTGCTGTCGTGATGCCGCTCATTCGTCTCGAATGATAAACCGGGCTATCAATTGCGGATTGCTCTCTGCCGGTGTCAACGTGCAGGACTTGCAAATGCTCCCAACTCCGGTGCTTCGCTATGAGCTTCGTTATGGCAAATCCGCAGGAGGCTTTCATGTGCGCCGCTCGCCTGTCGATGAGAAAGTGATCGATATCATTTTCTTCGACGCCGACGGTATGGATATCCCCGATTCCAAAGCCAAGAGCATTGAGCGACTGTTCTTCCGGGAGGATTTCCGAAGGGCGCGCGTTAACGAAACCGGCCGCATCGACTATCCCCAAAGAGCCCTCGACAATTATCGCCAGGCATTTCTGAAAGCTGTGGATGTCGATATGGTCAAATCAATGAAATTCAAGATTGTCCTCGATTATTCTTTCGGGGGCGCCTGCGACATATTCCCTTCAATCCTCGGAGCGCTGGGAATCGATGCTGTCTCTTTGAATGCATATCAGGACCCTGAAAGGCAGTCCCAGACGGAAGATGAAATCGAGGAGCGCCTTTCTCAATTATCATCCATCGTAAAATCTTTGCGGGCGCATATCGGCTTTATGTTCAACCCCGCCGCCGAAAAACTTGATGTCATCGATGAGCGCGGGCGCCATGTCCTCCCCGATCGGATGCTCCTGCTAATTACTTCACTTTATTTGCAGTTGAATAAGGTTAAAAGCATCGCCGTGCCGGTTGCCGCTTCAATGGGAGTCGAAAAAATCGCCGATGACTATGGAGTCAAAGTAATCCGCACCCGTAACGACCATCTTTCGATGATGGAGGCATTCCATAAAAATGGAGTTGACTTTGTCGGAGGCACGCGTGGCGGCTACATTTTCCCGGGATTCCAACTCGGCGCCGATGCCATGTTTGCATTGGTCAAAATCCTTGAGCTCATATCCCGCTCCAAGACGCCTTTGGGGAGACTTCGCGGCGAATGGGAAAGATATTCGCTTATCAAGGAATCCGTGCCCTGCAGTTGGGGCAAAAAAGGGCAGGTGATGCGCAACCTTATCAGCCATACCGAGAATATGAATCGCCAGCTCATCGATGGCGTCCGCGTGGTGATGGATGATACTTCCCTGCTAATCTGGCCCGACCGCAAGCAAGCATATTTTCACTTGAGCGTGGAGTCCGAAGACAAAAATAAGGCGCTGGAACTTATCCGAGAATATCGTGAAAAGATAAAAGAATGGCAAAGTCCATAAATCTTCCCGAAACTCCAGCTTTGAACCTTGCGTATGTAAATATAGATGACCAACTCGCTCATGCCCTTCATATTGAGGATACCGGCGATCACTATCCTATCCTCATCAGCCTTGCTTCTATGCAACGTCCGTTGCGGCGGTGATAATGAAATGACTGTTGGCAAGAATA
>PFXJ01000089.1:11025-16029 GCA_002791595.1 candidate division Zixibacteria bacterium CG_4_9_14_3_um_filter_46_8
TAACCAATCTTCAGAGGTTTATGCCGCCCAGCGTCTTTTGATGGTCAAGTCCCAGATCGAATCACGAGGAGTAAAGGACAGCCTGGCCCTCAACTCAATGAGATCTGTCCCACGCCACCTCTTCGTCCCGGAAGCATTTCAAAACGAATCATACGACGATTGTCCTCTGCCGATCGGCAATGATCAAACCATCTCACAACCTTATATCGTTGCCTTGATGACCGAATTGATGAACTTGCAAGGTGGTGAAAAGGTTCTGGAGATCGGCACCGGTTCAGGTTATCAGGCCGCCGTTCTCGCCGAAATCGCCGGCGAAGTTTATACCATTGAGATTATCCCCGAACTCTGCCAGAGGGCTGATTCCACCTTGAGTTCCCTTGAATATAATAATGTTTTCGTTCGATGCGGCGATGGTTATCAGGGATGGCCTGAAGCGGCGCCTTTCGATGCCATTATGATTACTGCCGCCCCTGGGCATATTCCGCCCAAATTGATAGAGCAATTGAAACAGAATGGCGTTTTAGTCCTGCCTGTGGGTTCCATATATCAAGACTTGATCACTGTCACAAAAAGCGAAGGTGGCATCATCCAGAAGAGCATCATCCCGGTCCGATTTGTCCCCATGACAGGCGAAGCCCAAGAAAACTAAGGAGGCCTTCACATGGATCATCAAGAATCCAAATCATCGCTGATGATCAGGATCACCCTGATTGCCATTTCCTTGTTCATTTTGCTGAATGGCTCAAATTGCATCTCCTGGAATGTAAGAACCGTGCTGGAATCCCGTTACTCTCGAGATGGCCAACTCAAACGCAACGGTCTTATCACCCTCAAGCAATTCGATGTTGACTCTCTGGAAAATCGCTTGCCGATGGCAATTGACTCCTCGGAAGCGAAGGCATTTCTAAATCAACATTACGTCGCTCCGCCCGATACGAAATTCCAATACTCCCGACAGGATTCAGATTCGTCATTCTCCGCGGCCTGGTCGCTGGATATCAACACACCTCCTACTCATTTTTCGGATTACCATAAATTGACTGATGATTCTGCCGCATTTTCCGGCAATCGCATCAAAGTAATACAAAATAAGAAATTCTTTCGCACCGATTTTGAATACCAGGAGATATTCTTTGACGCCATCCCTATCACCGACACTATCATCGCGCATCTTCCCAAAATCCTCCCCTATGCCGAAAACACTTTCTTTCAAAATCTAAAACTTTTTGCATCTTCTACTGCCGCCCGGGATGCCCTGAAAAATAGCAAGGACCCAATTTCCGATGAGTTGACGCGGTTCTGGAATCAATACATAAAGCCCTATCTATATGATCCGGCGAATTGGAAAGGGGAAGACAGCTTCGGAGACTCTCTCCTGAACAAAACCGTCCTTTCAATCCTCTCGACCCTCAGGACCCATCCCGGTGGCGAGGGCTTCACAATTGAAAATGTGGATAAAGCTATCGAGGCGGCCAACGATGAAATCGCGCTACAATTTGACCAGCGCGGCTATGATATAACCGGCGCTTATAACATAGGAGGCAATAACCAGTACAACTTCACCCTCAAGCTCTACCTTCCGGGGAGAATCGAAGCCACCAATGCCGACTCTGTTGCCTCAGACCATTTGGAATGGGATTTTTCGAATTATGAATTCCGCGGCAATCAATTGCTTCTCTATGCCCGCACCAGCGAATACCATTGGTTTAGCTTGGTCATCACTTTGCTGGCGGCAGTCGCAATTATGATTCTCATCGCTCTCTTGGCCAAAAAACTTGCCCAACCCAAGCGCTCGTGATAACGCTTTTCGCAAGATTAATTATTGGATTTCTCTTCAATCTCCGAATGAGGTTGAAGAGAAATCCAACCTATCTCAACTTGACCGATAGAAAATAATATTATCGCCGCCTACTTCGGCATCGCCTGCTGAAGATACGGGGCTTGCTGAGATTTGTCATCGCGCTTGAGTCGATCGTCGGGCTTGATCGATATCGGGGAGATTTTCTTGATATATCTTTCGACCACATCCAAATCCGGAATCTGGGTATAAACCCTTTCCTCCTGCGGAATCTCAAGCAACAGTTCCATCCCGCTGTTCCCCTCCGAGAGATAATCAGTGGTTACCACATCATATATCTTATCCGCTTCAAGCTCACGGCCACGAACAAGAAATTTCGTGATCCGATCCCATTTTGGTCTATTCTTGTTGAAAGTGATATCCGCGCCGGCAATCAATAAACCTCTATCGGACTCATCCGAAAGCAGTTTCCCTTCCACCACCTTCCTCATAAATGAGCCCTTCATTTTAATCCTGACCAATTGATTCCCGAATGGCATCACTTTGAAAAGCGACCTCATTGTAATCTCCCCGGCTTGGATCTCGGCGCGAACTCCGCCGACATTGGTAAAAGCAAAATCGGAGTCGTAGTAATCGCGGAAGGCATCCGTAATCAGCATCCCCATCAGATTCTCGGCGGCGCTCCCGCGCATCAAATTTACTTTCGTTGTACCGATAACATCATCCATCCCCGCTTCCGCCACCGCCTGCTCGCGCCCGATGTATCCTCCGATTTCATTGTCAGGCGGGAATTCATCCTCAAAAAGCGTCACCAATGAGCCGTCCTCAGAAGGCAATTCATAACCGGCGATAGTCTTGGTCTTTTTATCGACTTTCACAATTATTTCGCCCGCGCTGGTGCCATTACCGAAAGTCTGCAACATCAAGGTATGATTAATCGGGTCTTCCCACGGAAAATAATATCCCTTATGCACATGACCAGTGAACATCAGATCGATTCCAGCATACATATTTGCCGCATGCATCGCCAGCCCCTCTACATCGGTATCGCCTTCCTTATTGCGTTTTTCCACATCCTTCCACCCTTCGACCGGGTCATAAGGAAGAAACATGTGCGTCAACACAATCAATATGTCGCATTGCGGCCGCACTACAGGAACCAGCTTGGCTATCACCGGACCTTCCGGCAGAAATTCGTAGTTGCCGATATTTTCAGGCAATGCCATCGTGGGCGTAGAAGTCAATCCCACTCCGATAATCCCAATCTTCAAGCCATTATATTCTTGTATGATATATTCTTTAAGTTTGTGCGGAGGTTTGCCGGTCGTGCGATCTATAATGTTTGCTCCCAACACCGGGAATTGGGCATTATCCATCATCTTTTCCAGCGCCTGATAGCCCTTGTCGAATTCATGATTGCCAACCACCATCGCATCGTAGCCAATCATATTCATAAAATTAACCACCGCTTGGCCCTTGGTTTTGGTGCCGATGGGAGTCCCCGAGTAACAATCGCCGGCATCCAACAAAAGCAGCTTCCCGCCCAATTCCTTCATCTTCTCACGACGCTGTTCGACATAATTGGCAAATGAGCCTCCGCCGCCCAATGGAGGTGGGAATTCCGGATTCATAAACGATGCACCGGTCGGCATTATACCGCCATGAACATCATTCGAATAAATGATATCCAGATAGTAATAATCTGCTTCCTGGCCATTGGCCGCCCGCGCTCCAATAATGGCGGCGCATAGAAGCATCACTGATGAAATTATTTTCCTCATCTTCACACCTGAATTTTCTATTACCTCGCTTCTGGCAGACCGGGAAAGGCTGTGCCGAAAGCTAATTGAGTGGTGGCTCAAATGAACCTTCTCTATGGTAGCCGAGGGCCTGTCCCTCGGATTGTGTCAAAAAATAATCGGTTTCGAGGGTGGCTTTTTATCGGAAGGACAAGCCTTCCGCTACCAATATCATACATTCGTGTCCGGCAGACGTCCTCGTTTTCCGCCGCCATATCTCTCAGATCCCAAACCTATACGACACCGACACCGTTCCGCTCAAATGCGATTCCTTCAGACGATTTATCTCCGCATCCCATAGATTCGCATTTCCGAACCAACTGCTCTGCCGCGAAACCCGGGTGGTTAATGCCCCGCCCAAATCCACCTGAATCTGATCAATCATAAAACCTGTCCCCACCGAAACCACTGTGGCAAAGACTCGTCTATTATCGGGATTAGGATACATCCGAAATCCGAATCTCGCCGGAATATTGCTGTAAAACCGATGCTCCACCCCCACCCGAACTTCCCAACTGTCCTGGAGATTATCCAGATAAGTGGTATCGACACTGGCGCTGGTGGTGTCAGCACCATAAGTGGTGGCGGTCCCTTTATCTCTCAAACGGTAATTGGACCAGTAGGTGTAATGAAACTCCGCCTCAAGACGAGAAAATGTCGCCGAGCGTGGACGATATGAGAATGCGGCGCCCAAACTCACCGGGTTGACTTCCTCAAATTTCCCTTCCTGATAAAATGTGAGAGGGATATTTCTGGTCTGATAGGTAGCTTCTGCCGTATGTTCCGACTGATATGTGAAGCCAAATTCAAATCGATCATCGGGCCTTACATTGAATCCTACTAAAATATATCCGGAGGCATCGGGATCGATGATGCTCCTGCTGCCGGTATCAGCCACCGATGTATCCACATGAAGAACATCCGCATAAAATTTACGTTCTGAACCGCCCACTGCCGGTGCATAATTATATGATGCTCCTACCAGCAGATTCCGATTCAGCTCCCATCCCGCTCCCAAACCGATATAATAATATTTGCCGCTGTTGCGCACGCTATTGATGGAAATCAGTGAATCTCTATCAGCGGGCTGGGCGTAGGATGGTTCCCGCACCTCCTCCTGATAATTATAGCGAAAATCCCTTAATGGATAATAACCTATTCCAAATGCCGGTGCGTACTCTCCGAATTTTGGCTTGTATCCCAGCGAGAATCCGAAATCAGGATAAACGACCGCCGATTGTGAATAGATATTGTCCACGAGAAAACCATCGAAGCTATCATGCGCCGGGTATGACCAATCCTCCCGCGCATAGGTTAAACGATAATCCAAGCTCACATTCAAACCATCGGCTTTTGCCAGTTGGGCAGGATTGACAAAAACTGCGCTTCCTCCGGATTCCGAATTAA
>PFXJ01000089.1:16046-21350 GCA_002791595.1 candidate division Zixibacteria bacterium CG_4_9_14_3_um_filter_46_8
GCCAGCGACCGCGCCGTCAATCCCGCATTCTGACTGCCCCAGCCCACATCATAGAATCCATACCCCCAGCAATACACCATCGGAAACAAAAGCAGTGCCAAAATTAGAGCAGTTGCTCTGGCCATCTTATCGAATCTCAACATATTCTATCTCCAATTTTATTATCATTCCAAGTTACCAGCTAAAATCGACCTGCAACCGCGCCGCATGATAGATATTATGCACATTATCGGCGTCCGGCTGGAGCGGATCCCTAACCGTATTATCCTCATTGTAATATCTGGCATCGATATAGCTCCGCGGACGGGTATCATCTATGGTGTATTTGAATCGTATCGCCAGCCGGTCGGTGAGACGGTCGAGAATCGAGAAATAATAACGATTCGATTGACCATCGGTCACAAAGAACTCATTATCTTCAAAGCCCCAATAGAAGCCGTCGTCAATCAAAAATCCGAAATTGGCTTGGAAATAATCCGAAAAATTATGGGTCAGGTATGCCCCAAAGGCCTCATTGGGCGATGATGAATTCCCCAGTATCGGCTGTCCATCGCCATAGTTGGGATTATCTATCAACCTTGGGCGCGGCGGCCACATCGTCTTGCCAACAAAATATAATAAAGAGAGGTCATCATATCGCGACAGGCGGAACGAAATGTCAAAACGCGAAGTCACATTATTGAATTGCGACTTATTGAAAATATTTTCGAGGTCCCGCGATTGCCATTGCTGGCGGAGTCTCAATATCACCGGATAGATGGGACGATAATTCAGCTTCAAAATAAACCTCTTGTACTGCGCATAATCGGCCACCCTTCTCCAGATATCGAATTCCAATTGCGAAGTGAAACTGCGCGTTATCTGGTAACGCCATTCCATATACATCCCGTGCTCGGCCTGGGGCATCACCGAGTTATCAAAGGCATAACCGTAAAGAGGGTCTTTCAAATAAAATTCATCCTCTAGTATCGTCCCCTTATACCTCTCGTAATTCGAGAATCCGCGGTTGTATGGATTATCATAGTCAACATCGTAATGCCTGAACAACAAGAGCAGATGGGTTCTGTTGTATTGCAGAAACGCCGAAACCACCGCACCCATTGGATCATCGCCTATCTTGAAATAGGAACCGTTTTTCTCCAATTCCGCGTATTCGCCTTGAATCGAAAGACGGTCGATAATGGTTTGGAAATTCCAGCCATATACCCGACGGTATTTCCCATCCACATTATACCCCGCCAAGAATTCATTGTCCTGCATCACCTGTTTATCTGACCGGTCCGATATGGTCGCAAACAGCGGATTAAATTTCCGGTTGTATAAGCTCTCGTAATAGGAGGCCACAATGCGGGTTCCGGGAATGATATTATAGCTCAAATTCCCGCCATAAGTCCGTTCGTGAAGCACATCAAGCATATTATCCATTCCATATTGCTTCAAGACCTCGTTCGGCACCCGCGGCGACATAATAATATAGGAATTGACAGTGCCGTCCGCATTCAGAATCGCATCCTTGCGGTCATTGGAATAGAAAAATATCAGATCGAAATTGTAAGCGGATGCTTCGCCCGCAAAACCTTTCAGCGTGAATTCCTCCGACTCCGATATATCCCCTATTACTCCCTTAATCCTCTTATCCCACGAAAATCCGGATTTGCGGGCTTTGAAATAATCCAGATTCTCCATCACCACTCCTTCCCCAAAACTCACCAGATAATTCCCCACGTAAAAATTGCGCAAATAGAGCGGCCCCAACCGTTTTTTCAATACGCCCGCATAGAATTTATTATTCCACAGCGATCCATCGAACTCCCCAAGGTTCCGATGCATTATCCATCCGCCCACAAAATCATTTCCGTAACGTACCCGAAGTTTCGAAGCCACCGCGGGGGCCGGGCTCTCCGAATATAGCCTATAATACCAGCTATCATAATCAACCGTGTTGCCATAGCTGTCGCCCGGATTCAAATTCTCATACAGGATATCCGCATTATCCTGCTCCAGCCGCCTGGTGAACATTCGAAGCTGGTAATCGCCGTGAAGCTCACGTTTGGCCGATGGCTTCTCATAACTGACGAAATTGCGGAGATTGCTATACCCCCATCCCGTCAATCCCGGCACCGTCCGCAATTCTCCCCGCGAGTTTATCGCTCCCCGCCTTTGTATCGCATCCGAAACCGCCATCGCATCTTGCGGACTGATATTCTGGAGATTAATCAGGTCATTATAGTCGGCATCGTTGATATATAATGGGTTCCTGGCCAAATCAATCCATAGATTCACTAAATTCTCGTTGGTCCCTTCGCTTGCCGCCCAATCGGATATGCGATAATAAATATCGTTCAGCCGCTCGATTTCCGGATTATAGCCAATAAAAGGAGTTATCTTTATCAGCCGTTTTATCCGATCGAATGTCTCCTGGTCAAATTCCGGTAGCGCGCGAATCTGGTAGATGCTGGTTAAATACTCCCCATAATGAACCCGTTCATAGAGCACTTCCGCTTGCCCCACTGATATCGGCAATAGCAATATCTCCTCGTAGGTCGCCCGATTTATATCCAACTGATTGGAACCGCTATACTCCTGGGCGACGGCACTCATCGACCATATCAATAATAGCGCGGTAATAATCATCAGAAGTCTTATCTTCATCCTACTTCTCTACCTTCTTGAGGGCTGATTCGAACGAGTAGCTGAGGGCAAACTGATGGGTAGGCCCTAGCACCGGATGATAGGCCATCGCATAATCGAAAGTCCCTCCAAAATATTTCAAGCCCAAACCGGCCGTTAGGTAATTCGGATATGATTGCAGGCCAAGTCTTAGAGCCACAAAATCAAATATCTGGGCTTCCACTCCGGCCAAGCCACGGGTTTCATACCCGATCTTCTTCTCCAGCGCCCCCATTGTTCTCACGCCGCTATATGGCTCATAGCTCAAACCAAAAGAAAGCCTCCGCTGTAAATCTTTCTGCACCAGATCCCCGAACTTGGGAGATGATAAATTCCTGACGGCAAATCCCACCGTCGTGCGATTCCGTATCTTGGCCAATACGCCCATATCAACCCCCAACGCCCCTTGGTCCGAACCGGCTACCCCTCCCACCGATTCCGCAAACTTCAATTGAAAATAGTTGATCGTATAACCGACCGCCAACGATGAATGGACATCATCCATTATCGTTATCCCCTGCGCCAAGCTCATGGTCAACTCCGTCTCCAGCTCCACATCACGATAATTCACTCCGAATTGCTGCCCCGAGACTGCGAATGTCCCAAATCTTGAAGTCGGGAATGCCGCCGCTATCCCGTAGTATTTCAGAAACTCAAGCCCAAACGGTTTCTGATACGTGGTATAAAGCTCTATCTGCGAAAGCTGCGCCAAACCAGCCGGATTATAGAATATCGCCGTGGCATCATTCGCCAGCCCCACGAAGGCGTTCCCCATACCGCGCGCCCTCGCCGATGGCCTCATATCGTCAAATGCCGCCCTCCCAGACATTGGAATCACAAGAATTAGTACTATGAGAAATGCGAGCAACTTTTTCATAATTTATCCTTCAATAATCTCAATTTTGCATCTGAATTTTTCCGTATTTACTTTCTTGCTTCAGTTCACTTTCTTTTGCCGGTCAGCCCTCCAGGGCTGACGGCCAATTAAGCTGTCAGCGCTGGAGCGCTAACCAGCATGCCTTTTCACTTCAGCGGTATCGCCACTACTATCGGCGCCCTTTTTGCCGGTCAGCCCTCCAGGGCTGACGGTCCATAAATCACTGCCAGCACTGCGACTCTGACAAGCAAATCTTATTGCTATCAGTTCATGGCTCATAAATATTCATGAGCTTTATGATACCAGATTCTCCGTGTTCATAAAATCCTGCACTCGAATATCTATATTCAATTGTATTCCGAGCCAATCCCGCCCTGACCGGATTTTCATGAATGTAATTTAACTTCTGATTCAGCATTTCCTCATTTCTGATGGCAACATCATCAAATCTCGATGACCACACCTTGCAATTCTGCTTGCTTTCTAAGTCGAAGCGCATAACTGCATCCTTGAATTTATGAAAGATGCCGGGATCAGATTGATAATACTCCATAATTCTTTTGGCCATCCAGCTCTTCCACGAATTCATGAATCGTGACACGCCGCCCATTTCTTCGGAGCAGCATAGCATATGAATATGGCTGGGCATAAGTACATACGCATAAAGCGTAATGTCATACTTGTTTCGGGCAAATTCTATTGACTTTAATGACTCACTATTTATTGTATCATCAGTGAAGACTCGAAGACGATCTACGATGCCGGTAGTTACGAATAATGGGTAATAACTATCGTCGATGTTCTGTCTTCCTCTTCTCATGGTAGCTCCCTGTCAACGGTGGAGTCCCAACCAGAAAGCATTTTTCTGCTCTCTCTGGCGGTTAGCAATCTTTCCCTGGTCAGTCGTTTACTCTCATTTCCCATACTGGCCATTGTCTCACTTTTCTTTTGCTGGTCATCCTGTTCTCTCTTTTGCCGGTCAGCCCTCTCTCTTTTGCCGGTCAGCCCTCTCTCTTTTGCCGGTCAGCCCTCCAGGGCTGACGGTCCATAAATCACTCCTTAGCTCAGTAACTCTGACAATCAAACCTCATCGCTTTTGCCGGTCAGCCCTCCAGGGCTGACGGCCAATTAAGCTGTCAGCGCTGGAGCGCTAACCAGCATGCCTTTTCACTTCAGCGGTATCGCCACCACTATCGGCGCCCTAGCCGTGGTAACCCTTCCCGATGGCCTTTCAGTCGCCTCCACATAGCAAATATATACGCCTATCGGCACAATCTCTTTCAGCCGATCCCTCCCATCCCAAACCACCTCCGATTGCGTGGCATCATACTCTTCATCAAAAAGCGTGGCGATTAATGTCCCCTCAACGTCATAAACCTGTATCAGAACCTCCGAATTATTCGGCGCCGCATAGGTAATAGGCATCTTCTCGCCATAATCAGGAATTAGAACCTTTGCGGGAACCTCTACAAACGCCTCCTTGGCCCCCTCCACAGCCACCTGCGGCGATTTGGCTATCTCCTCCAATGCAGTAGCTTCAAATGAAGTCTGCACCCGGAATGTATAATACCCCGGCACCACCGGCGATTTCAACTCTTTGATTTTTATATAGCCGCTCGCGCTCGGCGTTATCGATGTCCCATTTAATCGGATCGAATTGCCGTCAATGGTCGCTAATACATTTGCCGAATCAATCCCTTCCCCGTAATACTCAATCCCGGTTGCGGTGGTATTTTCCCACGACCACTCTGTCGGAA
>PFXJ01000089.1:21382-21450 GCA_002791595.1 candidate division Zixibacteria bacterium CG_4_9_14_3_um_filter_46_8
GAATCCGCGGTAACCATTATCGTCTCTGTTAGATCTCTTTGATCCGCATGGACTGTCGCTGGCGCAAT
>PFXJ01000012.1 GCA_002791595.1 candidate division Zixibacteria bacterium CG_4_9_14_3_um_filter_46_8
CGAGTCCTTCCGGTGACTTTATCAAAACCATCGACCCTGGCGACTTTTCTGCCAATTATTCTAAAATTATCTTTGGCCATCTCCATTAAGCTCATTCATTATTCTCATCAAACCTCGCTCAACCAAAACTCCGACCATCGCCTGACGATACTCGGCTTGCGAACGTATATCATCGATAGGATGGCAGTCATTTTGGGCGGCATTAGCAACCAATAATGCCACCTCTGGACTAAGCGATTTCCCAGCCAACAAATCCTGGGCGCCATGCGCATATACCACTGTGGGCGCAACCGCACCGAGGGCGATTCTTGCCTTCCCAATATGCCCGTTCTTGATATTCAGCATTCCCGCCGCCGAGACTTTGGCAATTGCCAAGGCCTTGCGTGTCCCCAATCGCATAAAAAAATAGCGCGATGATTTATCGCCGGCCTCGAATTCAATGCCAATCAACAGTTCATCCCGCCTTCTGATGGTTTTGCCCGGGCCAGTATGAAATTGGGATATGGCCACTTTCCGCCTGCCTTCTATCGACTGCAAAATTAAATGCGCCTCTAACACAAAAAGTGGAGGAATCGAATCGCCCGCAGGCGAGGCATTCATGATATTACCTCCGATAGTTCCGCGCGCTCGAATTTGGGGCGAGCCAATTTCATAGGATGCTTCTAACAGGTGTGGAGCAAATTTCGCCAACAACTCCGAGTCGAGTATCTCCTCAAATGTTGTCAACGCCCCTATACGAACCTTCCTTCCATTCTTCTTTATCCCTTTCAATGCTTTGATATTATCAATGGCAATGATATATCGAGGAGGCGGAATCCCACCACCTTTGATTTGCACCAGTAGATCTGTGCCTCCCGCCAACACCACGGGTTTCTTATCGTTTAGAACCTCCAGAGCTTCGGAGAGACTCTTAGGCGTGAATATCACGGTTTGAGTCAACAAGAGCTTCTCCGAACTTTTATCATTTCCGCAACGATGCTTACTGCTATCTCCGCCGGAGTCTCCGCGCCGATTTCCAATCCCACCGGCGTCGAAACTTTATTCAATAGATTCCTATCGATTCCCCCTGATTCCAGTTTGCTGAAAACATGAGATTTCTTGCGAACAGAACCGATCATTCCCAGGTATGACCACTGCCTTCCGATCACATCACCAAGTATCACCGAATCAAAAGAATGGCTGTGCGTAAGTATCACTACGAAAGGCTTCTTGGACCAATTGTATCCCCGAATCAGATCAGCATATTTCCCGCATCGAACATCAACTGCCTCTGGAAATCTCCCGGTGGCCGCAAACTCGGGCCTTTCATCATAAATCCTGATACTAAATCCGCAAGTGGATGCCAATTTGCAGAGAGCCAAAGCGCAATGCCCGCCGCCGAAAATCAGTAATTCCGGCGCAATGCCAAAAGGTTGGATGAAGAATTCCATTACACCTCCGCAGATCATCCCGGTCCCTTTGCCTTCACTATCGGAAATCGAATATTCGACCTTTCTTGGAGTATGTTCCTCCATCGCTTTTAGGGCATCATTTATGAGCAATGCTTCCACTTTGGAACCGCCGATAGTCCCGTGAATCGAACCATCGGGAAGGACCAGCATCATTGCGCCGGCCTCCCGTGGAGTTGATCCTTTAACGAAAATGACGGTAACCAGGGCGCAGGGCAGGTTCTCCTTCTGCATTCTGGCCAATTCCTGAATTAAATTCTCTTCACGGATGGGGTCACTCATTTGCTATTCCTGTGGGTCTCCGATGCCATCTTTATCGCTTTGAAAACTTTGGAATAACCGGTGCAACGGCAAAGGTTTCCGGAAATAGCGCGTTTTATCTGCTCCTCGCTCGGGTCCGGATATTTGTCCAGCAAGCTTTTGGCAGCGAGGATGAGGCCTGGCGAACAGAACCCGCATTGGACTGCGGTAGCTTCAAGGAATGCGCGCTGGACAGGATCGAGAGTATCGCCATCGGATAGCCCTTCAATAGTCACCATCGCCCTGCCCTTTAATTGTGCCGCCAACACCAGGCAAGAATTGACCGGTTTGCCATCCAACAAAACGGTGCAAGCTCCACACTCTCCTTTCCCACACCCCTCGCGGGTGCCGGTGAGGTTGAAATCCTCCCTGAGCAAATCGATAAGTCGCATTCCCCCGGGAATATCTGCATTTATCAGTCGGCCATTCAATCTAAATTTGATTTTCATTTTGCCCGCAATGCCCTCCAAATTTTCTCAGCCGTGATCGGTAAATCCGTTATCCTCACCCCAACAGCATCCGCCACTGCATTGGCCACCGCTGGTGCAATGCCCATAAGCGGTTGCTCTCCAAATCCACGTGCGCCATAAGGGCCATCAGGATAGGGATGCTCCACGATAATAGGTTCAATCTCCGGGACATCGCTTGCGGTCGGGATGATGTATGTGGAAAATTCCGGATTGAGCAATTTGCCCTTAGAGTCGGCCATCATCTCTTCCGTCAATGCAAATCCCAAGCCCTGAATGACCCCTCCCTCAATTTGACATTCCACCATTGCCGGATTGATGGCTTTGCCAACATCGTGCGCGGAAGAAATCTTCAATACCTCGACCTCACCAGTTTGAGTATCAACAGCCAATTTGACGATGTTTGATGCCCAGGCATAAGTTACATACGGTTCGCCTATACCGGTTTCATTGTCCCATGAGGTCTCCGGAGTATTATACCATCCGTCACCCGTAAGTGGCATCCGCTTGCCAAAGCAGTTCTTAATAATTTCCTTGATGGTGACTTTTAGCCGTCCGTCCTTGCGGTCGAAAGCTATTCCCTCATCAATAACAACGTTATGCTTCTCTATCTTAAGAAGAATCGAAGCTTCAGTGAGAATTGAATCGCGCGGCTTTTCGCAGGCGATTATAAGAGCATTGCCGCTCATCGTGGTTGCCCTTGAGGCCACTGTTGGCCCTGAATCAGGGACACGTGAGGTATCGGTCGGCATCATTCTGATATTCTCGAAGGGCAGGCCCAATTCCTGGGCGACAACTTGCGCCAAAACAGTCTGCATCCCCTGTCCCATATCAGTCGTCCCCACAGAAAATGTCACGGATGCGTCCGGTTCGACCATAACCCTGGCACCGGTTCTCGCCAGATGCTTTCCTCCGGCACCAAGGCCTACTCCATAGAAGACCGTCGAAAGGCCATACCCGATTCTTTTATCACCCGCAGATTCAGGAATGTGATTTCTCCACCCTGAATGCTCTACGACCTTTTCCAGGGTTTCTTTTGCGCCCACCGACCATGATAGCTTCTGCCCAAATGACGTAGTATCTCCAGTCTTAAGCAAATTCCTGCGTCGGAATTCAGCCGGGTCCATCTTCAGGCCCTGGGCCAATCTATCCATCTGAGATTCGACCGCGAATAAAATCTGCGGCGAACCAAAACCCCTAAATGCCCCGCAAGGGACTTTGTTGGTGGCCACCGCATAGCTGTCAATGTGGACATTCTCGCAACGATAAGGCCCCATGGAGTGAACCGTTCCCCTGAAAAGAACCACAGGAGACAGAGTGGAATATGCCCCCCCATCGATAATATACTCTGCCTGAATCGCCCGCAAAATACCATCAGCCGTGGCGCCCGATTTATAGTGAATCCAGCTTGGATGTCGTTTCGACATAGAAATCATATCTTCGTCGCGCTCGTAGATTAATTTAACCGGACGCTTAAGAAGGCAAGCCGGCAAAGCCGCCTGACAGGCCACCAGCGAGGGCACATCTTCCTTTCCGCCAAATCCTCCGCCGGTGGAAGTCTGAATAACTCGCACATCACTTAAAGGCAAAGCCAACACTTCGGCCACCGCTTCGCGCACATAAAATGGACATTGCATCGAACCATAAATCTCCATAGTCCCATCCGGGAGCGGATTGGCCACCATCCCCTGCGGCTCGATATAAGCGTGCTCCTGATACGGGGTAGTATAGGTATCTTCAATTATGACTTCGCACTCCCTGAATGCGCTTTCAACATCGCCCCTCCTTATCTTTGAATGCCGGAAAATATTGTCATCACCATAAAGCTTGATTTTTCTGTGGCCCCAAGCTTTCAATGGATCTATCAACCCCTCCAATTCCTTTACTGTTACTTTTATTCTGTTAAGAGCCGTATGGGCAATGGCTTTGCTTTCGGCGGCGACAACCCCGATAGGTTCGCCATGATAATTGACCCTCTTGGCGGCAAAGCATGGTTGATCCCGGAAAACAATCGGAATAACATTGTTTCCCGGGATGCTTTTCGCCGTGAAAAGCCCCAGGTAACCTTTGACCCGATTGCAAGAGGAATCATCGATGGCAATTATGTCTCCTCTGGCTACCGGAGAGCGAATCACTGCGCAATAAACCATCCCGGGCAATTTGATATCGGCGACAAATGTCCCCTTGCCAGTTACCCTCTCGACTCCGCCGGCTTTGATCACGCTTTTGCCAATCAGACCCATTTATCCTTCATCCCATTCGTTTGATCAATTCATCATAGTCTTCGGGAGTATCAATATCCTGTAGTATCCCTAAGTCCTCGACTGAAACCTCGAGCACTGTTTGGGGCTTCTTCCAAATGATATCGCGAAGGGTCGATTCAGGCCCAGCGCTCAAAATCCTCTTCGCCATATTCTTCCTCAGATAAACCGGATGTCCCCTATGACCATCGCAAACTGGTATGATAGCGCTTTTCGCATCGCAATCCAAAGCCACTTCAGTCAAACTAACTATTGTTTCCGGCTTGACCATGGGATGATCGACTGGGAATATAAGCATGTCACCCACAAGATCGAGCTCCTTCAAGGCTACTCGCAAGGAACTCAATTGCCCATCAGCATAATCGTAATTCATTATGGTGGTGACTATAGATAAATCAATTTGCTCCTTTATCCGATCGGCTTCTGCGCCCAGAACCACAACGATGTGTTCAAAACCGGCAAGGATAAGCGTATCCATCACTCTTTCAAGAAAATATCTGCCATTTATCTGAAGAACCGCTTTGGGCATACCTATACGGGATCCCTCCCCTGCCGCAAGTATGATTGCCGTAATCAGTTTCTTGTTCTTTTTCCTATTCATATAAAACTCCCCCGCCAATTCCGGCATCCCTTCAGACATCGTCATCAGCATTATCGCCTTACAGGTGTGGAGCCGATTTTCGGCTTCAGGGAAAATCCTGGAATGAGGACCATCAATAACCTCATCGGCCACCTCCCCTCCCCGGTCAGCAGGCAAGCAATGCATATAAATTGAATTCTTGTTAGTATCCTTCATCCTTTTGGAGTCACAAATCCAATTTTTGTATTTGTCGGCAATGGCCAACGCCTCCTGCGGGGCTGAGAACAATTCTTCTATTCCCCAGCTCTTTGGATAAACCACATCAGCATTCAGAAAGGCCTCTTCCATCGAATCGGTTACAGAAATTCTGCCGCCGCTTTGACGTGAATTAGATTCCGCTTCGCGCCAGCACTTATCCATCAATTTGAATTCCGGAGGATGAGCCAACGTAATATCGCATCCGAATCTTGACAGCAACATTATCAACCCCTGCGGCACCGATAATGGTTTGGCATAACTATGAGTATAGGCCCAACTCACAGCGATTTTTAGTCCCCGAAGATCCTCCCCAAATTCCTCTCGTATGGTCATAAGATCGGCCAGAGTCTGAAACGGATGGTCGATATCGCATTGCATATTGAATACCGGCACATTAGCATGCACAGCGACTTCTCTCATATAACGATTCCCCTCGCCAGGAATAAGATCATGGCGAATGGCGATCGCTTCCCCATAGGAAGAAAGGATAATGCCGGTATCCTTCGCCGATTCTCCGTGGGCGATCTGAGATGTGGCCACATCAATGAAATGAGCATGCGCGCCCAACTGCGTGGCGCCAGCCTCAAATGAGTTTCGCGTCCTGGTCGATTTGTCAAAAAACATTAAAAATACAGTGTTGCCCGTCAAAAACCGATGGGCGATTCCCTGCTTCCGCATTGCTTTCAATTTGCCTGAAATTTCCAATGCGTCGAGCAGATCTTCCTTGCTCCAATCCGAAGTTGATATATAATCTCGTCCATAATACTTATTTTGCATTGAGATTTGAGTCCTCCAATTCTTTCACACCCAAATAACCTAAAAACCTCATCTGCTTTTGGCAAGTGATAATTGACGAATAATAATTCTTGATAAGGGAACTCGGAATGGGTATTTTTAATTTTTATGATTTTGGTCAAAGTAGGAGGAAAGTGCTCTTAGGCGCTCATATGTCAATTTCCGGAGGAGTAGCTAATGCTCTTCTGGCGGGAAAATATCTGGATTGCACTGCAATTCAGATGTTCACCAAAAGCTCCAATCAATGGAAGGCCAAACCTCTTTCTGAGGACGACATCACTGGATTTCGGCTTTTGCAAAGACAAAGCGGCATAATGACGGTTGCGCACGATTCATACCTCATAAATCTCGGTTCGCCGGACAAAGCCCTTCTGGATAAGTCCCGCAAGGCTTTCCTTGAGGAAATGGAGCGATGCGAGAAATTAGAAATCCCCTACTTGGTCACGCATCCTGGCAGCCACGTTGGTGTCGGAGAGGAAATTGGGCTTCATACCATAGTCGAATCGCTTAACTGGCTTTATACAAAAACCCCCGATTCTAAAGTAATTATCTGCTTGGAGACTACTGCCGGGCAGGGCTCCAATCTTGGCTATAAATTTGAGCAGATTGCCTTTTTGATCGATGAATCGGAAGAAAGCGATCGCCTGGGCGTTTGCCTCGATACCTGCCATATATTTGCCGCCGGCTACGAAATTCGCAACAAAAAGGCGTATAATAAGACGATGACCGAATTCGATCGGGTTATCGGTTTGAATCGCCTTAAAGTAGTGCATATCAATGATTCCAAGAAGGATTTGGGAAGCAAAGTGGACCGGCACGAACATATCGGCAAGGGATTCATCGGAATAGAGCCTTTCGGCTATTTCCTCAATGATCGCCGCTTAAAAAAATTGCCTTTTTTGCTGGAAACTCCAAAGGGAGATGATGGAGAAATGGATGATATCAATCTTGGAATTCTAAGGGGATTGATAAAGAAATGAAATTATCATTATTATTCCTGCTATTGATTGGCGCAATCTTATTGCCGGCGATGTCACAAGCGGCAATAGATATTGAATTCCGCGTGACCGAGATGGATACTGCCGCTAATGAATCGGCCCTGGTAATATCGGATTCAATCGCGATAAAAGTCGGCAATTCATACCACATATTCACCGGACCGTTGACAATTTCAATCTATCCGCTTTATCAGGCCAAAGACAGCATCAGATTCCAAGTGGAGATCGTTACGCTCAGCCCGAATATCGTTACCGCCAGCGATGAAAAAACCTTAACCAAAGGCCAACAGGTTTCTTTGAAGCTAAACGGGAAAAATGGCTCCATATATGAAGTGATGCTTCGCCCTCTTTCCCAAACTGACCGTCAGAAGCCGATCGCTCAAGAGACTGATGCTAACGAGGAGTCCATCCATTTCATATTCTCCTTCAAAAGGGACTCTATGGCTGATTACCATCTCCCGCTTTTCGGTGCGTATCTTGAAAAAATTGATAAACTGCTTAAAGCACAATTTAGATTCTATTACTCCGATAAGATAGCTTTTGCCCTCTACGATAAGCCAGAAGAGGGACTATACTGGGACAAGACCTTCCCGATCTCTTTCGATCCCGCGCATCGAGGGATGGCGATGATCTATAGTCGATTAGATTTCCCGAAAGCGGCGACATTTTTGACCGCATATTTGCTTTACAGCAATTGGGGTTACTCGCATCCCTTCTTGGTTTGGAGCGCCGCAGGTTTCATCGATGAACCCCATTTTTTTGCGATGAAACAATATTCTTCGGGTGTGCGGATCGATCCCCAGGACTATTTCAAACCTCGACCAGAATGGAAGGGGGATCCGGATAAATATACGCCATTCATCGCCAGCTTCACCAAACACCTAATCGAAAAATTCGGCATAGATAGATTCAAAATATTTTATCAGGATTGCAATGGCTTGACCGACTTAAACGATGCGATGTCAAAGCATTTCGGACAATCATACCAATCCCTGAAAGAGGACTGGACAAAAATGCTGGCGGGTTACCGCCCCAAAAAAGCTTTAATCGGCGGCTATGCCGAATTGCAATTCGACTTCATGACAGATTTTAAACGAGCACTGCCCATTTATGAATATCTTTCCAATTTGAAGGCGGAAGATTATCAGAGCGGATTGAAATACGCAATGTGTTTATATAATACCGGAAGCTATGACGAAGCCGCCAAAATCTTCGAGAAAATAATCAGATATCAAGACACCACGGCGGAATATCATTACCTGCTTGGAAATGCTTACTTGAGCGCAGGCCATATCAAAAAAGCTGAGCAGAGCTACGAGCGAGCTCTTCAGCTTGATAGCACTTACAGCCAGGCTTATCTCAAGGCGGGCCAGATTGATTTCTATGAAGGACGCACGGCAAAAGCAGAAAGGAGATTTATGAACGCTCTTGGTTGGTCACCGGACGGCGGGATCTATTCCGATATATATTTTGAATGGGCGGCGGCGCTACGTGCCTTGGGCAATGAATCCAAAGCAGACTCGTTGACAACATTAGGATTGACCCAGGCCAAAAACAAGGCTGACGCATACCCCGATATTTTGATATATAGGATATTTCTGGGTGAAGCCTATCTAAATACTAATCAGCCGCACAACGCCCTAAGCCATCTTTCGTTTGTGGAGCTGAACGAAACTCGTCCCTATTATGCCGGGAGAACACTATTGGCGCTCGGCAAAACCAACGACCTGTTGGGAGAACGAAACGCCGCCCTTCAGTACTATCGAAGAGTAATCAACGGCAAATCAGGAGCGCTCCAAAAAAACGAAGCAAAAGAATTGATCATTAAGCCATTTCACAGCAGAAAATAACTTCTGAACAACATTGAACTGAACTAAAGAGAATTTCGATGTGGAGCTTTCTAAATCCAGCCGCGCTTTTCGGGTTAATTGCGGCCGGAATACCTATTATCCTGCACCTGCTTTCACGCAGGAGAGTAAAAATTATTGAATTCTCATCGGTAGCTTTTCTGAGCAAGATGAAGCAAAGCCGGTTGAGATATGTGCGGCTCAAAGAATTGATTTTACTCGCAATCCGCACTCTGATAATTGCATTCCTGGCATTGGGCTTTTCCCGCCCCACCTATAAAAGGAGTGCCGAAAATACCCATGGACCATCTTCGACAGTAGTGCTTCTTGATGATTCATATAGTATGTCACGCCAGACCGCATCTGGAACGCTATTTGAGATAGCCAAATCCAAAATCATCGAAATTATGGATAATCTATCGCCGGGTGATAAAATTGCGGTCATACCATTTTCGAAATCAGCGGAGGCCAGATATAAATTCCTTTCGCCGGACCCGTCCTACTTCACCCGGCTGATGCCAGAATATGCCACTACGCCCGAAACCACTCTCGTGGTCAGCGCCATCAAGGAAGCGGTTCAGTTGCTTGAGCAATCCGTGAATTTGAATCGCGAATTGGTCATCATTTCCGATTTTGGCCTATGCGGCTGGACATCAATAGAAACTGTCAGAGATGCGTTGAAAGGTTTTGAGGGGAATGTCCTTTTAACCGCTATTGATGGGGAAGAAAGTGACAATGCTTATCTGGCAAGTATCGACTATGGCGGGCAAATAATCCAGCCCGGAGTGGGATTTGAGATAAACACTATCGCCAAAAATGCGACCAATAAAATACTCAATAACGTCCTGGTCGATTTATACCTCGATGACAAACGAATTTCGCAGGCCGAAATTTCTTTGAGGCCTGCCCAATCAGGAGAAGCAAATCTGAGAGCCAATGTTCCTTCACCGGGAATCCACCATGGCTTCGTTGAAACCCAAGAAGATGAACTCCCGATTGATAATCGCTTCTATTTTGCATTCAAGGTTCCTGAAAACATCAGGATTTTGATCGCCGGGCTTGATAATGAATTGTCTCACAGCATTCAGTTGGCGGCCTCACCCCCCGGTTTGGCTAAAAGCCATATAATCGCTGATTTTGAACCGATCTCAAAAGTGATATCCATGGGAATCGTTGACTACGACGCCGCCATTCTCGGCGATTATCATCCAAGCCAGATCTTGGCTTCCAGAATTAAAGCCTTCATTAAGGACGGACATGGCGTTTTCATAATCCCCGCATCGGCGATGGACGTCAAGATGCTAAACGAGGACCTTGGCAAATTAAATTTCCCGGTCCAAATCCAAAAAGAATTCCATCCGGGATCAGAAGGGTCATTCAAGTTGGAGGAACTGGACATAAATCACCCCATATTTGTGGTGTACCGTGAACTAAAATCAGGGGGCCAGCCATTTAGAATTCCCGATGTCAATTTCAGATCCATTTATGATATCATCCCGAAGGGGACGATCCATACACTGGCCTCCCTATCCGGCAATAAGCCTTTATTAATGGCTTCGGAAAGCGATGGCGGCAACGTTATCTTGTCATCTGCGCCATTTTCAGCCAATTTGTCGGATATCACCTCAAGTTCCTTATTCTTGCCGATGATCCAACGAGTGTCTGAGTACCTCGCATCCAAAACTGGCAGTTTCGGTCAGGGTTATAAGATTAATGAAATCGCCAGCCTCAATTTACCTAAAGATGACTCCGCGGGAAAATTAGAAATAACCAAGCCATCCGGAGAATCAATTAACATCCAGCCTCGCCAAGGATCAGATGGCTATATGGCGGTCTTTGACCAAACCAATGAAGCAGGCATCTATTTTCTAAAATCAGGAGGTCAAGTTATTGACGCTTTTGCAGTTAATATTGATACCCGGGAATCAGAGCCGGGCGTCATTGATCACGATCAATTGGCCTCTCTGTTGCCCGAAAACCGTCTGGAGGTCATCGATCAAAATGAGAACGTCGTAGCCAGTCTCGAGAAGTTTCGAACCGGCCGGGAATTTACAGTCGCGAGTTTCGGAATCGTATTATTCCTCATGGTTTTGG
>PFXJ01000052.1:0-12207 GCA_002791595.1 candidate division Zixibacteria bacterium CG_4_9_14_3_um_filter_46_8
ATGATAACTTAACCCGCCAAAAATTATGATTAAAGCTGATAATGCTACTGAATAGACTATAGCCGCGATGTCGAAAGGTCTAAATTTAGATGGAAAAGATGCCAATGATTATCCCCGGTTTCCGGAAATCACCAAGACAAATTCCCCCTTCATAATGATGTCATTTCGATTCGCCAGGATTGATGACAGGCTGTCACGGATCACTTGTTCGAATTTCTTCGTGAGTTCCCTGCAGAGAGCGCACTGTCTATCGCCGAAAACCTCGTGTATCGCTTCCAATGTCTTCCACAAACGATGAGTGGATTCAAAAATTATGAGCGTTTCCGGACGATTGATGAGATTTTCAAAGAATTTCCTTTTGGGCCCCGGTTTTACCGGAGGGAACCCTCCAAAGTAGAATTTATCCATAGGTAAACCGGATACGACTAACGCTGTGATCACCGAAGTTGCTCCCGGGATGGCGATAGTTTCTATGCCGGCATTAACAGCATCTCTAACCAGACTGAATGCCGGATCGGAAATCCCTGGAGTGCCGGCATCGGAAACGACCGCAACCGATTGTCCGGACAGCAAGTAGCTTATGATCTTATCCTTCTTCCGAGCCTCGTTATAATTGTGGAAACTTTCCATTTTAGCGGGAATTACGTAATATTTAAGCAGTTTCCCGGTGACGCGGGTATCCTCAGCGGCAATCATATCCACTGACTTGAGAATCTCAATGGCCCTTAGCGTTATATCACCGAGATTACCTATGGGAGTTGCCACAAGATAGAGCTTACCTTTCTGAATTGCGCTTTTCAATATCGTTCCTGTAAAGCACTAAAGTGTACACCACGCGAAGATCCTCGAATTAGCTTGATAGTGAAATTGGTGTCTTGCCAGCGTAAAATATAGCATCAGAAATCATCTCATCAAAATGCCTTAACGCATATTGAAGATGTGATAGAATAACTGGTTTACCAATCACCAGGCACCACAAAATCACATCCGGGATATTGTTTGAACAGCCGAGCTACAGCGGGGCCAGATCTCTTAAATTGATTTTTCTTCACTAATTGACGCGCCCGCATAATCTCCGATTCCTGCAAGCCTTCATCGGTAAGGCGCTTCAAGTCGTATCCCAATTCAATCATCAAATACAATATGCGGTCGATTCTCTCATAGGTGAACCCTAATTCCCCCTCATCAGTCTGCCCTTCCCAGAGGTCGGCGGTAGGAATCTTATCTATTATATTGCGGGGGATTTTCAAGTAATCCGCAAGATCTCTGACCTGGGTCTTATAGAGATCCCAAAGTGGGTTGATGTCCCAAGCGGCATCTCCGTGTATGGTGCCATAACCCAGAAGCGCCTCAGTCTTGTTCGAAGTGCCCAGAACCAATCCATGAAATTTGGCCGCATAATCATATAGCACTGCCATCCGCACTCGCGCCAGAAAGTTGCCTTTGCGTAGGGTTTCAATTCCAGTTTTCATTTTGAAATATGCATCTGCTATCGGCGATATATTAATGACTGCGCTTTCAATCCCAAGGCGTTTGGAAATATCTATGGCATCTTCCTGGCTGGACACCGATGAAGTGGCATAGGGCATGATTACTCCGAATACATTCTTAGCCCCAACCGCCTTGATTCCCAAGACTGCGCATACCGTTGAATCCAGCCCCCCCGATAGACCAATTACGTATTTAGCCCGACCGGTTGCCTTAAGGCCATCATTCAAAAAGCTAACAAGCTGTTCAGATACTTCCGTCGGATTGATTCTGAAAAGCTTCATTTCGGATTCTCCTTTCCATGCCAAAATGAAATGATTTTGGCTTTAGTCGGCAATAGGTTTTTAGGAATTTTTATAGTTGACACGAAAATTTGATTAGGATATAATACCAAAAATCAAGAGAGGAGCAGGATATGGCATCTGTAAATTTGGCAATATTGATTGGAAATCTGGGTAAAGATCCTGAGCTTCGCTATACGCCCGGCGGTCAGGCAGTGGCAACCTTCAGTATGGCGACTACAGAAAAATGGAAAGATAAGGATGGCAAGATGTCCGAGAAGACTGAATGGCATAATATTGTCTGTTGGGGGCGAAATGCGGAGGTTGCCAATCAATACCTGAAGAAGGGTAGTCCTGTTTATGTCGAAGGTCGAATTCAGAACCGCTCCTACGATGATAAAGAGGGTAATCGCAGATATATAACTGAAGTAGTAGCCAGACGTCTGCAAATGCTTAGTAGGCGTAGCGAATCTTCCGGTGGTTCTTCGGACATGCCTCCGGTGCCGGAAGACATTCCGGAAACCGATGATGACCTGCCCTTTTAGCGCCCTCTCAATCGACTGATATTCCCAAGAGCCGTATTCAATCTGGTTTTCGAATGTGAGCATTTCAATATATATAACAGCAATGATAACATCTTTTGTGTCGCTGTCGCTATATGTTTTGCTCGCCAGCCGAGGGGTTCAAATGGTTGACATTTGGCGGCACAAAAGATGATTTTGACGCATTCTTGGCCGCGCTGTATCCATCCGAATACAAACAAAAATATAATTCAACACAGCTTAGCCGGCTTTATGATGATAATGGATATCATCAATTAAGCACGCCAGCGATGAATTGGAAGGGAAAATAGTAGCCGGGAAGGCCCACGTCCAAAAGGATAAGGAATTAATCGGATCTTATTCCATAATGATGCGAAATCGCTTGCGTTACCTGGCAAATAGGGGGGATATTGATAGCGCCAACAAATTCAAAACCCGGGTGCATAACTTAGCCCCCAAATTAGAACTGGACTGAGGATTAAAATGTCAACATTAAGGAGAGATCCCATTGTTGGACGATGGGTAGTTGATACGGACAAATTGGAGCCGTTATCGACAACCCTGCAAAAATTAGGAAATATCAGTGCGTTTCCCAAATGTCCACTGTGCCGCGGCAGTGAAGGAGACACTCCTCCCGAGGTTTTCGCCATTCGTTCGGATGGCTCCAAGCCAAATACTCCTGGGTGGGAAGTGCGCGTGATTCCTAATTTCACGGCAGCTATGCGTGTGGAAGGTAATCTCAATCGGCGCCCTGAACTGATGTATGATGAGATGGATTCCATTGGGGCTCACGAATTGGTCATAGGCAGTCCGGAGCATTTTGCCAATTTGGTTGACCTTCCCGAACCTCAAATTGCCAAAATATTTCGAGCTTATATTAACAGGTTGCGTGATTTGAAAAAGGATATGCGTCTGCGCTCGATTTTTATTTATGGGACTTATGGAAAGAGAGCTCTGCTGGAATCCTTACCCCATACGCACTCCCATATAATTGCGACCCCAGTCACTCCAAAACTGATTAAAGAGCAGTATGTGGGTTGCAGGACCTATTATGAGTATAAGGAGCGTTGCGTTTATTGCGATATCATTAAACAAGAATTAAGGCAGGGAAAAAGAATAGTCACTGAGAATGATGGATTTGTTGCTATTACTCCTTTTGCCAGTAGATTCTCTCACGAAATTTGGATTCTGCCTAAGAAACATTCTTGTGATTTCGAGAATTCGCCAGAGTCGGATCTTCCTTGGATGGCATCAATTCTGAAGGAGATTCTAACGCGTATCAGAGCTTTGCTTGGCGATCCACCTTACAATCTTGCGCTGTTCAATGGACCCAACCGTAACGGGCGCGAAGGATATTGGTTGACCATTGAATACGACTACCATTGGCATATTGAAATCATGCCGACTTTCACCAGGCCAGAAGGCTTTGAATGGGCAACCGGATTCTATATTAATGACACAACTCCAGAGACAGCCGCCCGGAGATTACGCGAAGTAAAGTTGTAAGTCTTCGCTTCAAGGTGCAGAGATCGAATCTGTAAGTGATTTGATTTGAAATGCGCTATCTCTATTCTTCCTTCTCACCATTTTGCCTAGAGACATGAAAACCGATATTCTTGTCCTGCGAAGGTTTCCCAACAACCTTAATTTCGCCAAATTGCGATTCGAATTTCCGGATATTGTCTTGCAACGCCAGCATAAATGTTTTGGCATTTTGAGGCGTCATCACTATTCTTGCAAATAGTTTCCCCTTATCCCTACCTGGCATGATGCGCGCAAAATCCAGGATTATTTCAGAAGGGGAAAAGACAATTAGGGCGAGATTTGAGTAAATGCCTTCAGACTCTTTTTCGCCCAACTCAATATTTATTTGCATAGGCTTCTGTTCCATTGCAACTGCCTGCCTTTATGATAGGTTATAATAGTAATTAATTATATTCCATTGACTTGAATCACTATCCTTAAAGGGTCAAATTAAGATAGATTGGCGTTTATATTTCTATCTAAAGCTCAATGCATTTCAATCCCATCTATCTTAAGGAAGTATTCAAGTTGATTCTTTTTGAATTCTATTCTTTGCGTAGGGTAATCTTCGCTGGACTTACCTTTTGTGCCGGGCTGGCCTTTCACTTGTACCCTGAGGCTCCTAATTTGGTCCAAAGTTTTATTTCCAATGGATGTTTTGATATATTTGGCTCCCTGCTCGTTTTCATATACCGGTATTTCGACGAAAGTATTGCCAGAAAGTTCGAATTGGTCGATAAGAATGGCCGAAGCCCTTCCTTCGACATTCGCATATATATGGGCAACCGAATTCAAGCTCTCTTCGTCCAAATCGTCGAATGTAATGGTAATGCCTTTAAGGGGTTTCGGTTTCCCATCGGCGGCTTGTGATGAATCCTCGGTCCATCCGTTATCGCTCTGCCATTGGCAATAGCAATGGTTGGCTGAGGTCAGATAAATAATGGCGAAAATACACCCTGCCAGAAAAGGATTGCAATACCGCCGATATATATTCATTCAAGGCTCCTTCCAATTAATAAACCCATACTCCATTGATATGAGTTTCAGTCAATCTCTTAACTATAATTTATTCCGGAACAACGGATAATCAAACGAAAATCATATAGGGGATATTACTGATATTAATGTCAATATGGAATGATTGACATTTTATGGATAAGGATAACAAAGCGCCATCATAGGCAATCGCATAGCTTTCATTTCAGTCTGCTAATCTTCATCACGATGGCAAAAGTGGGTTATTAGCCCAAAAAACAACTTGACGGCAAGGAGAAATTTAAATAAAATGTAAGATTATGCGGCGAAAATTGAATACTCCAAGGGATTTGCCGCTTAGAATTACCAAACATTTGAATGGGACATTATCTGTCAACCGAATTCAATCTTGATGAATCTTACCGCCGGAGGCCAGAAAATTCCATTTGATATTTTGCAGATTTAAGAGATTACCAAAGTCCGGAACAAATATGAAACGCTTTTTTATCTTATTTATTCTCCTGGTGTTGATGCCCTGTTTGATTGAATCGGCATTTTGTGAATCGTTACTTGACAGGATGATGAACTCAGATCCCACTATCTCAAGGTCTTCCAAACCCATTACTCAACCAGAGCCGCTCGAAGAGCCCATCAACCCTGATGAATATATGATGGGACCGGGGGATATCCTGGCCATAAATCTATGGAGTGAACTGGATACCGACTTCACTTTATCCATCACGCCGGAAGGGACTATTCTTGTCCCGACTGTCGGGGTGATCGATCTTAATGGATTGACCCTCCGCCAGGCCAAAGAAAAAATCTCAGCTTCGGTCCTCGATCGATATCGGAAAACCAGCGTAACCGTAACTTTGTTGAATACCAGGACGTTTCAGGTCTCTGTAGCCGGAGCCATATATGCCCCCGGAGTTTATACTGCACATGCTACCGATAGAGTTTCAACGGTAGTGGAGAAAGCCGGAGGATTGATCGGATTTGTGGACTTCGAGGACAAAACTCTTATTCCCAGCTATCTTGCTGATCTGCCCAAGAAAAAAAGCACGGATGACCAGACGAAAGAAAAAATGATTATTTTGCCAAAGGCCTCCAAACGCGCCATCAGCTTGAAAAGGCGGGATGGAACCATCATATCGGTGGATCTCCTCAAATATGAGCGCACCGGCTCGCTTGAAGCCAATCCTCGAGTCCTGGATGGTGATGTGGTCGTTATTCCGGTTATGGAAAAAACGATTAATACCTACGGGATATTCGGTGCAGTTCGGGCACCGGGATTCCTTGAATACTCGGAAGGCGAAAGAGTTTCGGATTTGATAGCGATAGCGAATGGCCTCACCTTAAATGCCGATTCTTCTTCGGCTCAATTAATTCGCTTTGGAGGAGACAAGATCTCCACTTTTCTAATCGATCTGAATTTGATATCGATTTTGGGCAATCCTGGAGGCGCGGATGACCTTTTGCTCAGGCCGGACGACAGGGTATTCATAAAATCAATTGAATCTTATCATGATAAGCTGCAAGTTAAGATAGAAGGTGAAGTTCGTTTTCCCGGGACTTACTGGATAGAAAGCGATTCCGTGATGTTATCGAAAGTCCTGAGCAGAGCGGGAAATCCTACTGAATACGCCGATCTTTCAAGGGCGGAAATGATTCGTGAATCTGGTGAATTTACCTTTGATCCGGAATTCGAGCGTTTGAAAAAAATGCAGGTCGATGAGATGACGCAATCCGAATATGAGTATTTCAAGATGCGGTCCCGTGAGAAAGCTGGACGAGTATCAATCAATCTGGTCAAATTGCTCAAGGAGAAGAATCACGAATATGATATTCCCCTTCGGCCTTCGGATGAAATTTTCATTCCACGGCAGGAATTGACTGTATCGGTTACCGGTCAGGTGAGGAACCCCGGTCTTGTTCCATTTTTAGATGGCGCCAGTATAGACTATTATGTTTCCAAAGCCGGCGGCTATTCCGAGAGGGCCAGGGAAGGTAAGGTCCGAATCATACGGGGTTCTACCGGAGAATGGATTAAACCGAGCAAGAAACATCATCCTCAAGCGGGTGATATTGTAATGGTGCCGGAGAAACTGGAAAGGCATTATTGGCAGATGACCAGAGATGCCCTCTTTTTCGCGGGCAATCTGGCGACAGTTTATCTTGTCGTTCGCCAGGCCACCAAATAAAATGGAGAGAAATAGTATACCTACCGATCAAGCTTCTAATAATACCCAGATATCTTTTTGGGATTACTTGCTTCTGCTTCTCAAATGGAGAAGAGTCATATTCTTTAATATCATAGCAGTAGGCATTGTGGTTGGAATTATCTCATTGATAATTCCCAGTTGGTTCATCGCCACCACGACCATACTCCCCCCATCCAAGGATACTATCAATGTTGGGGGAATTTCATCGATGCTGGGAGGTCTTGGTTCCCTAATGGGTGGTGGGGGCGGCGGCGGTGGATTTTTGTTGCCCGCATTCGTAACACCATCGGACATCTATGCCGCTATCCTTGAGAGCCGCACAACCATTGAAAGGATCATACAGGAGAATAATCTTGAAGAGCAGTTTGACTCCGAAGGCGAATTATTAAGAAAGAAAGTGGCCTCCCTGACAAGGATCGAGGTTTTGAAAAATGGGATAATCTCGATTTCGTTTGAGGCTAAAGACCCCGTGCTTGCCGCAAATGTTACCAACGACTATGCCAGCATATTGAATGACATCAACAAGAAAATAAATTCGGAGCAGGCCGGCAACACACGCAAATTTATAGGCGGGCGATTGGAGCAAACCGAGAAAGACTTGGAGATTGCGGAGAATAATATGCGCAGTTTTCAGGAGAAACATGGCGCCTTGGATCTGACAGAGCAATTGAAAGCTCAAATCCAGAATGCGGCGGAATTGCAAAGTCAATTAGTTCTGGCCGAAATCGAACTTGGTGTTCTAAGAGAAAGCATGTCTTCCGAAAACACTACTGTTCGAAAATTTCAATCAAGAATCCAGCAGATCAAAAAACAATTGCAAAATTTAGAGGAATCTGAACCGGACAAAGAATCACTTTTTTTAACTCTTCCTTTCTCCAAAGCGCCCGAATTGGGACTGGAGCTAATTCGATTGACCAGAGAACTCAAGATTCAGGAAACGCTTTTCGAGTTGCTCAAGACTCAATTTGAGCAGGCGAAGATTCAGGAAGAAAGGGACACCCCTACAATTCAAATTTTGGATGTGGCAAAAACTCCGGAGCGGCGCAGCCGCCCGCTCCGGGCAAAGATGGTTTTGATGGGGATGCTTGGAAGCCTGCTATTTAGTGTCCTGGCAATATTCGTAATAGAATATTTTGGCCAAATGAAAAAGAATAATAGGGATACATTTGATAAATTTTATACAGTTGTCACTTTACTGCGAGATGACCTGAATTCCCTTGGCAAATTCATTTATGGCAGAAGGACACGGGATACAGGAGTCAGAGATAATTAGTATGGTTAGAATTGGACAGATCGGTCTTGGCGCTTGGGGCAAAAATCTTCTTAGGAATTTCTATACGCAGAATGGATGCCGCCTGGTCTGTGCGGCAGATCCGGACGAAAAGGGTGTGGTAAAGCTCAGCCCGGGTTATCCCGGAGTGGAACTGACCACCGACGTTCAATCAGTTATCGATAAATCGAAAATCGATGCGATTATTATTGCAACGCCGCCGGCTACGCATTTCCAACTTGCCCAAGCGGCTCTTGAGGCTGGCATCGATGTATTTGTGGAAAAGCCAATGGTGCTGGACATAAGCCAGGGGGAGCGGCTCGTGAAATTGGCCCGGGAAAAAGGGATGATCCTTATGGTAGGTCATATCATGGAGTATCATCCTGCTACCGAATTCTTAAAGCGCATCATTGATGGTGGCGAATTGGGCAACATTTATTATCTCTATTCATCTCGCGTAAATCTAGGCAAGGTTCGTGACATAGAAAACTCTCTATGGAGTTTCGCTCCCCATGATGTTTCGATGATGAATTACTTGCTTGGCGCCAGACCGATAAGGGTGAGCGCCGATGGTCAATCATATCTTCAGAATGGCATAGAGGATGTGGCTTTTATAACGATGCACTATCCGAACAAAGTGATGGCGCATATCCATGTTAGCTGGCTTGATCCTCACAAGGACCGCAAGCTGACTATTGTGGGCTCCAAAAAGATGGCGGTATTCAACGATACTGAACCATCGGAAAAAATTCGTATTTTTGACAAGGGAATTGATATCTCTCAGGACTATAATACTTACGGCGAATATCTTTCACTGCGGACTGGCGATATAGTTATTCCGAACGTGCCCTCCGGAGAGCCATTGAAAATCGAATGCGAGCATTTCATAAAGTCTGTTGTTTCTCGCATTCAGCCCAGATCCAATGGCGAAGATGGGTTGAGTGTTCTGAAAATCTTGGATGCCGCCCAGAAATCGCTTGAGCAAGGCGGCCAGCCGCAACTTATCCAGTAGCGTGATTGGATTGGAGAAAATATGGTAAATTATGTTGATCCCCGAGCAACAATTGGCAAGCAGACTGTTCTTGGCAGATTTGTAGTGATATATGAAAATGTTTCGATAGGTGATGGCTGTGTTATTGGCAATGGCGTCGTCATTCATCCAGGTAGCATTATAGGCGGCAATGTTAGAATTGACGATAACACTGTTATTGGCAAACAGCCGATGAAAGCCGCCAATTCCGCAACCACCAAAGATGAGCAGCTTCCGCCGGCGATAATCGGCGATGACTGCATCATAGGAACTTCCGTTGTCATCTATGCCGGCTCTGTTCTCGGCAAGAGAGTCCTTGCGGCAGATCTCTCTAGTATCAGAGAAAATGTTACTATCGGGGATTATACAATCATAGGCAGAGGCGCGGCGGTAGAGAATTTCTGCAAGATCGGTTCCTATTGCAAATTAGAAACCAACGTTTACATTACTGCCTATTCTGAACTTGAAGACCGCGTTTTTGTAGCGCCATGTGTCGCAACTTCCAATGATAATTTTGTTGGTCGAACCAAGGAGCGATTCAAATACTTCAAAGGGGTAACCATCAAGAAGGGCGGCAGAGTTGGAGTGAATGCCACCATATTGCCAGGCAAGGTGATTGGTGAAGACACCCTCGTTGCTGCCGGCGCGCTTGTTACCTCCGACACTCCTCCGAGAAAAATTATCGCTGGCGTCCCCGGCAAAGTATTCAGGGATGTTCCCGCAGAACAGCTTCTGGAAAATCAATAATTAGAGAATCGAAAGGTCTAAGATATGCCAGTCCCTCTTCTTGATTTGAAGCGTCAATATCAACCTATTATGAATGAAATTAACACCGCAATAGCCAATGTATTCAATCATAATAAGTTCATTATGGGTCCTGAAGTAAGTGAACTTGAGAAAAAGATTGCGGAATATGTGGGCACCAAATATGCGATTGCAGTGGCTTCCGGGACTGATGCCCTTCTAATTGCCCTGCGGGCGATATCAATCGAACCCGGCGATGAGGTAATAACTACACCATTCACCTTCTTTGCCACCGGAGGCGCAATCTCGCGTCTGGGCGCCAAACCGGTATTTGTAGATATCAATCCCTCCACTTATAATATTAATCCTGATTTAATCGAGGCGGCGATTACCAAGAGGACTAAAGCAATTATGCCTGTTCACCTTTATGGGCAGTGCGCTGATATGGATCCAATTCTTGGCCTCGCCCGCAAATATAATCTCAAGGTCATAGAGGATGCCGCCCAAGCCATCGGCTCGAAATACAATGGCAGGAGCGCAGGCAATATGGGCGACTTAGGATGTTTTTCATTTTTCCCCTCTAAGAATCTGGGTGCGGCTGGCGATGCGGGAATGATCACCACCAATGATGATCATTTATATGAACTGTGCGCCAAGCTTCGTGTGCATGGCGCCAAACCGAAATATTATCACGCGCTTGTGGGATACAATAGTCGTCTTGACACCATTCAAGCAGCCGTCCTGTTGGTCAAACTAAGATATCTTAATGGTTGGCACGAAGGTCGGCGCGCGAAAGCATCGAATTATGATAGGATATTTTCGTTGAATACCATCTCTACCCCATCGGTTGATGCCAATTATTATCACATCTATCACCAATACACAATTCGAGTTGATAATCGCGATGGCCTCTTGGATAATTTGAAATCGAATAATATCGGCTCGGAAGTTTATTATCCGCTACCGCTTCACCTCCAGGAATGCTACAAATATCTTGGGTACGCTATTGGGAGTCTTCCTGAATCCGAGAAGGCTTCCAAGGAAGTGATTTCCCTGCCGATATTCCCAGAGTTGACCGAAGGCGAGCAACAAGAGGTAGTCGAGACCATCGAGCAATTTTATAAAAAGCAGTAAGGTGAAAGTAATTTCCGTTGTCGGGGCCCGCCCGCAGTTTATCAAGCTCGCCCCGCTCCAATCCAAACTTCGGGAGCATTTCGAATCCATAATCGTTCATTCAGGCCAGCATTATGATGACCCTTTATCGGCGGTATTTTTCCGCGAGCTTTCCATCCCTGATCCACATTACAATTTGGGCGTGGGTTCCGGACTACATGGAGCTCAGACTGGAATGATGCTCAAGAAGCTGGAGGAAGTATTCGACTTTGAGAAACCTGATATAGTTCTGGTTTTCGGAGATACCAACACTACTTTGGCGGGCGCGCTGGCGGCGGCAAAGTTGAAAATCAGACTTGGGCATATCGAAGCCGGATTACGGAGTTTCGTCAAGACTATGCCTGAGGAAATCAATCGGGTGCTCACCGATAAATTATCCGATTTGCTTTTTTGCCCAACCGAGACTGCAGTTGCGAATCTCAAAAGAGAGGGGATTGTGGATGGTGTTCACCTTGTGGGCGATTTGATGCACGAGGCTCTCGAAATTTATACTCCTGTTGCGGAGCGGAATTCCACGATACTTAATACCCTTGCTCTTGAGCCGAAAAAGTTTATCCTATTGACTATACACAGGGCCGAGAACACCGATGACCATGATCGTCTAAAACTCCTGATTGAGGATATCATGACCTTGTCTCATGAGATTGTTTTCCCGGTGCATCCTCGAACCCGAAAAGAGTTGATGGCCGCGGGACTCTGGCCCGGATTATTGGAACGCAGGAACTTTGTTATGATTGAACCGGTAAGCTATTTCGACAACATAATGTTGGTTAAGAATGCATCCCATATTCTGACCGACTCTGGCGGAATGCAGAAGGAGGCGTTTTACTTTGGAATTCCAACCATTACCCTCCGCAACGAAACCGAGTGGCCGGAGACGGTAACCTCAGGAAATGCCAGGCTCTTGCTTTCCAATAGTTGCAGAGGAATCCTGGGCGATTTCGAAATGCGTAACACA
>PFXJ01000052.1:12246-13069 GCA_002791595.1 candidate division Zixibacteria bacterium CG_4_9_14_3_um_filter_46_8
ATATTAAATGTCATCTCTCCCAATTAAGCTTCCTCACATCAATTCTGGCACTCCTGTCTTGCAGATTAGATCCCTATTTCTGATTCTCGCCTCCCAAGCGCTTTTCATATCTTCCTTCTTGCTTTCAGTCAAGCTGACATTTGCCATATTGGGAATACTGATATTCGTGTATGTTGTCTCTCAAACACCAAAGAGTTTCCTTTTTTTCATATTTTTCATACTCATTTTCTTTAACCATTTCAGGAATACCCCGATTGAAGCTAAAGCGATATATGATTATAGGTTGTTCAGAATGAACATCATCGACCTATTTATAATTGCATTTTTCCTATTGCAGTCCACGAGAAGCTTGTTGGAACGAGGAGAAGGCACATTGAAGATCAAATCTATAAGCAGACCACTACTTATGTTTGTGGTAATCGTCGCATTTTGTGGTTTCTGTGGAATAATAATAGGTAAAGCTGGAGTCTATGATACATTTCTTGAATTAAGACCATTCATATATCTCATAATGATTTACATTATCACTCGTCTATTAATAAGCTCTAATGCTGATATCGAGAAATTGCTGAAATTCATTCTGATTATGACAGGCTTTCGAGCATTCCACGGGATAATACTTATGTGGACTGATCCAGGCAGACATATGTATTCCGGTCAGCCATTCACGTTTGTTTCGCAGGAGGTCATATTCTTCCTTTTCTTCGTTTGTATCGGCATAGCTACTTTTCTGAGGCAAAACCGCGTCCCCGGGATACGGAAAATAGTCAAATGGTTCGGATTAATTGTAATTATCTCCTTGCTTTATTCTTACAGACGTGGA
>PFXJ01000052.1:13112-19481 GCA_002791595.1 candidate division Zixibacteria bacterium CG_4_9_14_3_um_filter_46_8
TCCTCCCATTCAAGAAGGTAAAAACGTCATTAAAAAAAATTATTTGGATACCAGTTTTTCTAGCCATAATCCTGATCGTTTATCCCGCTTTTACTAATCTGTCAATCATTAGCAGGCTAACTTCAGTAACTGAGCTGCCTAATCCGCGAGTACGCCAGGAGGGCACGGAGGCCTCTAACTACTATAGAATCTGGGAAACAATTAATGCGTGGGAGAATCTCAAGGAATCTCCGATTCTTGGGATTGGTTGGGGTACGAAATGGGATGTCCATGTGCCGTTCATTCTCAATCCGGGCATGAGTAGGCTCACTGAAACGCATTTCCATAACAGCTGGCTGTCCATCTGGCTAAAGGGAGGAATGGTCGCATTGTTCTCTTTTGCCGCACTCATAATAATGTCGGTAAGGAGGGCAAAATGGGTATTACACCGAGGATTAAGCGGGATTTCAGGCCTGCTTATTCCGGCGATAGGTCTGTTCATGAGCTGTTTTGCAGTATCTTCACTATTCGGCGATTACATCTATTATTGGAGGGTTGCGCTATTATTCGGATTCCTATTAGCAATATCGGACATCTGTTATTGGGACGAAAGAGGAGCAGAATCCGCAAGTGACCCGATTCATAAAAAACGTTAGTTGGCTTCTGCTTTCGGATATGGTATCCAAGGGGGCTTCTTTCGGGAATGCACTCATCCTCTCGCACTCTTTGGCTGTGAGCGGATTCGGAACCTATTCCTATATAGTCGCCTTTGTGGAATTGTTTGCCGTCATGTATGATCTTGGCTTGAATATTGGGATAATCAAGCAGACGGCTGTGGATGATAAACGAGAGTTGCTTTTCGTGAAGAAAGCATTCCTCTTCAAGTCAATCGTAGCGATCCTTTGTGCAGTCTTAATCCTCTCGATTTCAAACCTGCTGGGCGACGAACGGGAAGTCGTATATCTATTGTTCGTTTATTTGATAGGCTACACCGCGCGCTCGTTTTCGACGTTCCTCCAATCTTTGGCGATAGCCAGAGAGAGAATACGGCAGATGGCGATTTTGAATATGATCGATAACGCTCTTCTGGTTGGGGGAATGCTTCTCATATTCATGTTAGCGCCATCTTTGCGGAATTTTATGTATTACTATTCCCTGCAGGCTCTCGTGATGACCTTGATCTGGGGGGGAGTCAGCTTCTCCAAGAGGATTGACGCAGTTCCCGGAGAGAATTCGGAAGGATTGTCCCTGCGGAAAATAATCAAGCTTTCTTTTCCCTATTTTCTGATCTCGCTGTTTACATATATCTACTTCCGAATAGACATTACCATGTTGAACCATATGAGGGGCAGTGAAGAAGTTGGCTTTTACAGCGCTGGATATAGGATTTTTATGCTGATTATGACGATACCCTGGCTAATCAACAGAAACATCCTGTTGCCCAAAATAATCAAGGATGGTCCCCAGCACGGCGATTTTGTAGAAAGGGGATTCCCGATTTATTTGAGAGCAAGCCTGATACCCATTTGGGGAATCTGCTTTTTCGTTGCCTTTCTCTCTGGGGAAATTCTATCTTTCCTTTTCGGAAAGGAGTATGTCAACGGTGGTTTGCAGCTTTCAATCCTGATTTGGAGCTTACCCTTTTGCACCTTGGCCGCCTACTTTAACAACATCCTCATTGAGCGCTCTCCGAAGCTCCTGGCGATGATAGCCGGCCTTATCTTGGTGCCGATGAATATTCTCTTGAATATCCCGCTGATCACTAAATGGGGAGGAGCCGGCGCGGCGATTTCCACCGTGGCCACCGAAGGTGCTGGATGCGTGGTAGGCTATTTCTCCTGTAAGAAACTTGGAGCATCTTTGCCGATCGACATTCGCCGCGGGATCCTTACTCCCATCTTGGCGCTGGCAATAGCCTTAGCTTTGGGATTTGTCATTGACAGTGATTGGGCAATTCCGCCCCTATCGATACTTTATCTGTTGGTGGTTTACCTTTCGGGAGGATTCAAAGGAATAGTTAGAGGCGCCACATAGATGAAGGGCAATGTCGAAGTTCATCGGCGGTGTAGGCTACCATGAAAATCGCTATAGATTGCAGATCACTCTCCACCAGACTGACAGGTATCGGTTATTACACGTATCACCTCGTAACGGAGCTATCAAAGATAGATCACGAAAACCGATACAAACTGATTTACAATAACAAGAGGTCTATCTATGATAGGATTGGCAATCCCGATACCCACCATTACAGGCCAGCCAGTCCCAATTTCTCAATAACCAAGATACGCTTGGACGAAAGGCTATATTATCGGTTGAATTTCCGTTTTGGTCTTCCCAAGTTAAACTGGCTTACTGGAAAGATTGATATATTTCACGGCCCTTCTTTCTTCCCATGGTCGTTGACTCGAGGGAAATATATCCTTACCGTGCATGATCTGACTACCTTTAAGGTTCCCGAGACGGTTAGCGCGGAGACCCGTCAGTATTATCAAAAATGCCATAGAATGAGCATTCCCAAGGCAGATTTCATTATCGCCGACTCAAATGCCACCAAGGTAGATATCATGGAGCTGTTCGGCGTGCCTGAGGATAGAATCAAGGTAGTGTACCTGGGCACAACTCAACTACGCCGCGGCTCTACGCCTGATGTTGGGAACCTAACACCTAAGCTCCCTTACATACTCAGCGTGGGTACTCTGGAGCCTCGAAAGAACCATTCACGGTTAATCAAAGCATTCTCTTTGCTCAAGGGGCGGAATCGAATTCCGCACAAATTGATACTCGCAGGCACTGCTGGCTGGCGCCATGAAGAAATAGTAGCTGAAGCAGAAAAGTCAAGTTTCAGTAAGGACATTGCTTTCCCGGGATATCAATCGCCTGAACAGATTCAATCGCTGTATGAAGGCGCCGATCTGTTCGCTTATGTGTCCCTATATGAAGGTTTTGGCCTCCCGATTTTGGAGGCCATGGGGGCGGGCATTCCGGTCGTGTACGCGGAGAATACATCTATGGTCGAAGTCGCCGGCGATGCTTGCATCGGTGTTGATGCTTATGATATCGAGTCTATCGCCAATGGCATCTTGCGGCCCATTGAAGATAGTAAGTTAGCCTTGGAAATGGCCCGGAGGGGGCGCGAAAGGGCTTCACAATTCACCTGGGAAAAGACGGCGAAGGAGACCCTCGATGTATATCACCACGTCGGCATTTGAATTTATTCGAGAATGACGGTGATAATAGATAGAGGGAGATGCCGATTGTCATGGTTATTTCTCCTCAAGGTTTAATGATTGATCAAATCAGATTTGTCGCAATGGTAATCCGATGAATATCGCGCTTGATTGCAGGCTGATGCATAGAAGGACATCAGGAATTGGCATATATAATTATCATTTGGTCAAGGAATTGTCAAAACTCGATCACATCAATAATTATAGAATGATATTGAATGATTGTGTAGGCTGTAAGCCAGCCTTGCTCTCTTGTTTGCCTTCCAATTTCGAGGCGGTGAATATTCCATTGCAAGCAGGAATCCTGGATAGATTAATTCTATATACCGGATTTCCGAAAATAGATTGGTTTACAGGAAGAAATGACATAATTCATGGCACCTCCTTTTTCCCGTGGCCAAAGGAATCTGGGAAATTTATCGCTACCGTTCATGACCTTGCGATATTAAGAATAGAAAATTTGGTTACACCGAAGCTTCAAGAGTATTATGAAAAGTGCTTACGGAAATATATCCCCAATGCGGATTTCGTGATTGCAGATTCAGAAAGCACCAGGCTTGATGTTCTGGAGATTTTCAAAATACCGGAAAGTCGCATAAAGGTCATTTACTTGGGATATGATCCGGATTTTGTCAATTGCGATTCCAAGTCGACTATAAGTGTGAAAATTGGCGCGCCTTACATTCTATTCGTCGGTACACTCGAACCACGCAAGAATTTGGTTGCTCTTATTAAGGCATTCAATATTCTGAAGGAAAATTATAGAATCCCTCATAAATTGGTACTGGCTGGCAATATAGGATGGTTATACGAACCAATTTTCTTGGAAATTGAATTAAGTCCTTATTCAAGCGATATCATCGCTGTAACTGATCGAACCGACGAGGAATTGGTTGCCCTTTATAAAGGCGCAAGCGTCTTTACATTGGTATCACTGTATGAGGGATTCGGGTTGCCACTGCTTGAGGCAATGGGTGTAGGAACGCCAGTGGTGTATGCCAACAATTCCTCATTACCTGAAATCGCGGGGGATTCAGGAATGCCGGTGGATGCCAGCAATATTGAGTCGATAGCAGATGGAATCTTTAAAGTACTGGATAATTCGGCATTATCAGGCGCATTATCTAATAAGGGAATGGAAAGGGCAGCTCAATTCACTTGGGAAAAGACTGCCCGCGAAACGCATAAAGTTTACGAAGAAGTTGGAAATCAAGATTTTCCGCAAGAGAATTAAGAGCCTTAGCATTGCCAGGTATATTCTCTCTTATTTAATATCAGCATTAAGCCATCTCTTCAATAAGAGCAAGGCAGCTGAAGAATATGAGAACATTCTGGTCATTAGGACAGATTATTTGGGAGATCTGGCTTTGAGCAGTTCACTTCTCTCGGCAATACCATCGGCATTTCCAAATGCAGCGTTAACCCTCATAACGGTGGACTGCTTCGCTTCTATTTTTGCGAATGACCCAAATGTTTTTACGGTAGTCGGTGTCTCAGATTACATCAATATTAGGGATGCCTGGGCTCTGATTAGTAGGTTGCGCAAAAGCCGATTCGATTTAGTCTTGGATTTAACACCATCCTGGTGGACTTTACTCTTTGGAATTGTGACGATGCCATTTGTCCGAAGATATGATAAGGATAAATACATGGTTGGTGACTCGATCAGGCGAACCATTGTGGCTTTATCTGGCCACTACGAAAGGGAATACAAAAGAGAACATGATTTAATTCGGGCCCTGAGGGTTATTAAGGATTTCTATGACATTCGCAATGTCCCCGATACTTACTTCCCTTTGCCAAAGGATGTCGATGACATCTTTCACTCTGTGGCTTCGAGGTTTAATCTCGAATCCAAAGGATATTTTATAGTAACACCGGGTTCGCAATGGGAAGTCAGAAGATGGAATGTAAATAAATTCGCCCAAGCCGCCATAGAGATTTCAAGACGGTACCATCTCCATATCGTTATAACCGGGGTCCAGAAAGAAGCGGAAATTTGCAATCAGCTATACCAATTGACTGGCGAGACATCTATAAATCTCGCTGGACAACTTAGTATGCAGGAATTCCTTGCCTTAATCTATCACAGCAGATTATTAATCGGGAATGACAGCGGGCCGGCGCATGTTGCAGCAGCGTTGAAAATTCCTGTAGTTGTGATCATGGGAACTGCTGATGTGGAAGTATTCAAACCTTGGGGCAAGAATGTTCGGATTTGCTATCGGGAAGTGCTCTGTGGACCGTGTTATTCTGGCAGATGTTATATGCCCCAGAATATATGTTTGCAGCCGGTGACGGTCGAAGAGGTGGTCGATGCCGCTGTGGGTTTATTAGACGAGCCGGTTCGGGAGAAAAATAGTTGAACCGCAAGATCAACGTCCTACATCTTATCAACGAGCTTGAGCCAGGAGGCGCCGAGGTGTTGCTCGTCGATCTGGCAAAGGAACGCGATAGGGACAGATTCAGTTACGCGGTCGCCTATCTTTATGGACAAGGCACCCTTCGCGGCGCCATTGAGAATCATGCAGTCAAAGTCTATGATCTTTCCCTTAGTGGGAAAAAGAATCCTCTGATGCTTTTTTCCATAGTAAGCTTATTGAAGAAACTGCGGATTGACGTTCTGAATTGTCACCTTGTGCTTTCCTCCGTGGTCGGCCCGGTAGCGGCAAGAATAGCCGGAACCGGGGTGGTGGTAACTACCAGACACTATGACTATCACGAAGATATAAAGAGCATCCGGTTTAAGATCGACCGTTTCATGTCCCGATACTGCGACTGCATGATCGCGGTATCGGCGGAGACTATGCGAATTGTCAGAGAAGAGAAATTGAAGTTAAAGGATATCAGGGTGATCCACAACGCCGTGGACACTGATTTTTTCCAACCTCATCACGGAATTAGCGGGAACGTCGAGGGAGGCATCGTGATAGGGACTATTGGCAGATTAACCCCTCAGAAGGGGTACAAGACATTTCTGCGGGTAATCTCCCGCTTAAGAGACCGATATCCAATGCTGCAGGCTGACATAGTAGGGATTGGACCACAGGAAAGCGAACTTCGTGAATTCGCTCGGATGCTGGGGCTTTCCGATTACGTGAGATTTCTGGGTCGTGTGGATAGAAACGAAATAAAAACGCTCCTCTCGGAGTGGCGGGCA
>PFXJ01000052.1:19576-36937 GCA_002791595.1 candidate division Zixibacteria bacterium CG_4_9_14_3_um_filter_46_8
GCCGGAGATCGTGCGGGACGGCATCGATGGATTTCTTGTCGAGCCAGGGGACGTCGATGGATTTGTTGACAAGGTATCATATCTCTTGGAACATCCATCGGAGGCCGCTCAAATGGGCAAAAATGGACGCCAACGGGTGATTGAAAATTTTTCAATTCGAAAAATAGTCAGGGAATACGAAGAACTATATCTAAATTTAATGGAATCAAAATCACCGGCGGTGACATAGAATGATTACGGGAAAAATTAAGATCCTTCGAATCATCACCCGCCTCAATATCGGGGGTGCGGCATTACATATCATTCTACTGTCCATAGGTCGGAATAAAAGTGATTTCGAATGCACCATTTTGAAGGGTGTGGAGGGGAAGGACGAAGGGAGTATGACCGCGCTTGCTGAATCTCGAGGGCTAAAGCTCATCCTGGTCCCGGAAATGACAAGGGAACTAAGCCTCGTTAATGACATTAAAGCCGTCTATAAGATATATAAGATTATTAAGAGAGAAAAACCTGATATTGTAGATACGCACCTTTCCAAAGCTGGATTTGTGGGGCGTTTGGCCGCGATACTTGCCGGCGGCTGTAAAATCGTGCACACCTTTCATGGCCATACTCTCAATGGATACTGGGGAAAACTGAAGACTCGCATTTTTGCGCTACTTGAACGATTTATGGCATTTCATTCGCATTGCCTTATTGCCTGCAGTGAGCGAGTTCGGGAGGACTTGATAAACCTCAAGATTGTTCCTCCGCACAGAATTATAACGATTCACAATGGCTTGGAATTAGGCAAATTCAAATCGATTGAGAAATTTAAGGGTCAATTTAGGAGGGAATTGGGACTGAATGACCGTATGATACTAATCGGCGTCCTTGCTCGTTTGGCTCCGATCAAGAATCATAAGCTTTTCCTCGAATCGGCATCGAAGATGAAGGATGACCAAGTACGATTTCTCATTATTGGCGATGGTGAATTAAGGCAAAACCTCGAGGATTATGCCGCGGCTTTGGGCATTGCCGATAAGGTCATATTCACCGGATTCAGAAACGACCTCGAAAAGATATATGCGGACCTTGATATTTCCGTGATCTCGTCATTGAATGAAGGGCTTCCATTCTCCGTCATTGAGTCCATGGCCGCAGGCGTCCCTGTTGTTTCAACCGATGTGGGGGGAATACGGGAGCTGATAGATGATGGAATAGACGGATTTGTGATTCCATCGGGAGACGCAGACGCCTTGGCAGATAAATGGAGGCTTTTGATATCGGACGAGAATCTGCGGCACGAATTTGCCGCGCGCGCCAAAGAAAAAGCATATCCCTATTTCGATTACCGGAGAATGGTTTCGGACAATGAAGAGCTCTATCATTGCCTGGTTGCGGGGAAATCATTTCACCACCTGCACCTGAGAGGCTTCCGGGGCAGCTTGTCTCAAGAAAGAATCAATTCTTGAAATAAGTGGGAAAAACAATTGCAAATCTGGCCCTTCGCATGTTTCATATCAAAGATCCCAAATTGGTTTAGTTGGATTATTTTGAAGGTATTTTGAGGGATGGAGATTGAATCAGAACGACAATAATCCATTAACGAGAGCGGTATTCCTTGATCGCGATGGTGTGATCAATCGAGATAGAAAATACACGTACCAATCGCATAGATTCGAATTTCTTCCGGGTGCGCTTGATGGGCTGGCGGCGCTTGCGCCCGGATTCCTTAAAATAATTGTTACCAATCAGTCCGGAATCGCTCGGGGTTATTATACCGAGAACGATTTTCGAGAATTAAATAGATGGCTTTTGAGCGTTTTAAATCAGTTGAAAATTAAGATTGATGATATTATTTATTGTCCTCATCATCCTGATGAAGAGTGTCTTTGTCGAAAACCGAAAATAGGTATGCTTTTGAAATCAAAACAGAAATATGATATAGATTTGAAGCGCTCTTTTTTCATCGGGGATATGGATTCGGATATGCTCACCGGCAGGAACGCCGGATGTGCTACTATCTTAATTCGAGATAGCGAAAATAATTTGAACGATGGAGCTGAACAGCATGCCGATTATATTGTGGATTCATTGCTGAAGGCGGCCGAAATCATAAATAATAGTTCTATTTCAGATATTATGGAGGTTTGATGCATTCTTTGATTACTGGTGGAGCCGGCTTTGTGGGATCTCACCTGACGGAATACTTGCTTCAGAAGGATGAAAAGGTAACCATTGTTGATAATCTTTCCACGGGCAAGTTTGATAATGTCAAACACCTGACTCAGAATCGGAGCTTGAAGATTCATATAGATACCATTCTTAATGAACCTTTGATGGAGCATTTGATTAAGGAGTGTGATGTCATTTATCATCTCGCGGCGGCGGTGGGCGTGCGCTTGATTATTGAGCGGCCAGTTGAAACTATCGAAACCAATATTATCGGTACTGAGGAAATGTTGAAATTGGCGAACCGGTATAAAAAGAAGACACTAATCACATCTACCTCCGAGGTCTATGGGAAAGCAAACAAGATCCCATTTGCAGAAGATGATGATTCAGTATTTGGGCCGACAGTCAAAAGCAGATGGTGCTACGCATGCTCCAAGGCTATGGATGAATACCTGGCGCTCGCATATTACCACGAAAAGAAACTTCCGATGGTCATTGCCAGATTATTCAATACAATTGGCGCGAGGCAAACCGGCCAATATGGGATGGTTGTGCCTACTTTCGTCCAGCAGGCGCTTTTGAATCATCCCATCACAGTTTATGATGATGGTCAGCAGTCGCGCAGTTTCACAAATGTCCATGATGTTGTTTGGGCGCTTTATGCTTTGATGAATGATCCCAATGCTGTCGGTCAAGTTTTCAATATTGGAAATGGCCAGGAAATAACTATCTATGGGTTGGCGGAATTGATCAAAGAGATGACCGGAAGTTCTTCTGAAATTCAGCTCATCCCTTACGATCAGGCCTTCGAAAGCGGCTTTGAAGACATGAGACGCCGCGTCCCGGATATTACCAAGCTCTCTGAGTTGACTGGCTACGAACCTAAAATGGACCTCAGGGAATCAATTAAACAAATCATTGAATACTACAAAAAGTAGTCAATTTCTAATGCTATGTTTTTGCTGGCGGGGCTTCTGACCCTTTCTTTCCTTTCCGCTTTGGCATTGACGCCGGTTGCGATCCTGACGGCTCGCAGATTCAGATATCTGGATAATCCTGGTGCCCGAAAAGTCCATATGACCCCGACCCCTTTGCTCGGAGGCGGCGCAGTGTTGATCTCGTTCGGACTGGCATTTGCTCTTGGATTGAATAATGGCGTACCAGGGGAAACTGGAATCATTATCGGCTACATAGCCGGAGCACTATTGATTTTTGCTGTAGGGCTGATCGATGATGGGATTGGGATGACTCCCGGCAGCAAGTTTATTGGACAGGCGCTAACCGCCGTCATTTTCCTGGTCTTTGGGCGCGCCGGCGGAATTATGATGAATACGCCGATTGACTTCAGCATAGCAATGCTCTGGATGATTACCTTAATGAATGCCCTAAATTTCCTTGATAATATGGATGGATTGTGTTCCGGAATATCATTTTGCGCCGCTCTCGGATATACGATTCTTGGCATACTGGCTAATGAGACGTTGATAGTGATTATGGGCATCTCGCTTATGGGAGCATTGCTAGGTTTTATGTTCTTCAATCTCAATCCTGCCAGAATCTTTCTTGGTGATGCGGGAAGCATGTTTTTGGGATACACCCTGGGTGCCATGGGAATCATGTTTGCGATTTCTCACCCCACTCCTCAAGATCTCTTGATACCTCTTTTGATCATGAGTTATCCTTTTTTTGACATCAGCTTTGTGACTTTTACTCGGTTTCGAGAGGGAAGATCTGTGGCCCAGCCAGGGAAGGATCATACTTCACATCGCCTGGTTAATCTGGGGATACGATCAAGCAAAGCGGTTTGGGGTATCTTCATAATTTGCCTGGTTCTGGCGATTCTTAGTAACCTCTTATTTCTCAGTCCGTACTCGAATTGGAAACTTATCGTAGCCGCGATCATAGCGCTCTTGCTGTTGGTTCTTGGTATTCATCTGAGCCGAAGATTTGCGAATATCAAGGAAAAACTATTGCTGGTCGCAATCGATATAATAGGCATCAATGCCGCTTTCATCATCTACTATCTTCTAAGATTTCAATCAGGCTTGTTTGCAACCTCGCCGAATATCCCTATGGAGGATTTTGTGCCCGCGGTCATCTGGATCGTTTTCTACTGGCTTTTTCTTTTTGGAATACTGGGACAATATGAATTCCTATGGGACAGATTTTACCGCGTGGAACTGGTCCGGCTCATCAAATCAGTGGCCGCCGGAATCGGCATATCCATATTATTATCATTTGATTTTTCCACATCCGGCTTGAATCTGATACTTCATCTCTCCATTTATGGAATCCTGGTAATACTCATTATCGGGATGTTGCGCGGATGCGTCTTATATGCTCTGGGCAGTTATTATGCCCGAGGTCCGGGAAAAAGGCGAACCATTCTGATCGGATCTGGCGACTCTATGCAGTGGTTTGATAGTCTCTGTGCTGAAAAACCTGAATGGGCGATCAAAGTTGTAGGGAGGGTATCATTTGAACCAAGCGACACCGAGACATTGGGCCGCATTGACGAGCTTGCCCATTTGATTAAGAATCACCGCGTATCCGATGTTATCATTCTGGAGCCTGGCAAAGATACAGATGCTCTAGAAAATATAGTCGATGTTGGGAATTCAATTGATGTGCAATTCAGAATATTTCCCCAATTAAAGAATTACATCCGGGGTATGAAAGTTGAAACGTTATATCGCACGGCGATGCTGAAAATTTATCCAGAGAGAATGAGAACATGGGAATGGGGTCTGAAACGATTGACAGATTTATTGGGATCCATAATTATGTTGATATTGGGATTGCCTTTGCTCTTGATTTCAGCTATCTTAATCAAAATCAATATTGGTGGCTCCATATTGGTTTATCATAAGTATATGGGTTTAGGCCAAAAAATATTTAATATCCCTGTATTTAGGGTCAGCCGGGATGATTACCGTGAGGAAGGTTCCTGTGCTTTGAAAACACCACCCCAATCAGCCTGGGGGAAATTCCTGCGTGCTACTGGCGTCGAAAGATTCCCAATGCTTTTCGCAGTGTTGCGAGGGAAGATGGCCATCATCGGACCTGATCCCGACCCCATTGAAATTGCAATCAATTTGGCGGCTTCCAACCCTCTATATGCTCGTCGCTGGGAAGTAAAGCCAGGATTGATAAACATGGCCAGGGTTGCTGGTGTTTCTTCGGCTGGGCGCGAAACTTCGTCTCAAAAACTTGAGCTTGATCTAAAATATTTGGAAAATATGTCCACACTCACCGATACCAAGATATTCCTTTCTGGCATGATGAGATTCTGGACCAAAATTCTATCACTGAGGAATCAGCAGTAAATGTTGGATCTAAAATTCATCAGGCAAAATCCCGACCTTGTGAAAGAGGCGGTCAAAAACAAGCAGGAATCGGCGGATATTGATAACCTTCTTGAAATGGATTCGAGATGGCGTTCGTATCTCACCGAAGCAGATGCATTGAAGCAGGAGAGGAACGCTACCGGCAAATTGATTGCCGATTTGAAAAAGAAGGGTGAAGATGCCTCGGAGGTTCTATCAGGGATGAAGGCAGTCTCGGACCGCATATCCGCGCTTGATCAGGAACTGCGGGCCATTGAAAGCGATATTAATAATGATTTGCTGACAATCCCCAATATCCCCCATCATGACGTTCCAGTTGGAACAAGGGATGAGGATAACAAACTCATCAGGAAATGGGGCGAAAAGCCGCAATTTGATTATAAACCTCGAACCCATTGGGAGCTTGCGGAAATTCTTGATATCATCGACCTGCCCCGTGGGTCTGCGATTTCTGGAAGTGGCTTCCCGGTACTGAAAGGGGCGGGTGCGCTCCTTCAGAGATCTCTCATTAATTTTATGCTGGATTTCCATATTACCAAGCATGGCTATAAAGAGCTTCGGGTTCCATATCTGGTGACGCGAGAGACTATGACCGGCACAGGTCAGCTTCCGAAGCTTGAAGCTGACATGTATATGACCACCGATGACTTGTTCTTGATTCCCACAGCGGAGGTTCCGGTAACGAACCTGCATAAAAAGGAAATACTGGCGGGATCGGAACTGCCCTTGAATTATGTCGCCTATACGCCTTGCTTCCGACGTGAGGCGGGCTCCTATGGCAAAGATACTCGCGGCATAATTCGTATCCACCAGTTTGATAAAGTCGAACTCGTGAAAATCTGTCGGCCCGAGTGCTCTTATGATGAGCTGGAAGTTTTGCTATCTCAGGCTGAAGCGATTGCACAAGCTCTTGAACTTCACTATCGGGTACGTATGTTGTGCACTGCGGATCTGAGCTTCGCTTCCGCAATGACTTACGATATTGAAATTTATTGCGCCGGCGTAGATAGTTACTTGGAGGTCTCTTCCTGTTCAAACTTTGAAGACTTTCAAGCCCGCCGGGCCAATATTCGATTCAAAGCAACCCCGGACAGCAAACCGTCATTTCCTCATACATTGAACGGATCAGGATTGGCCTTGCCCAGGCTTGTTATCGCAATTATGGAAAATTATCAGTTGCGTGACGGCAGAATCAAAGTCCCCGGTGTCCTTAAGGATTATATGCACGGGATGGAATATATTAATCCATTGAAGTAATCTATCGATGAATTTGTTTCCAAAAGATCCTCCGGTTCACACCAGATACTCCCTGCTGTTTAAATTATTTGTGGTGGCAGGTATGGTGGCAGTAGTCCTCTTATTTGTGATATATACCCAAAGCATAATCTCAAAATTGCAGGGAGATGCGGTTCGTATCTCCGGGGTCTATGCCAAGCTGTGGCAACTGGCGGCATCCGATGCCACATCGGGCCCTGAAATAAATGTGATTTTTGAGGAAGTGATTCAGAAGAGCAATTTCCCCATAATTATCACTGACCCTAATAACATACCTCAATTCTGGAAGGAAGTTGATGTTGCCGCGGATGACACGACTCTGCAGGGACGCAACATGCTCACCGCAATTTTGAGAAAGATGGACAAAGGCGCTGAACCCATCCCCATATTTTACGGAGAGGAAAATAAGCGAATAATTCACTATCTTCATTATGGTGACCCGCCAGTCGTGCAGCAGTTGCAATGGATGCCATTTATCGAGGGCATTGTTGTAGCCGTCTTTATTGCTATCGCCATAATCGTATTTAGAAATATAAAGCGCAGCGAACAGAGATCCATTTGGGTCGGGATGGCTAAAGAAACGGCTCACCAATTGGGAACTCCTCTCTCATCATTATTGGGTTGGTTGGAACTGATCAGGATGAAAGGCCTTCATGCTTCCGCCCCGAATGGTGATATTTCGAGTCTAAATCTATCTGAAATCACAGAAAGGATGACTAATGATGTCAAACGCCTCGAGAGAATTGCCAACCGTTTCGGTCAGATTGGTTCAATGCCGGAATTAAAACCATCCGACATTAACCAGGTGATCAAGGAAGTCATCGATTATTACAGTGTCCGCATCCCCAACCATGGCAAAGGAGTGGAACTGCGAGGCGAATATGGTCGGGTTGCATCTGTGAATGTTAACATTGAACTCATCTCCTGGGTTATTGAAAATCTGATCAAGAACTCACTTGAGTCGATAAATCCGAAAAATGGCCTGATTATGATAAGAACCAAACCATGCGAAGAGGACCATTGCATTAAAATTATTGTTACCGATAATGGCAGAGGGATACCGGCCCGTCAGCAAAAACGTATCTTTTTCCCCGGCTTCACCACCAAGAAACGGGGTTGGGGTCTTGGGTTGACCCTGGCCAGGCGAATCGTGGAGGAATATCATAGAGGCAAGATCAAGTTGGTTGAAAGCATCCCTTACAAGCGAACAGCATTTGAAATAACTCTTCCTTCGACTTAATTTACTCGACGTTATGCAAAGCCACGGTACCAACAAACGAATCTTATGGGTCGATGATGAAATCGACCAGCTCCAGGCACACATCTTATTTCTTAATGAGAAAGGATATGATGTTGTTCAGGCTACCAATGGCGCTGATGCCGTCGCATTGGTGAGAGAGTCGGATTACGATCTTGTCCTGCTGGATGAGATGATGCCGGGCAAAGATGGGTTGACTACGCTTGAAGAAATCAAGGATCTCAAACCCAATTTACCGGTAGTGATGGTAACTAAATCAGAGGAAGAGCATCTAATGGAAGAAGCCATTGGGAAGAAAATCAATGATTATCTCACTAAACCAGTTAATCCTTCCCAGATTCTTTCAGTTACGAAGAAAATCCTTGAGGCCAAGAAAATAATGGGCGATCACCTGACTCAGCGCTACATCAAGGATTTCAATCGGTTATCGATTATGTTGTCCGGGCCCATGAATTGGAAGGATTGGATGGACTTGGCGTTGATTTTGGCGAAGCGCGACCTTGAAATTGAGAATTTCCCTGATCTGGGTTTGAAGCAAACCTTATATGGACAGAACAAAGAATGCAATAGTGAGTTTGCCAGGTACATAGAACGCAATTATCCCCAATGGATGAGAAGCGATGATCGACCAAATCTATCGGTTGATATCGTTAGAAAATATCTCGCACCACTTCTCATTGACGACCTTGCCCCGGTTGTATTTGTTATTATCGACTGTATGAGGATTGACCAATGGCTCGTGATCGAGGAACTCCTGGCTGAATATTTTAACATCACCAAAGATTTGTATTTTTCTGTCCTGCCCACCGCTACCCCCTTCTCGAGAAATGCCATCTTTTCAGGATTATTCCCTGAGGATTTCGTGAAGCTTATGCCTGAAGCCTGGAAACAGGGGGGAGACGAGGAGTCATCAAGAAATAAATTCGAGCGCCAATTCCTCGAAAAGCAATTACTCCGTCTCAAATTGAAGTTAAGATCTGAACCGAAGTACATTAAAATTGTTGATCTGGCTGAAGGAGAGAATCTCCTCAAGAAGCTGGACAATTATCTAAATGCTCCGTTACTCTCGGTAGTCTATAATTTTATAGATATCTTGGCTCATGGCAGATCAGAATCAGAAATTCTTCAGGAAATCGCTCCTGATGAGGCTGCGTTCAGGTCGCTGATGAAGTCCTGGTTTTTGCATTCTCCATTATATACCGTACTCAGGGAACTATCGGCAAGGCAATGCAGCGTGCTCATAACCACTGACCACGGCTCTATCCTTGGCACGAGGGGCACCCCAGCGTATGGCAGACGCGACACGTCAACTAATCTCCGCTACAAGTATGGAGACAACTTAAACTGTGATTCAAAGCATGCAATCCTCCTGAAAGACCCCGGCACATACCGCCTGCCTCATTTCACTGGTCACACTACCTACATATTGGCAAAGGAAGACTATTATTTCATCTATCCCACCAAGTTCAATGAATATCAGCGGTATTTTCAAAATAGCTTTCAACACGGTGGTATCTCGATTCAGGAAATGATTCTTCCTGTAGCAATTTTAAAGCCCAAGCGGGCATGATGATTGTGCCTCTGCTCCGCAAATTCAAGTCTTTTGGTGAAGAAGATACTCATAGTTTTGGCCACGAATTGGCCTCCGAACTTAAGAGTGGATCAGTGGTCAGTTTCTCCGGCGAACTGGGCGCCGGAAAAACAGCCTTAATCAGAGGAATTTGCGAATGCCTTTGCCCGAATATTACGATTTCAAGCCCATCATTCACTCTAATTAATATCTACTCGTGCAATAAATTCAATATATGTCATATTGACTTTTATCGCATCGATAATGACAAAGAAATCGAGGAATTGGGACTGGATGATTTTCTTAATGGCGAATATATTGTGTTGATTGAATGGGGCGAGAAGATCGAGAAATATCTGCCTCCTGAAACCATTCGAGTAAAAATCACAATTATAGGTGATAACCTAAGGGAAATAGAAGTTCGAAAATGAAGATAATGGTTTTGGATACTTCAATGGAAATGGCGACAGTAGGCATCGCAAATTCCGATTCAGTGCTTAGTCAAAATCGGATCCTGTTAGAAAGGGGAGCTACCAGCACGGTTCACTCGCAGATTGAGAAAGTCTTCGCTGACTGCAATTTGACCCCTCGAGATATTGAGCTGATCGGCGTAGTAGTGGGTCCCGGTTCTTTCAGTGGTTTGCGGGTGTCGCTGTCTGCCGTCAAGGGATTGGCGCATCCATTTTCAATACCGATTGTTGGAATTAAATCCACCTTGGCACTGGCGGCAATGATCCCGAACTGCCGTTTTGTTGCGGTGATAATCAATGCCCGACGATCCCAATTCCTGTGCTCCATATATGAGAATACATCAACTTCTATCAAAGAAATCTCGGCGCCAGTTTTTACAACAATGCAGAGAGTTTTGGATGATGTTCCGAAAGAGGCAATCCTAACCGGTCAAGGGTTAAATTACATTGAGAAAGAGATGCTGTCGAATTATGCGATCGCTCCTCAAGGGCTCTGGTTTCCCTCTGTTCTCATACTGGCGCGGCTTGCCGGCGAAATTCATTCACGGGGTGAACACCTTGATTTGAAAACTGCGGTCCCGATTTATTTCCGTGAAGCGGATGCTTTGATAAAATAACCCATAAATCTGCAATTGACAATGGATCTGGAATGGGGTTTTGATTGCGCTGGCCCATATAGATGGCAGGTTGTTGTGCAAAAGTAGCACACATCCTGCCGGCATATATAAGAAGATGATTTTACAAATGGCATTAGGGATGGCTGTTCAATCAATCCACATTTTGTTTCAATGAAAATGTAAGGCTTGAATTGAAATTCGTATTGTCGATAAATATGCGTAAGGGGTGGCAATTATGCTTCAAGAACTTCATAAGAAAATAGGCCGCAGTTTCAGAGCAAACGAATGCATCTTTCGTATTGGCGATGCGGGTGAGACGATGTTCCTGATTACTGAAGGCAAGGTCGCAATCAAAGGCTTTCAAAATGGCAAAGAGATCCTCCTCGCAGAACTGTCGGCCGGTGAGATTTTTGGGGAAATGGCAATTATTGAGAACCGCACCCGTTGCGCCGATGCCATATGTATCTCTGATACCAAAGTATTGGAGATATCAAGCTACCTGTTCGAGAAGTATATCCAGGAGAATCCGGCGATCGTCAAAAAATTGCTTTACAAAATGTCTGAGCGGCTTCGCAATGCGGATCGACAGCTATTGGGAACCACCGAGACCTTAGCCCTTCCATATAAGGCAATGAATTGCGGAAAGTCAGACAAAGCGGCAGGTGATTTGCAGGGAGTATCGTTCACCGAGTAGAGAATTATTGGTTCTAATTTGATAAATGGGAGCATAGTTCATGATAAATCATAAGCAAATTAGGTGGACTGGATGGACAATACCGAATTGGACATAAATGCCGGCGATCGCCCTGTCAATGTGCTGGCAGTGGATGATGAAATCCATATATGCAACCTAGTGGCGGAAATGCTGGAGCTTGATGGCCACAAAGTGCTTTCGACGCCCGACCCTAAGACGGCGATGAAGTTAATCGAAGAGCAGGAGATAGACGCTGTCATCACTGATCTGGTGATGCCAGGGCTTAGTGGGGTTGATGTCCTTAGAAAGGCGAAGCAGTTTCATCCGGATGCCGTTCTCATCCTGATGACGGGGCAACCGACTCTCGAAAATGCCATAGCTGTGCTGCGCGAGGGCGTCTATGACTACCTGGTCAAGCCCTTTACGCTCGACACCCTGCGAATGACTTTCAATAGAGGAATTTCCAAACAGAGACTCCAGCGCGAAAATATTCAACTCAAGGAATTGGTCAATCTTCATCGTATAAGTGAAGCCATCGGATCTAAGCTGGATCTAAATGATCTATTTAAGGCGATTATAGAGACGACCATGAGGGAATTTCACTGCGATGCCGGAGGAATTTTCATTATGGACCGTTTCAATAAGCAGTTGGAAATTAAGTATCAGCAGGGAATGCCAAATGGATTTTTCAAGCCCGAAGTTTTCGACAAAGATGACCCCTATGCCTGGAAACCATTGCTTAACAATCATTCCACCGACGGGAATCATGCCCAATGGATCGACCTCAGAGAGATCAAGGCACACTTATGCCATCCCATATCTGTTAGGAATGAGTTTATGGGTCAGATACATCTCTTGCGTACCATAAATAACAAGCCCTTTAGATGGAATAATTTAGCGGCGCTTTCTTTGATCTGTTCCAAGGCCGAGACCGCCATCGAGAGAGCCATGCTTCTTTCTGATCTGGAAAATACTTATATTTCCACACTATCGGCATTGGCGAATGCTGTGGAGGCGCGGGACAAATGCACCAGGGACCATAATCATCGACTTTTCAAGATAGCTCAAGCCATTGCCGTGGAATTGGGATGGGATGACGCGAGAATAAGAGCATTGCAAATGGGCGGCATGCTACATGATCTGGGAAAGATTGGCGTTCCTGACGCCATACTAAATAAACCCGGACCGCTTACCAAAGAGGAATTTGCCACAATGAAAACTCATCCGTTGCTCGGCGTCAAGATTGTCGAAAATATCGCTTTCCTAAAACCTTCATTACCATACATCCTATTTCACCATGAGCGCTATGATGGCAAAGGATATCCCCATGGTCTGGCAGGCGAAGATATTCCCATTGAGGGCCGTCTGCTGGCCGTGGTTGACACCATCGACGCTATTACGTCAGACCGGCCGTACCGCAAGGGAAGGGGAATTGATATTGCGATTCAACAGTTGAGGGAGCATTCGGGAACGCAATTCGATCCGCATATTGTAGAAATCTGCCTCAAGGTGCTTCCGAGAATAAAGGAGAGGGAAGAGGAGTTGGCGGAAGTGGCGCGTTAAAAAATGCCTATTGCCTACAATTTACCATTAGAATCGCAGAGTAGATATCACCATAATTTGCCCCCTAACTGAATAAATAGTCTATTTCAATAAACTCATTTTTCTGACAGCCACGAAATCACCGGCGCGCATCTTACAGAAATAAATTCCGCTTGATGCCGAAGATGCCTCCCATACTATTTTATGCGAGCCGGCATCCATCCAGCTATCAGCCAACGTTGCCACTTCTTGACCAAGCATATTATAAATCACAAGAGTCAAGTGGCCAGCCGATGGTAAATCAAAGCTGATATCAGTGGAAGCATTAAACGGGTTTGGATAGTTACATAGAAGGCTGTATTCGGCAGGAACTTCAGGTGCGGTCTCCCATTGTCCTTGCAAGCTCCAGCTTTCTGATCCCCAGGGCATGCGGAGCCCCGCTATATTCAGATCAAACCAGGCTGAATCGCAAATTGTACTTGTCTCTCTGTCCCCGCAATAGGCGACATACCGATATACCCCAGCAGGGGCATAATTTGGGACTAACTGGGTCATATGGGCGCTTAAATATTGTCCGGGATTTAACGGAACACTATCGAAAAAAGCAGTCTGCAAGAATATTCCCATATACCATACTCCTACCCAGATATCAGTATTGACGGAAGCGGAAGTAGGGTTGCCAATCACGCCGGTCAAGCCAAAAACTCCGCCTGGCGGAATCGCGAGGGGATAAGTATCAGGGGCCATATTGACATCGCCGCAAATTACCTGTTGGCCATCAATTACTTTGACCATAAACATATCCATCAGCCCATGACCATAGCTGTTCGTGTCGCCTACAAATATATAATTGCCATCGCTTGATTGCACCACGGAATAAGCCACATCTTGTTCCTCGCCCCCATAGAATCCTGCCCACATCAAATAACCCATATTGTCGGTTTTAAGTAGAAAAGCGTCCCCATAAAAACCTTCAATGATGCTGTGTCCGGCAACTATGTAACCGTTATCGAGAGTCTGTTGAACAGAAAATGCCAGATCCAGGCCTGCGCCTCCATAAACGCGCGTCCATAATACAGCTCCGGAAGAATCAGTTTTAACAAGATATATATCAGCCGAGCCAGCACCAAAGGAGTCAGTATATCCGCCAATAATATGGCCTCCGTCTTCAGTGTGTCGCACCGACCGCGCTGACTCAAATCCGTAGCCCCCAAAGGTTCGGCTCCACATTTCATTACCATCATTATCAATTCTCAAAAGATAGTAATCCTGTTCTGAGGCGCCGAAGTTTTTTGTAGCGCCAGCCACTATATAGCCGCCGTCGGTTAGATCAACAGAGCGCGCTTCATCATGGAGGATTCCACCGAAAGTTTGAGCCCAAAGTAAATTCCCATCTGCATCCGTTTTCACGAGATAGACATCAAATCCTCCCGCCCCGTAGGAATTTGTAAAACCCGCGAGAATGCATCCTTCGTCAGCCGTGATTTCGGCAGATGCGGCATATTCATCATTGTTGCCACCGAAAGTGCGGGTCCAGATTGTGTCGCCATTTTGTTTAATCCGGACAAGATAGAAATCTCTCATGCCCGCCCCAAAGCTTTCGGTTTCACCGAAAAGGAAATATCCCCCATCAATGGTTTGCCGCACCGATACCGCCTTTTCATAGTTGTTTCCTCCATAAGTTCTCGTCCACGACGTATCGCCGAAAGGGTTGATCTTTAGCAGATAAAAATCACCCCCTCCATTTCCGAAAGAGTAAGTGGTGCCGGAAATAGCGAAGCCGCCATCAATAGTTTGTTGAATGGATGATGCAAAATCATAATCAGTCCCTCCGAAAGTGCGTGCCATCAAAGTATCGCCAGCGCCAGCAAAAGCGACCGACATTATCATTGCCCAGAGAAGCATAGTCATCATTGAGATTATCTTCATCTATCACCTTCATTCACAAGCATTTTTCTCGTTCGATCGTTCTAATCGCCCTTACGTAACTCATTGCATCGAATCATCATCAACATAGTGGACAAGCGGCAGTAGGTCATTGGGAAAAGGCCTAAATGTCAGAAAATTTACTTAAGATACTTAATTCTCCTTTTTTGTCAAGGACTTATAAATGCCGAAATTGACTTATCCGCATAATAATTCTTAATGAAACAAGAACGGGCGGCCAAAACCGCCCGTTCTTGGAATCAGTGGAACTTGATTACTTAATGAGGGTCATCCTCTTGGTGAAGACTTTCTCACCGGCAGTTAACTTATAGAAGTAAATGCCGGAGGAGTAGTTGGCGGCATCCCAGGTTACACTGTGGTAACCGGCAGCCTTATTGCCTTCAGCCAATGTAGCCACTTTCTGTCCCATGAGGTTATAAATCTCAAGGCTGACATTGGAAGCTATCGGAAGCTCAAAGGTAATCGCAGTTGTTGCATTGAACGGGTTAGGATAGCTGGAGTTCAATGCGAATTCGGTCGGGATAATATTGTTCTCACCCCAGCCTCTGCTGGCCCAATCGGCATTCGGACCACTTCCAGCAACCACCGTAAAGTTGAATGAAGTTTCGTCAATTACCACGCCTGGGTAATCGCCGCAAGAAGCGCTAAGAGTATATTCACCCAGTGGCGGCCAGGTGCCAACCATCTGAATGATGTTGTAGGATTGCGTCATCCCAGCAACGACTAACACATCAAGCCAATGGCGCCAATTCAGGAAATTGCCGCTCGGAAGGTGAGTTATCTTAATCCAGACATCGGTATAAAGATCACCAACAGTGTTATTGGTGAGCGTTCCGACATAAGTAAATTGACCTCCGAGGGGAACCACAATTGGCGGGTTATCGGGTGTCATACCGATAGTGATATCTGGCAACGGATTCTCGGGGCCATCTGCCCAGGCGACATAGTCCAATGGGCAGTCAGCGCCGGTGAATACCGACGGGCCAATCCATAACCAATAAGTGCCAGCCGTAACTGCATAGCTCAAAGTCAGGGTGTCGCAAACACCGGCTGTAGCGTAGGTCAATATGGAATAATCAACGCAATCTCCGGAACCAGAATCGATGATGAACATTAAGAGCGGGAATTCGGCAACTCCGGACCAACTTAGATTTCCATCAGCGGGAACAGATAATTCATACCAATCGGTATCACGATAACTGTTACCACCGAATAGGAATGTGCCGGAAGTTCCGCAAATCACATCGTGATTATTGATGGTCTGGAAAACATTAGGAGTGGAATTGCATCCGCCATTATAATTATCGACATAGTCGGGACCGCAAACCGGCTCACCCTCTGGGATTCCACCCGTGGGGCACTCGACAATGCAAGGAAGATTCTCGGTAATGTTCAGGGTGTAATCACCGCAGGCCGTGCTATAGCCGTCAACAACGACATAATATATGCCTGGATTGAAATTGCCGCTGACTTCAGACTGCAAGCCACAGAAATCGTCATTGTATAACATTTCTGTTCCGGCGCCAGTGCAACAGTTGTCGGCAAATACGGCTAACTTGGTGTCATAAGCCGATCCGCAGAGCGACACGGTCAGGTTCTTAAGCTCGGTCATAACCAGCTTGTAAATTACGTCCCTGTTATTTGATCCGGTAATGGCGCAGTTGTCAAAGAATGTGCAAGTACTCTGTGCGTCATAATAAGGCAGTGCCGGGATGTCTATTGCTGTTTCGCAGGTTTCACCAGGCATCGGCGGAGGGGGAGTAGTAATCGTCAAATCGAATGCAGGAATGCAGGTCGGTGATGGCCAGGTATCGACCATAATGTAATAGGTGCCAGCGGCAAGAGTCACTGGTCCAATAGTCCTAATACCCGAACTGCCAGTGCTCATTGCAATACAGGTCACAGGATCCAGTGGGCAGGCATCATCAAGGGCGATACCGGTCCAGGTCGATCCGAGCGGATCCATCGTGATAATGACGTCGGTTTGTGCCAGCAGATTGAAGCTGAAGATTATGTCCTCGCCGCCATCATAGGAGCCGAGGCAGGTAGTGCTCCAGTCGTTGACAAAGCCGCAGTTGGTGCCTGAATATGCATACGGCAAAACGATATCGCCAATAAGAACATCAGCGCAGGGCGGAGGGCCAGCCGATACCCAGTCGCAGAATGCCACATAATCAAGCGGGCAATCGGCGCCGGAAAATACCGACGGACCGATCCAGAGATAATAAGTACCGGCAGGGACATTGAAAGTAAGAGTTGCTGTGTCGCAGGCGGCCACGGAAGCTCTGCCGAGAATTGTGTAATCCGTGCAGGTACCGGAACCATCATCAATGATGAAAATCAAGAGCGGGAATTCCGCCACAGCTTTCCAGGTGAGATCGCCGACATCGGTCGTTGTAATCGTGAACCAATCGGTATCACGATAATTGCTACCACCGAATAGGAATGTGCCGGAAGTTCCGCAAATCACGTCGCCATCATTGA
>PFXJ01000085.1:0-590 GCA_002791595.1 candidate division Zixibacteria bacterium CG_4_9_14_3_um_filter_46_8
ACAAGCTCAAACAGCCTCATTTGTCCGGCTTTTGTCCGGTAAAAGTCTTGAATATAACTTCGTATTATGAGATAATTTCTTTATATTGATCGGTTTCGATCAGTTAGACCAGCAAATGCTGGCAGAAAGCCTGTCGATGCGACAGATACTTTCAGCACTTTCACAATTTGCTCACTTATGAAAAGGAGAATGGAAATGTCTCACAAGTTGTTCGTTTTGTCCGTACTAGTCGTCATCTCGACGATCGTTCTTTCCGCTTGTGGCCCAAGCGCAACCACAACTCCTATTACTACACCCATTCCACAACCATTTGAAACGGAGATTACTATTCTCTATAAGTTTGATGAAGATATCCCTGTCAAATGGCAATGGGAATTGCCGCGGTATGAATTAGTCGGGGTAAGTTTTGATTACTCGACTGAGTACGAGTACTGGGTCTGGTCTCCGATTATATTCAGAATGTGGGAATACGCCGACGTTACACTGTTTGGGATGGAAGTTGACCCACCCAATGACGGAACGTATTTCGGAGAATGCCGCTGGGATGTATCCAGTTGGATGTCCGATGATGATACCTTTTATGAAATAAC
>PFXJ01000085.1:599-10769 GCA_002791595.1 candidate division Zixibacteria bacterium CG_4_9_14_3_um_filter_46_8
TCGCTGTTCACTTGTAGAAGGGTTTTTCCTTGACATAGCATTGCTATACGACTTATATAGAAAAACTATATAATTCTGAGATGAAAAGATAGAGATCGGAATTGAATATGTTCACAGGGATAGACAAATACGCATTCGAACGGGAAGCAGACAGGCTTTTGAGTGAAGGGAAATTCCGGGAAGCGACAATTTTATTGGAAGATAATCTTGCGGAGCAAGGAATTACTTTGGCGGGAAGAGTCATCTATGCCCGCAGTCTGCAAGCAGAGAAGAAGTATAAAGAAGCAAAGCTGCAGTTGCTCAAGGTTCTATCTGAAAATCCGGAGTTTCCAGCCGCATTGGAATTGATGGGTGAAATCAGCAGGGCAGACAGGGAATTTGGAGTAAGCCAATATTATCGTGCCCGCCTTAAGGAATCGATGCGGTTTGCTCAAATTGCCCGCTCTTTTTGGGATGATCTAAGCCAGCAGGTTGAGGCTTTGGAAGATTGGGAGACGGAGGACTCGATTGATAGGGAAACAATGATTAAGTCCATAAATGAATTATTAGGGAAAGAGGCGGAGCGTATCTGGCCCTTTGAGACAAAGACCTTAGCTGAGCTTTTTATAAAGCAGGGACATATTCGGAAGGGTTTGGCGGTTTATAGCCGTCTTCTTGAAAAAGAGACCGATAACAGTGAGATGAATTTTCGAGTCGCGGATCTGCTTGATTCATTCATACCGACCGGTGATAGGATAGTTACGCATAAGAAAAATCCGCAGAATGCTATTGAGTAAAATGGAGAGACTTATGAGCATCAGAATCGGGAATCTAAGAGAGGAAATGCATAAGGCAAGGGTGGATAGTTTTCTGACATCCACACCGAGCAGTTTTGGGCCTAATGTGGCCGGCACTAATGGTTGGGCGAACGTGCATTGGTTGACCGGTTATACTGGTTCAAATGGAATTGCGTTGGTTACCAAGAGGGAGGCTGTTTTTATTACCGATTTTAGATATATTGAGCAGGCCAAGGAAGAAATCAAGAACAGTGGATTCAGGCTGATAATTGCTGAGCGGGATCTTTATAGTGAATTGGGAAAACTCAAACCATCAATGTTCGGCCAAGCGGTGGGATTCGAAGCTGAGAATCTCACCTATCAGTTATTTCAGACAGTCAAAAAGCTATTGAAGGGAAAGAAGCTAATACCCACAACCGGAATATTCGGCAGACTGCGCGCAGTGAAAGATAAGTCGGAAATCAATCATATACGGAAAGCGGTGAAGATCACCGATGATGTCTTACGGGAAGTGCTATTGATGGTGAAGCCGGGAGTGACGGAGTATGATTTGGCGGTCGAGATCGAGCACCGGTTTAAGACAAAGGGCGGCGGGATTAGTTTCGATACTATAGTTGCTTCAGGGTGGCGCTCGGCGTTGCCCCATGGCAAGGCCTCGAAAAAGAAACTCAAGAAAGGGGACTTTGTCACTTTCGATATGGGGGCCACCTATAATGGCTATTCAGCCGATATGACCAGAACAGTTGTTCTGGGGAAAGCATCTGCAAAACAAAAGGAGATATACAATCTGGTTTTGAAAGCCCAATTGGCCGCGCTGAGTGTAATCAAAGCTGGCTTACACGGCAGGGAAGCCGATGCAGTCGCCAGGAACATAATCACCGAACACGGGTATGGACCGCAATTCGGTCATGGTCTGGGTCATGGACTTGGGCTGGTGACGCACGACACTCCCACGCTTTCGCCAAAATCGGATTGGATATTGGGGGAAGGGATGGTAGTAACGGTAGAGCCAGGTATTTATATTCCGAGATGGGGAGGGGTCAGGATTGAGGACGATGTGGTTATTACTGCCAATGGTTGCACCATATTAAATAAGAGCCCCAAATCATTAATTGAACTTTAGTGGTGGAGTTCCGGAAGATGAAAGAATCTGAACTCAGGAAGTTAATCAAACTGGTTGAAGAATCGGATATCGATGAATTGGAGATTTCCCGCTGGTGGCGGAAGGTTCGCATAGCCAAGAACCGGCCCGGAGGTAATTCTCATTTGCCAGGACCTGTGGCGGTTCATCCGGTTGCCGCGCCCACTCCGGAACCTCAGCCGGCACCGGTAGAGGAGAAAGCTTCGGGCGCGAAGGAAATTAAATCTCCGATGGTAGGTACTTTTTATCGTTCCCCCGCGCCGGATGCGAAGCCTTATATTGAAGTAAATCAGTATATTACTCCCGGGCAGGTATTGTGCATCATCGAGGCGATGAAGCTGATGAACGAGATCGAGGCTGAAATTTCCGGGAAGATTACCAAGATCTGTGTGGAAAATAACCAGCCAGTTGAATATGGCCAGGTGCTGTTTTTAGTAGATCCTAACGCCTGAGCTTGCTTTGCCGATAATATCGTAAAACCCGCAGGTTAAAGTGTCAATTACGGTTATTTGCGCGGAAAACGAGGTGGCCAAGTGAATTTTAAGCAAATATTGGTTGAACTTGTCGAAAAGAAGGGGTCAGACCTGCATTTGAGAGTGGGGTTGCCGCCGGTAATACGTTTGAATGGAGAACTGACCAAGCTGGGTTCTGAGCGAACGACAGTTGAGGACATCGACGCGGCTTTAAGCACGATTCTTACGCCAGACCAACTGGCAAAGCTTAAGACCAATCCCGAATTGGACCTGGCGTTGTCGGTGTCGAAACTGGGCAGGTTCAGGATTAATATATATCGTCAAAGAGGCACTTTCTCGCTGGCCTTAAGAACGGTCAACACTGATGTGCCGACCTTCGAGCAACTCAACCTGCCAACGGTAATGAAAGAGATAGCGGAATCGCGGCGGGGCTTGATCATAGTTACCGGGACAACCGGTTCGGGAAAATCGACTACATTAGCGGCATTAATTGAGCGCATAAATTCAACGCGCGCCGAAAACATTTTGACTATCGAAGACCCAATTGAATATGTTTATAGGGATCAATTAAGCATAATAAGCCAGCGCGAAATTGGTGGAGATACCAATTCATTTACGAACGCCCTTCGCGCCGCCTTTCGGCAGGATCCCGATGTGATTTTAGTCGGGGAAATTCGTGACATTGATACGATGAATATTGCTCTGACAGCCGCTGATACCGGTCATCTGGTCTTGACCACATTGCATACGTTAAATGCCGTTGAAACTATAAACAGGATAATATCATTTTTCCCGCCGCATCAGCATCATCAGGTGAGATTGCTGGTAAGCGGGACGCTTCGAGCCATCATATCCCAGCGGTTGATACCGCGCTCAGATATTGCTGGAAGAATTCCGGCGGTCGAGATTCTGAGGAATACAGCCAGCATCAAGGATGCTATTCTCGACCCGGAGAAGACCATCGGGATTTTGGATTTGATTGAAAGCGGCCATATCCAGTATGGGATGCAGTCATTTGACCAGTCGATAATGAACCACTATCGGCAGGGGATAATATCATATCAGCAGGCTCTCAATTACACTACTAATCCTGATGATTTCGAACTCAGGGTTAAAGGAATAACCGGCGCTTCAGACCGGGGATGGAATGAATTTAAGCCGGTCGGATGAGTGGATCATCAAGAAGTATTTCTTCCTGAGGTTGTAATAGCAGTTGTTTAAAAAAGTTCTAATTGCCAATCGAGGCGAAATTGCTCTCCGGGTGATACGCGCCTGCCGTGATTTAGGGGTCAAGACAGTAGCGGTTTACAGCGAGGGCGATATTGACAGCCTGCACAAGAAACTGGCCGATGAGGCTATCTGCATCGGCCCTGCGCCAGCCTCCCAGAGTTATCTTGACGCCCGGACAATCATAGCGGCGGCAGAGCTCACTAACTCGGAAGCGATTCATCCAGGCTATGGCTTCTTGGCGGAGAATGCGACATTTGCGGATATCTGCGAAGATTGCGGCATTAAGTTTATCGGCCCGCCCGGAAGGGTTATCGCCAAGATGGGGGAGAAATCTGAAGCCAAAAGAACTGCTAAGGCGGCGGGTGCGCCGGTGATTCCAGGCTCGGAAGGAGTGGTTGATTCACTGGAGGAGGCTAAAAGGATCTGCGATGAGATAAAATATCCGGTAATGCTAAAGGCCGCCGCCGGAGGAGGGGGGAAGGGGATGAGATTGGTTCGACGTCCGGATGAATTGCCGAGATTTTACGAGAACGCACGCGGCGAGGCGCTGGCCGCATTTGGCAATCAGGATTTGTATATTGAAAAATTAATCAATAATCCACGGCACATCGAGGTTCAGGTTTTGGCGGACCAGGATGGGAATTGCATTTATCTGGGCGAACGCGACTGCAGTATGCAGCGCCGCCATCAAAAACTGCTGGAAGAATCTCCCGGGGTCGGAATTTCAGGGGAAATTCGCCGGAAGATAGGGGAGGCGGCCGTGGCGGCGGCACGTGCCGCAGGATATATAAATGCCGGAACGGTTGAGTTTTTGTATGAAAAAGGCCAATTTTACTTTATGGAGATGAATACTCGAATTCAGGTCGAGCACCCGGTTACCGAACAAGTGACGGGTATAGATTTGATAAAGGAGCAATTGAAAATAGCCTCCGGAGAAAAGTTGTCAATTACTCAAAAAGATGTGAGGATCGTTGGGCATGCGATAGAGTGCCGCATCAATGCCGAGGACCCTGATAATGGTTTCTCACCTTGTCCCGGCGATATCGAATTTCTTCATCTACCCGGCGGACCGGGAGTGAGAGTTGATACTCATGTTTACACCGGCTATAGAATCCCGCCATTTTATGATTCAATGATTGCCAAACTGATCGTATGGGGAAAGGACAGGACTGAAGCCATCGCAAAACTGAAGACCTGCCTCGCCGAATTTGAGATTACCGGTATTAAGACCACTTTGTCTTTTCACAAGATGATCGTAGAAAATGAAAACTTCATAAAGGGTGGTTTCGGAACCTCCTTTCTTGAAGTTCTTAACGATGCTGAAACATAGCTTTGAAATTAATTTGATTAGGAATACTTTGCACCTTAGCGATTGAATTGGAGGTTTTGTGTCTGTAGAGCAGTTGAAATATACTAAAGAACATGAGTGGATCAGGGTTGAGGGAGAGATTGCTACAATGGGTATCACCGATTATGCCCAGGGAGAACTCGGCGATGTGGTTTTTGTGGAATTGCCCGGCGTGGGGACCAAAATCAATCAGATGCAACCATTTGGGACCATTGAGGCGGTCAAGACCGTGGCGGATCTTTTCGCCCCTGTCTCTGGTGAAGTGATCGAGATTAATGCTCTGATTGAATCTTCGCCGGCCATAGTGAACTCCGATCCTTATGGTCAAGGTTGGTTCATAAAAATCAAGATAGCCGATAAGAGCGAGCTGAAGTCCCTGCTCTCATATAACGAGTATCTTCCGCTGATCAAAGGGTAGTTTATGAGTTATATACCTAATACCGACGCCCAGCGCCATGAGATGCTTAAAGCGGCGGGTGTCCAGAATTTTGACGAACTATTTGAGAGGGCAGTGCCAAGAAAGTTATGGGATAACACGGAATTCAAAATGCCGCCGCCCCTGTCGGAACTTGAGGTAAGCGTCCTCTTAAACGAACTGAGTTCTAAGAATATCTGCACATCTGAGATAATCTCCTTCATCGGGGCAGGAGTTTACAACCATTATATGCCAGCGGCGGTGAATGCCCTATTGTTTCGAAGTGAATTCTACACTGCTTATACTCCTTATCAAGCGGAAGTCGCTCAGGGGACTCTGCAATCGATATTTGAATATCAGACGATGGTGTCTGAGATTTTGGGGATGGAAGTTTCCAATGCTTCGATGTATGATGGAGCTACGGCCTGCGCGGAAGCCGCTCTTATTGCCTCCGCGCATACTGGTAGAAATAAGATTCTCGTGCCACGGACGTTGCATCCGAATTATGCCGCAGTAACTTCGACCTATTTGTCGGGCTTACCCATCGCAGTTGACACTCTGCCAGCATCTGATGGGTTGATTGATATTGAATCTGCCATGAAGATGATAGATGATAAGACTGCCGCCGTTCTTATCCAACAGCCGAATTTTCTCGGTCTTCTTGAAGATGTGGAACCCATCATCGAATCAGCACACAAAGCAGGCGCCCTGGCGGTGATGGTTGTGGATCCCATTACCCTCGGAGTATTAAAATCGCCCGGGGAATACGGGGCTGACATAGCGGTGGCGGAAGGCCAACCATTTGGAATTCCCCAGGCCTTTGGGGGGCCACTATTGGGAATGATGGCGGTCAACAAGAATCTAGTGAGAAGGCTTCCGGGACGTCTGGTTGGCAAAACCATTGATAGCCGGGGCAATGAAGGATTCTGCCTAACTCTTCAGACCCGCGAGCAACATATTCGTCGGAATAAGGCGACCTCTAATATTTGCACTAATCAGGCGCTCTGCGCGCTGGCCGCGACTATCTACTTATCCTTGCTTGGACCGGGTGGTTTGAAACATCTAGGTGAATTGGCGCTGGAAAATAGCCATTACGCTTATGATAAAGCAGTCAATATAAAAGGATTCTCTTCAAAGTTCGATTCGCCATTTTTCAGAGAATTCGTGGTGGAAACTTCGGTTAAGCCATCGAAGTTAATTGAGAAAGCGCTCTTGAAAGGAATTTTACCCGGTGTGGATCTATCCGTCTTCGATATTGGCCTCGATAACTGTCTGATGTTGGCTTTTACTGAAATGACCGGCAAGACGCAGATCGATAAATTGGTCCAGGTGCTGAGTGGATTATAATTTATGCCCATTTGCCCCAATTGCGGTTATGAATATCGTGTCGGAAAGACTCTCTGTCCGGATTGCAATGAAAAGCTGGTCGATTCTCCCACTGACGACAATCCTCTGCCGGAGAAGAAGGCCTATAGACAAGCCAAGGGCGATCTGAGGCTTCTTTATACGACTCCTGATAGTATCTATGCCGAATTATTGAAAGCCACTCTGGATAGTGAAGGTATTCCTTGCCTGATGAAAAGAAGCGCCGGTATCTATGGCCATTTTACGGCTATTATGCCCGATGTGCATTCGATGTATAAAATCTGGGTTCCGGAAAATTTGTATGAAGATGCAATGGAGATAAAAAGACAAATAATGGGAGATGACTAAGGAGATAACGATGAATAAAATATTCATGGCGCTCATATTGGCGTTGGCTTCAACATCATTTTACTGTGCCCAGCCGGAGCTGAAGTCCATTGCTTGGCAATCGGACCTTTCATTCGCAATGGACAGCGGCAAACTAACTCTGGTCGATTTTTGGAAGGAAGGGTGAAAGTGGTGCAAGGTTCTGGATGAATCTACATTCACAAATTTCGACGTGATTCAACTCAATCGCAAAATGATCTTTGTCAAAGTTAATGGTTTGGAAGATACTCTTAATAGCAAGAAGTTCGGAATAAGCGGTTATCCCACAATTGTGTTATTAGACCGAAAGGGTCAGGAGATCGATCGCATTGTCGGTTATGAACCTCCCGCTGAGTTTCTCAATTCGGTTCAGATGTATCTTGAAGGAAAGGAAACCTTGGCAGATTATCTCCAGCGGGCGGAACAATCTCCCGATAGCGTCGGATTGCAATTTGCGCTGGCCGAGAAGTGCGATGGCCGCTCCAATCCCGCCGAGGCGAAGAAATACTATATGGCGGTCATTGAAAGGGATCCACAAAATGAGAGTGGGTTCACGGACAAGGCGCTTCATAGTTATGCGTGGCTGTTGTTCCGGGATAAGGATGTCCAGGGCGCGATCGATTGCGAACAGAAAATAATCGACCAATTCCCTAATTCGGATTTATTTGCAGAAGCTCATCAATATGTCCCATATTACTATTCCCGATGGTCCGGTCAATTGCTGGAAAGCGGGGACAAGGAATTGGCGGCAACTTACAGAGAGAAGTCAATTGAGCTGTTTGAAGCATTTATCGAGAAATTCCCGGACAGCGAAGATGTTGAATGGGCCAAGAAGGAAATTGCAAAACTAAAGGAGATTACTTAGCTTTGAGTAAGAGTATTACTATTTTTGATAGATCTACCCCAGGGCTTTCGGGCTTGGATTTGCCTGAAATCCAGAAGGAGGCATCGCATTTCATTCCAGAGAAATATTTGCGGAAGAAGAAACCGATACTTCCGGAGGTCAGCGAGAATGAGGTGGTCCGGCATTATATTGGATTATCAATCAAGAACCATCATATTGACAAGGGCCTATATCCTCTTGGTTCCTGCACGATGAAATATAATCCCAAGGTGAATGATCGTGCGGCAATGTTGCCGGGATTTACGGATATCCATCCATTTCAGCCGGAATCTACTGTTCAGGGCGCATTGGAATTGCTCTATAACCTTGCCGAATTGTTGGGCGAAATATCGGGCATGGATGATGTAACCTTGCAACCGGTCGCCGGCGCGCATGGCGAATTCACCTCGCTTTTGATGATACGCGCCTATCATACTAAAATAGGCAATCCCCGTCAGACGGTGGTCTTTCCCGATTCAGCTCATGGCACCAATCCGGCATCGGTAACTATGGCCGGTTATAAATCGGTTCAAATCAAATCTGGTCAGGATGGATTGGTCGATGTGTCCACTCTAAAAGCGGCGATGAATGAAAACGTGGCCGCATTTATGCTCACTAATCCAAATACCCTGGGATTATTCGATAAAAATATTCTTGAAATTGCAGATATAGTCCATTCTGTTGGCGCGCAATTCTATATGGATGGTGCCAATCTCAATGCCCTTCTCGGCCGAGTTAAACCGGCAGAGATGGGGTTTGATATCGTGCATTTTAACTTGCACAAGACGTTCTCGACGCCACACGGCGGAGGCGGCCCCGGAGCGGGAGCGCTCGGCCTCAAAAAGCATTTATCGCCATTTATGCCATCCCCCATAGTCGTTAAGAATGGCGATAAATATGGCCTCGATTATGATCGGCCGGATTCCATCGGCAAGGTGCATAGTTTTTATGGCAATTTTGCCAATCTGGTGAGGGGCTACACTTATATCCGCCAATTGGGACTTGATGGCTTGCGCTCTGTCTCGGAAAATGCAGTTATTAATGCCAATTACTTGATGGCAAATTTGAAGGCATTCTATGACCTGCCTTATGATCGAACCTGCATGCATGAATTTGTCCTCTCCGGTGAACGTCAGAAGAAAGCCGGAGTCCGTACGACGGATATCGCCAAGCGCCTGATGGATTTTGGATTTCATCCTCCTACAGTTTATTTTCCCTTGATTGTCAGCGAAGCGATGATGATTGAGCCGACAGAATCCGAATCAAAAGCTGAGCTTGATCGCTTTATCGAAGCGATGATTCAGATTGCCAGGGAAGTTGAGGAAAAACCCGATATAATCAAGACCGCACCCCACAATACTCCGGTGGGAAGAATGGATGAAGGTAAAGCGGCCCGCGATCTGGTTGTGAAATGGTCGCCTATTACCGAGCATTGCTAAATGGCTAAAACCGATATCGGCCCTCAAACAGTCCTTTATCCTCTTCCGACAGCGTTGGTAAGTTGTGAGGATGTTGCTGGTAGGCGAAGCATCATCACCATTTCCTGGACAGGGATTTGTTGCTCAACTCCGCCAATGCTCTGTATCGGAGTTCGCAAAAGCAGGTTTTCTCATTTCATAATTTCAAGCTCACGTAAATTTGGCTTGAACCTTCCCACAGAGGATCAGGTTCAGATTATGGACTTTTGCGGAAATAACTCCGGCAGAGATATTGATAAATTCAGCGAATGTCATTTGACTCCGGTAAGTGGTTCAAAATCAGGAGCGCTATTGATTGCCGAATGCCCGGTCAGTTTGGAATGCGAGGTTCGCCATATTTTGGAACTCGGTTCCCACGACCTTTTTGTCGCCGAAATCACGGCAACTTATATTGATGAGTCTGTTGTTGATGGAGGTGGAAAATATATAATGGAGAAATTGAAGCCGATCGCTTATATGACTAAGTCGAGGGAATACCGTGGCGGATTCTCCAAATCACTTGGCAGATACGGCGAGTATAAAGATCATTTCAAATAGCTTGCCCCTGCTTTCTGGTAGCCGAGGGCTCGTCCCATGGTATTGACATCTCATTTGATTAGATGGACATGCGTTCCGTAACCCAACCAAGGACTTTCACCCATTGACCTGCTTCAATATGTAAGCGCTGTCGATATGGTACCCGAAGATATCGGGCA
>PFXJ01000133.1 GCA_002791595.1 candidate division Zixibacteria bacterium CG_4_9_14_3_um_filter_46_8
CATATAATTCCTTGAATTCCTGGAAACGAGAGCCATCAACGATGCGGGCGATTACTTCTCTGATATCATAAGGTTTTCGAATATCGGAAGGAATGACACCGTAAATTTCCTGTGGATCGTAATGCGGCGTTTCGGTTTTATCGCGATCGAGCTCGAATTTCTTCTCTCGCACCACGTTCTCGACAATGTTGCGTGTAATCTTGATGGCGTCTTCATCATTAAGCGCATAATGGTCGGCTACGCCGGAGATACGACAGTGGACATCGGCGCCACCGAGGTCTTCATCCGAAACAACCTCTCCCGTCGCCGCCTTAACCAGCGGAGGACCGCCAATAAAAATTGTGCCCTGTTTCCGCACGATCACAGTCTCATCGCTCATAGCTGGAACATAGGCGCCGCCTGCCGTGCAAGAGCCCATCACTACCGCGATTTGCGGGATTCCCTTTGCAGATAATCGCGCTTGATTATAGAAAATTCTGCCGAAATGCTCTTTGTCGGGAAAAGTGCCGGATTGATGCGGCAGAAAAATCCCGCCGGAATCAACAAGATAAATACAGGGCAGGCGATTTTCCATCGCAACTTCCTGGGCCCGAATATGTTTTTTTATGGTCATAGGGAAATAAGTGCCGCCTTTTACTGTGGCATCATTGGCCACGACCAGCACTTCCCGCCCTTGCACCACTCCCACACCGGTAACCATGCCTGCCGAAGGGGCTTCATTGTCATACATCTCATAAGCCGCAAGCGGCGACAGTTCCAAGAAAGGCGTATTCTTGTCGAAGAGCTTTTCTAACCTCTCGCGGACCAACATCTTTCCCCGTTTAGTATGGCGGACCCTGGACTGCTCCGGTCCACCAAGCTTAATCACAGATAGCTTTTCTTCTAATATGGAAACCTGGTTCTTGAGCGATTGTCGATTCTGTTTGAACTCGGAAGACGAGGTATCAATTTTGCTTTCAATTCGATACATAAGGACTCTCGGAATACTTTGAATATATCAGAACTGTCATATTAAGGATATCCCGCCCCTAAATCAATAAATATTCATCGGCCAAGTGCTTACCTGAATTTCTTCATCTTAGTAACATGGGGTGTCTGGCAATACCATCAATTGGCGGAGACTGATTGAATACCCTGGGCTCGCTCGTTAGGCAAAAATACTATTGGCGTTTTAGATGATATGCATTATCTTGGTTTAGTGTTATGAGATACTTGAGCAGATTATCAAATTGATAACCACTATCAAATCTTTTAATTTATATCTTACCACCCGTCCCTTTACGTGAAGTCCTTATAATTGTCTGCCCGTGCCGGTATCGCGTTGCCTAAGTTAGGCGCCGTGTAAATGGCTTCTCAATTCTAATAATAACCTTACAACTGAATAAAGTTGGCGTCCGTCAGGATCGACTGTTGCGGTCGCAATGCTGGATTCCCCGTGCCAATCTTAAAGAAAGGAATATTTTATGGCAGAGAATTATCGCCAGATGTGGTCAAACCTCGGCCTTGACCTCAATACACATGACGCATTATTGGATACATTGGGTCATGTTTATCAGGATATATATTTATCTCAACAGGATCGTCCTGAAACGATGAAGTATTTTGATTTTGTGATGTCTGAAGTGCATGGTTTACGGGTTAAGGAGCTTCTCGATGCGAAAGCAGAGGGCAGAAAGGTGATTGGGTCTTATTGCGTATTTGTCCCCGAAGAACTGATTCTTGCCGTGGATGGAGTCTCGGTTGGCTTATGTGCAGGAGCTGATTTTGGCGCGGAGGAAGTGGAGAAACTGCTCCCCCGAAATACTTGCGCTTTGATAAAATCCGCATTCGGATTCAAACTGAGCCGTGTCTGTCCCTATGTAGAAGCCTGTGATATGGTTGTTGGCGAGAACACTTGTGATGGCAAGAAGAAAGCCTACGAAATCCTGGGCGAAATTATGCGCCGCTTTTATGTCATAGATCTTCCGCAGACGAAAAGTGATGCAGGCCGAGCGCTTCTTAAAACAGAATATCGAAATTTTATGCATGCTCTGGAGGAGCTATCGGGAAAATCGATTAGTCGGGAGAGCCTGATTCATGGCATACAGATCGTCAATCGCAAAAGGCAGGCGGTGCATGATCTATCGAGATTGCGCGACGCTGATCCTGCCCCGATTTCCGGTTTGGATGCCCTACTCGTCAACCAGGTATTTTTCTATGACGATCCGATTCGGTTTACTCAATCAGTGAACAAAATCTGCGAGGAACTTCAGATTCGAGTTGCGCAACGAAGCGGGGTATTTCCAAAGGGAACAAAGAGGATTCTAATGTCGGGTTGCCCGATGGCAGTACCTAACTGGAAATTGCCCTCAATCATTGAGAATGCAGGCGCAGTAATTGTGGGTGAGGAATCCTGCATCGGCGAACGAGGCGCCCGAGGCTTAACCAGCGAAACCGGTAGCACGGTGGATTCCTTACTCGATAATATCGTTGATAGGTATTTCCAGATAGATTGTGCCGTATTTACTCCGAACCGCTCCCGATTAGAACATATCAAAGAAATGGCGGAGAAATATAAAGCCGATGGTGTTATCCATTATAGTCTTCAATTCTGCCAACCATATCAGATCGAGAGCGGCGTTGTGGAATCGGTTTTGGAAAAGGAAGGAATTCCGGTATTGCGGATTGAGACTGATTACAGTCAGGAGGATATTGGGCAACTGCGGACCCGAGTGGAAGCTTTTATCGAAAGTCTATCTGCATAAATATGAAGTCCGCTGGCATAGACATAGGCTCTCGAACCATCAAATTGGCATTGATTGAAGATGGTGAAGTAACTCTCACGCGAAAGCTGGAGAATTCCTTCGACACGTTGAAAGTTTGCGCTGAAATTCTCCTTGATATCTCTTATGATTCGATTACGGCGACCGGCTATGGACGTCATCTCTTTCGAGAAAATTTCCAGGGTGAAGTGATCAGCGAGATTACTGCATTTGCCAAAGGATCGATATTTCTTATCCCGTCCTGCAGGACTATACTTGACATCGGCGGCCAGGATGTCAAGGTTATTTCTCTTCACTCAAACGGAAAAGTGCGCAAATTCGAAATGAATGATAAATGCTCGGCGGGCACGGGAAGGTTTCTGGAAATAATGGCGATGGCTCTTGGAACTCGGCTTTCTGATTTCGGTGAGATGGCTCTTTCCGCCGAACAAAATGAAAAAATAAACAGCATGTGCACCGTCTTTGCCGAATCGGAAGTTATTTCGCTACTGGCGCGCGGCGCACCCAGGAGGAATGTCGCTTTGGGAATTCATCAAGCCATCGTCAATAGGGCCAAATCGATGTTGCATAGAGTTGGCATTGCCGATGATGTCGTTTTCGCCGGAGGAGTGGCCCTCAACCCATGCATTAGGAGTCTTCTGGAAACAGCGATCTGCCGGAGAGCGATTGTTCCTGACGATCCGCAGACCATCGGAGCGCTCGGCTGCGCGCTGGCCGGCACTCACCGTGGAGAGAAGGAAGATTTATCGTAAAGAGAGTAAGACGGACCATTCATCGCTAAGCGGAAAGGAAGGGTCGCTCATTCATCATTATCCCTCTTTTCGGATTTCGAAGCCGCCAAAGAACCGAACACTTCCACCCGCACTTTATCTCCCGCCCGGATTGCCGTAGCATTTGGGGAGATTATTATAAATCCATTAGACATGGATAGTGCGGTGAGTTCACCGAAGTAGGGGTCAATAAGAGGAGTGGCAGTGAAACCATTGGATTCTATTCTAACGATGGCCTTAAAAACCTGAGTTAATGTAGGATTAATGTGCAATTCCTTAGTTAGGCGGGCATAAACTTCCAACTTCTTAGTGTCTTTCAATCCCGACTGTTGCATCAGCATCGGTTTTATCAGCTGGTTGAAAACAACAGTGACTGCCCACAGATTACCCGAAATACCAAATATCTGCTTCTTATTCAATGTGCCATAGAGGACTGATTTGCCGGGTTTTAAGGCAACCCTCCAGAATTTCAAGTCTATCTTGATTTCCCTGAAAGCATTCTTGAGGAAATTATAATGATCGATGGATTGATTAGCCATTATGATCAAGTCATTCCAGTCATCATTCTGGCTAAGCTTACCCTCAAGGTCCTCAATTGAATCGGAACAGACGCCAAGATCAATGAATTCTGCTCCATTTTCAGTAATCAAGGATCTTATGTATTGGATCCTTGAAAAACCTGGGTTCCTATCATCTTCTTCGCTGGATAGGAATTCGTGACCCACCGAGATCAGACCCACTATCGGTCTTTTATAGACCTCGATTTCTTCCAAGCCGACTTCAATCAATCTGGCCATATCCGCGGCATTTAAGACCCGACCCGCGGGCATCAGGTCTTCTCCAGCAGAAATTTCACGACCAGCCCGGATGACATTTTGCCAAGGACGAGCTTTGACGTAAACGTTCAGTTTTTGGGCCTCTGTCCGGGCGGCATCCTCGAATTTCACCACGGCATCAAAGCGATTTGGCAACCTGACGCCGGAATGGACTTTAATAGCATCACCCTTTCTGATTGCTCCCTCGAAAAGCTTTCCGGGTTGGGACTCGCCCCTGACTAAAAAATTCGATGGTTTATTGAGAACAGTATTCTCCGTGTCCGATGATGCTATCGCGTAACCGTCAATTGCAGAAATATTGAACTTGGGAATATCGCTTTCGGCAACAATATCCTTGCCCAGAACCCTTCCGTAAGCATTCCGGACCGATATCTCGTCTAATTCCAATGATGTCGAATCATTCAGAATTAATTGTATCGCCTTATCAAGAGAAATCATCACATCCCCCGCGTGACTCTCATTTTCAGACCACCATACTAACTCACATTATTCTACAAATGCCAAACTCACATTGCTAAATATCCTTCGCCAAATAACGTAGCACATATCAATTAGTTATGTCAAGGATATTGTGCATAATTTGAAGAATTGGGTTGGAATACTTCCTTCCAAGAAAATTTCATAACAGTATTATCAAACCAAGAGACAGTTAAAATTTCGTAAACTTGAATGAAAAATAGCATCAGGATAGGTAGTCAGGAATGAGTTTCCTGACTACCCAGAAACAATTAGTTTTTGTTGCTGATGTAATTGTGGATCGCGCGAGCCGCGACTTTCCCCGCACCGGCGGCAAGAATGACTGTGGCGCCACCAGTAACTATATCACCTCCGGCATAGACACCCGGCCGTGAAGTTCCATTGGTTTCAGGATCAACTATGATATTCCCCCATTTATTCGCATTCAGGCCCGGTGTTGTCCGAGGGATTAACGGATTCGAGCTGTTGCCAATAGCAATCACTACCGTATCGACTTCAATCTCAAAATTGCTCCCTTCAATCGGTACCGGTCGGCATCTTCCCGAATCATCAGTCTCCCCCAACTCCATCCCGATGCATTCCATCTTTTCCACGCATCCGCTTCCATTGCCCATGAATTTCACCGGGCTGGTGAGCATCAGGAATTGAATGCCTTCCTGTTGCGCATGGTGAATCTCCGCCGCCCGTGCCGGCATCTCCACCTGCGATCGACGATAAACGATATAGGCATTATCTGCTCCCAGACGCAGGGCGGTTCTCACAGAATCCATAGCGGTATTCCCGCCTCCAAGAACCACCACATTCTTCCCTTTGGCAATAGGCGTATCGGCATTAGGGAAATCATAAGCCTTCATCAGATTCGAACGTGTCAGATATTCGTTGGCAGAATAGATGCCATTAAGATTTTCACCCGGGATTCTCATAAAATTAGGAAGGCCGGCACCGGTGCCAATAAATATGGCGTCATAACCTTCGGCAAATAACTCATCGACTGTATCCAGTTTTCCAATGATATGGCTGGTTTTCACTTCGACACCCAGTCGCATAAGATAATCGACTTCAGACTGCACTATGGACTTGGGAAGACGAAATTCGGGAATCCCGTAAACTAATACTCCGCCTGCTTTATGAAGGGCTTCAAAAATAGTAACAGAATGCCCTAATTTGATGAGGTCACCCGCTGCCGTCAGACCTGCAGGTCCCGAGCCGACAACCGCCACTCTTTTACCGGTGGGTTGTGCAATTTGGGGAAGCTCTACGAGATTATTTTCACGCTCATAATCAGCGACGAATCTTTCCAGGTGACCAATCGCCACCGGCTGAAATTTTTTAGCAAGGATGCATACGCCTTCGCATTGTTCCTCTTGAGGACATACTCGTCCGCATACCGCCGGCAGCGAGTTTGTCTCTTTTATTTTTCGTGAAGCCTCAGCGAATTTTCCCTGAGTTACCAAGTTGATGAATGCGGGTATATCCACTTCCACAGGACAACCGCCTATGCAATGGGGTATTTTGCATTCAATGCACCGCAGGGCTTCGGCCATGGCCAGCTCCGGTGTAAAACCATGCGGCACTTCCTGAAAATTACTCTTCCGGATCATCGGATCCTGTTCGGGCATAGCCTGCCGGGGCAATTTCATTCTCTCAGCTTTGGTTAGGTCGGCCAATTTATATACTCCTTGAAACTATCCATAATTATTATTTGAATTATGCGGTCTGCTTTGGTGACTCTTTAAGACCAATATAACAGGGTTGATGTTCACGTTCAAATTTTTCCATCGATTGCCTTTCCTGGGGGAAATACATCTTCAGACGGCTGGTCAACTGGTCAAAATCGACAAGATGGCCATCGAAGTCGGGCCCATCGACGCAACCGAATTTGGTCACGCCGCCGACCGAAACCCGGCAAGCGCCGCACATACCGGTGGCATCGATCATAATTGGGTTGACCGATACCCAAGTGGGAATCGCATACGGTCTGGATGTATTGCAGACCGCCTTCATCATTGGGACCGGACCGATGGCAAGTATGAAATCAGGCTTTTGGCCCTCATTTATTAATCTCTGCAAGACCGTCGTGACAAATCCCTTCTCTCCATAAGAGCCGTCATCAGTGCAGACATAAAGGTGGTCGCAAGCCCGGCGCATTTCCTCTTCAAAAAATAAGAGGTTTTGAGTGCGGGACCCAATGATACCAAAAACTTCGTTGCCATTTTCCCGAGCCTTCTTGGCCACGGGGTGAATGGGGGCTATGCCGATGCCGCCGCCGATGACCATATATTTCCCCTTTTTATCGACGTGGCTCGGATTTCCCATCGGCCCTACACAGTCCATTATGTGCTCCCCGGGTTTGACAGTTGCCAGTAGCGCGGTAGTCTTTCCCAGAATTTGGTAAACGACCGTGAGAGCGCCAGTCTTAGCATCCATATCTCCGATAGACATCGGGATTCGTTCACCGTTCTCGGAGACACGCAACACCACGAACTGGCCGGGTTCCGACTTCTTAACAAGTTTCGGGACATCAAAGATAATTTTGTAGTTGTTTTCTCCGAGATGATAATGTTCTAAAACCTTAACCATAGTATCTCCCAAAAATTCAATCATTCGATATCAATCGATGGATTTCTCCTTGCCGATTACTTCCGCAAAGTATGGCGATAAAAACCTACGACCTCTTCACGGAGGGCCGCCGCTTCGGGACCGATGTATTCACAAAACAAGCCCAGCCATTATTCGAGCCTTCTTGGATCACTATCGCATCCTGTTTCAATCCACACCCCCACGCGGGGGGCAACTTCTGAATACGCCAGCAATATAATAATATTTACTAAATTTGGCAGGATATTTTTTGTCATTTTTTTGCTGTTAAATCCACAGGGGACTCCGGACTTTTGATCCTGGAAACGATTTCATAAGTATCGGTAGCAATTACCAATTCTTCGTTAGTAGGAATGACCAGGATTTTTACCTTGGAATCATCAGGGGAGATAACGGATTCTACCCTCACGGAATTCCTATTTCTCTCATCGTCAATTTCGAAGCCCATAAATCGCAGATTTTCAATCGATTTGGAGCGGATCAAGGGAGCATTTTCGCCTATCCCGCCGGTAAAAACCAGCGCGTCACAGCCTGACATCACACCTGCATAAGCGGCGATATATTTCATTAATCGATAGCAATAAACCTCAATCGCCAGGGCAGCTTTTTTGCTGCCGCTGGCAGTTTCCTCCAACAGATCTTTCATATCGGAGGAGATGCCAGAGATGCCAAGAATTCCGGAATGCTTATTCAACAGGGTGCTGGCTTCATGCAAACTTAATTCTTCCCGAACCATGATATAGAGGATTATGGCGGGATCGAGATCGCCGCAGCGGGTGCCCATTAACAAGCCCTCGAGAGGCGTAAAACCCATCGAAGTATCAACTGAGATGCCATGATTTATGGCCGCTATCGAGGCTCCATTCCCCAGATGAGCTGTGATTATTCTGAGATCCTCACGGGGTTTGCCGAGTAGAGCCGCGGCGCGTTTAGAAACATAATAATGCGAGCAGCCATGAAAACCATAACGTCGTATTCCGTATTTTTTATACAACTTATATGGCAACCCGTAGATATAGGCCTTGGGCGGCATTTTCAAATGCATGGCAGTATCGAAAACGGCCACTTGCGGCACACCAGGCATCGTCTTGGCGCAGGCTTTGATCGCGCGGAAATTGTGAGGATTATGCAGAGGGGCCAGATCTAGGCATTTCTGGAGCTGATCCATCACATCTGGTGTAATCAGAATTGAATTTTCGAAGTATTCGCCGCCATGGACAAACCGATGACCAATGGCGCCTATCTCAGACTTGGATTTAATCACGCCATGATTGGCGGAATGCAGAATCGAGATGACATATTCGATGGCAACTATATGGTCCAATATCTCTGCGGTTATCCTCACTTCAGGGCGATCAAAAGGCTTATGGGTCAAAACCGCCTCAGACATCCCTATTCGAGACAAATTTCCTTTGGCCAGGACATCATTGGTTTCCATATCGAAAAGCTGGTATTTTATCGAAGACGAACCAGCATTTACAACTAATACTTTCATCGGGGCCTCATTTAATAGCTTTATGAATCACTTTGTCCAGTATCCTCTCGAATACGATTTCCATCTTCGTTGTATTTGAAAAAGCCCTGTCCGGTCTTGACGCCGAGATGACCGGCACGCACCATCTTCCTTAGAAGGGGACAAGGATTATATTTGTGGTCCGAAAGTTCCTTCAGCAGATTCTCCATCCAACTCATTACTTCATCAAGTCCCATTTGATCCGCCAGAGAGAGAGGACCAATATTCAGACCGAATCCGAGCTTTATGGCATTATCTATATCATCGGCGGTAGCGATGCGTTCCATCAATACATGCATGGCTTCATTAAGCATTGGGACAATGATTCGAGTTGTCACGTAGCCCGGGTATTCGGAGACAGATATGACGGTTTTCCCCAGTTCAGATGCGAATTCTTTTATGGAGTCAAAGGTTTGATCCGAGGTCTTCAAGCCGCGAACCACTTCGACCAGCGGAACCTTGACCACTGGATTCAAAAAATGCATGCCGATTACTTTATCCGGGCGCTTGGTCTCTGCCGCAAGTTCAGTAATGGACAGGGTGGAAGTATTTGTTACCAGAATGGCATTGGGACGACAGATCTGATCCAGTTGTTTGAACAATGATTTTTTTGCGCCCAGATCCTCGGGAATGGCTTCGATTACCATCGGAACTTTGGCGGCTTCCTTGATATCGGTCTTTGCGGTAATCCGTGAAAGTATGGCCTTTTTCTCCGAGGGCGTAATTCCCCACCTTTCCATTTCTTTATCCATAGACTCACTTATGCCTTCTATGCCCCGATCAGCAAGCTCAGTGGTCCGATCTATCAGTACAACCTCGGTGCCGGTGGCAGCCACAACCCGAGAGATACCCCGCCCCATCACTCCGGCGCCAAAGATGACTATCTTTTGAAAAGACATTCACTTTACTCCTCTCTTAGGTTAAATCCCCAAAATAATTAACCTATCCTGTCAGCGCAACCACTAACTTCAAAATATTTTGGCGCTTACCAGACGAGATTAATGGCTAATATAACGTTTATAATCGAATACACAAGCAACGCTGCCGCATAATAAGTGGTCGGTTTGTCGTTTTTGTATTTCAAGACCAGGATAATCGCGATTGACGACAATGGCAGAAGGATAATTGCAAGAACGGCAATAGCTCCCGGGGCAAGAATTGGATTATCAGGGGGCTTGCTGGAGAGGATGCCCGAATAATTCCGGGAATATAAGACGCTTTCATAATTGGAAAATACGCTTAAGATCATAATTCCAATTACGATGGCGATCACGAACTTGAAACTCCGCGAAAGCTTTTTTTGAATAGCCCTTTCCATCATTTAACCCTGAATGAACATACGAATTGCGGTGTATATCAGAACAGCGCTGAAGCCCACTCTTATATATGTCAGCGTGATTTTAGGGGCGATTGTCGCCCCTACGTGGGCGCCAACAAAAATTGATGTGGCCACGACAACCGCGGTCAGCGGATTTATATCTCCCCTTAAAACATAATGGGCGGCCCCGGCGGAGGCGGTTATTCCG
>PFXJ01000107.1 GCA_002791595.1 candidate division Zixibacteria bacterium CG_4_9_14_3_um_filter_46_8
CGGCAGGGATAAAAGAGTCTCCCATCCACATCGATGATAATCGATGATGCCGAGCATTCGGTTCCGTTATTCAATGCCTTCAAATAGCCATCGGGGGCAATGATTGTTTTAGGATATTTTGTCTTGAGAGATAAACATTTGTTCATAAATATTTCGGCATCAGGAAAATAATCTGCGGTCTTATCCAAATGTACTGCCGGCATCACCACAATCTTAATTCCGGCTTCATAGCATCGTTTTACTTTTGATTCCAACTGCGGGAGATCATCGCGGGTAACCACGGTCTGAATGCATACACTGCGATTCCACTTCTTGAACATATCAAGATGCTTGAACATAAAAAGGTTTTTGTGCCCTTCATCAACGGAGATGTGCAGGAAATCGATATACTTGGCATAATCAGCCATCGGATAATGATCGAGCCTCGGCTCACTGGTCGTGAAAAGCAGATAAAACGATTTGCTGGAAGCGTACTCCAGAAGTTCCCCAATGTCAGATCGGAGCAGTGGTTCGCCTCCCTCGAAACTAACCAAGATGACTGAACTTTTCGAAAGATTGTCCAGGACTTTCTTGACGCCCGCTGTGTCAAGCTCCGGAGTAGTTTCCATCCAGACATTACAGAATTTGCATCGAAAGCGGCACCTATTGGTCAGCTTGAATGAAGCATAAAATGGATAAGCATCCTCGCCCCTGATTTTATTGGCGATAAGCGACCTGACGGCACGCAGGTATTTGGCGGCTGATAAATAACGCATTACGCTTTGACCTCTGCCGTCCGAGTATATCGACGCCCTTTCCACTCGAATGTGGAAAAATTGCTTTTGATTATTATAAGCGGCACCAGGATTAAATTAACAAACCACGCCGGCCCAAAATATTTCAGCAGATGATAACAATTATAAAGTGATGCAGATTTATACAGGAACAACAAATCGACCGCCATTTTAATTCCGAGCGCCATCATCAGCGAATTGCTTATACTGGTGTCAAATGCCAACACAATAATTGAGAGCCAGATCGCACCGTAAAAAAGCAACGCCGGTATGAAAAACATCAATACTCCCACCCTCAAGAGGCCATCGCCATAAGCTCCCCACCGAAATCGTTGGTTGAGAAAGTGGCGAAGGCTCGATGCGCCGCCGGTTTTCACGATCGATTCTGCACTCGTAGCCAATGCAATTTTGAAATCCGTATTGTGGTGAATATAATTTAGGAGAAAATTATCTTCCGCAGGCCGAACTTTCAACTGCTTCAATTCCTCCTTCATCAAATCATAAATATTCCTTCTATAGGCAAGGTTGGCCGCGGTGCAAGTATATGCTGAGCCAGCCTCGATATAAGCCGCCCCTAAGGCCCGCTGGGAAAAATAATCAACGGAGTCAATCCCTCGCCAGATATTCTCGGGCTTCGGATAAGCGGCGTGGCCGACCACTATTCCGACTTCCGGTTGAAAATACGAGTTTAGGGCGGTCAGCCATCCCTTAGGATGAGTGCAGTCGGCATCGGTGCTGGCGATTATCTCGCCGGTCGCTTCATCCAACCCCTTTAAGAGCGCCGTCTTCTTGGGAACAATCGCTTCACCGTCTTGGACCTTGATAGAAATAAAATTGTCGTGTTTTGCACAATAGCGCTCTATGATTTTCGCTGTCCCGTCGGAAGAACAATCGTCTGCAATAATCACCTGATATAATTTCGGAGGATAATCTTGTTTTTCAAGCGACTGGAGGCATTTCGCCAGATTATCAGCTTCGTTATGGGCGGCGATGATCACACTGATCGAATGATATTTCTCGTTATTGTATATTGGGATCCTGAAAAGCCTTCCAAAAAGATAAAGAATCGATAGAGCGTAAATTCCGGCCAGAATCAACAATGTTGCTTCTAATATATTCATCTAAACGATCCGTCAGGTTTCATATCCAATATCACCGGCTGTAGCTTCTTCATAATAAGAATTTCCACCACAGATTTCAATGCAGATAAGGTGCCGTTATAGTCGATTGAAATCTTTTTGAAATGGCATTCGTGAAAAAGAACTATGGAACCGGCCCTAATCTTTCCTTCAATCCTTTTCACTATAACCTCTGGCTTTTCCATTCTGTAATCCTTACTGTTGGAATTCCAGAGGATTATGGAAAGTTCCAGATTCCTGCAGATGGAGAGCAGAGTCGGAGTGATAATTCCATAAGGTGGACGGAATATCCGATTGGTTTTTCCAGTGATATCTTCAATCAAGCTCTTGGAACGATAGATCTCATCCTGCAGTTTTCCCCGGCCAGCAAGAAGGGCATTGGGGTGGCTGAAGGTATGATTTCCTAATAGATGGCCACGCGAATGGATTAGTTTCGCCAGTTCCCGATTGGCAATGAGATTTTCGCCGGTAACAAAGAAAGTCGCCCGGCTTTTTGTGTAATCGAGAATTTCCAGAATTTTGGGTGTCATCTTTGGGTGGGGGCCATCATCGAAAGTCAATGCCACTTGATTGGTATTTGGCGAGAAGGCTCTAATTATCTGACATCCCAGAATCTTCATTGCTTGGCCGAGCCAGTCGTTCCTAATTTAAATTTGATTATAAATGCCGAGCCGATAATCGCTGGAACCAAGAGATTGAAGGAAAATAGCAACAGCGAAGCATCGAGAGCAATAGCATTGTCGATACCAAACTTTCCCAGAAAGTATATGGACGCCATTTCTCTCACACCCAGATCACCAAAACTGATCGGCAGAGAGGATTTGACCAGCATAATGGAGCTGGTCGCTGACATCCCATGAACTATGGAAATCGGTTGGAAGGCGTTTATCAGCAAGAAGAATTGCAAAGTGAAGCCAAGATACATCGCCAATGACATTATCACTACTGGAATCACTCTTGATGCCGGGATATTCTGAATCACCTCCCAGAATTCATCGTATCTGAATCGCTTCGGGAGAAATCGAACTTTCGGAAAATTAATTTTCTTCCGAATTCCCACAAAAATCATTGTAAGTATGATCAGGAAAATCGGAATCAAACTCAGATAAAGCCGTCCAGTCACATAAGCGAGGCCCAAGCAACCCACCAATGCTGTTACAAAATATGCCGCGGCATTATCTATGAGCGCCAGAGCGAGAAGTTTCATTCTTGGGACACCAAGTATATATAATATCCTCGCATATTCACCCAAGCCGCCCGGAGTTGTCAGTCTCAAAGCGGTGCCTGTCATAATCGAGCCTAATACTTCCCGGTCGGGCACCGTTCGATCACCGCTGATGTAGCCTACAAGATATTTCCATCGCATAAACAGCCAGAATATATTTAGCGGAGCCAGAACCAAGGCGACAATTATTAGAATCAAATTTGCGCGCCTTAATGCCGCCGTCATTCTGTCGAATTCCACCAGGTGGAATAGATACATCAGCACTGCCAGCGCGATGGCAACCTTGAGTATCGCCCAGAAGTTAATCCTCTTGACAATCAAAGCATAATCCAAGACTTTCGCTCTCATTTAGGAAATATACCATTTTCCAAAATAGATATGATCACTGCCTTCGGTGCAGTTTGTGCAGATATTAATTGCTGTCCGGTTCTGCAGAATGCGCTTGCGAAAGGCTCTGAACTTATCGCCGGTCCATGCCTCGATTATCCCGCCATTGGCGATATTTCCGAAAACGTATTTGCCCTTCTTATCAAAACAACAGGGCACAATAGATCCATCAGAATTAATGTTCATCGAGTAATAGAGACGGCCGCAACGATTCCTTCTGCTCCCAGAAACTCTCAGCTTTTCTCCTTCATTTTCATACCTCCGCAACTCTTTCCCACGGGGCAAAAACCCCAAGTCTCTCTCTGTATCTAATAGCTGCAGGGTTTTCACCGAAACAATGTCCACTCCCAACCGTTTCCCAAACTCTCTCACTTGCGGTAATTGGGCTTCGGTATGGGCCGTTAATAGCATCTGCAGTTCGATTATTGGCGTAAAGCTCTTCAATCGCTCCTTCACTTGAACTAGATTTCGTATTCCTGCAATAACTCGATTGAAATCTCCTCCGATCCGATATTTCGAATATGTATCTGCTGTTAGTCCATCCAGCGAAATGATAATTTCGTCAAGCCCACTTCGAATAATCTCCCCGGCCTCATCTTCGTTGCGTATATAATGCCCATTGGTGCTGGTGATAGTATAAATCCCTTGGTCATGAGAGTAGCTGGCAAAATTAAGAAAGTCGCGATTCAAGAATGGCTCCCCCTGATTGAAAAGCAGGATATAAATGATGTGGGATGAATAGGCATCGATCATTTTCTTGAAGAGATCAAAATCCATTTCAGACGGGTCTCGCTTGATTTCGCCTGCGCCCGTTGCGCAAAGCGGGCAACTTAGATTGCATCGCGATGATGGCTCCACCATCAAAACCAACGGTTTCGACGGATGGAAATCCCGACCCGTGATTTGCATCATCGAATACATCAAACCATTCCGCATTAGTTGCGGCCAGGCCGAAGCCTTGAGCGCCTGCCCTTTGAATCGATGCGCTAAAATCCGGCTTTGCTTCAGCATTGACATCAATAGTACCGATAGGATATGGAGGCCAGAAGTCGAAGTTGCTTCGAGAGCTGGCCGGCATAGTCGTCCTGCTGGAATCTGGCTTCAAAAGAGCAAAATGCCTCCGGGAAAAATTCATAGCTTCCGCCGAAGTTCACGCCCCAACTCCTATCACCGATACCTGCCAGAAATTTCTTGGTCAAGGGATCCTCATTGCGATGCCCCAAAAGTATGTCCCCGCCGACATTTTCTCCGGGTGGATTAGCGCCATGGTGCATCCGCTCGAATCTTGCCTTTAACCTGATTAATGGATTTATCCAATAGTCGGCCTTGAACATAAACTTGTCGGAATTTGGCTGCATAGGGAAACCGAGGAATTGATCGTGGTTGGCATAAGTATTTACGGCGAAAAAGTGGGTGTAAACATACGGCTCTATGCGGACATACTCTGCTGTTAAGGACAATCCCTTTATCCCCAATGGATCAACATTCTCTGCGCCGACCTGAATAGCCCATTTGTTTCCCCAATGGTCGCTTCCGAATTTGTTCAGCGAAATATCATCCAGCAAAAGCGCCCCATATAACTTATATCCATTACGAGGATAATATGCGGCATCGAAGCTGATTAATAAGTTGTCACGGTCGCCGAGGTAATGTTGCTCCGACCAGAAAAACATAACAGGTATCATATAGCCGAGATCAAATCCGCGTTCTCCATAAATGGCAGTCTCGGACAATCCAATGGTTAGGTTTTTCCACGGAAGCAGCTCAAAGCGATGGGTAGCGATATATTTTTTCTTGAAATTCTTCCTATAATTTGCCGGTGTCTGATAGGATATTGTTGAGTCGATCAGGTCGGTGCGCAAACTGCCGGCGACAAAAGTAGCCCGAACCCGTCGGCCCGGATATTGAAGCATCACCATATCAAATGGCAGCGCATAGTCGGAGAGAAGAAGCCCTCCTTCATTGGACGGCCCCCAGTCAAGTTTGTTTCGACCGATACGGACATCAAACCATTTCAAGCGGGTGGAAAGGGACGCGTAAGTTCTATCAAATGATGCGCTGTTGCCGTCCCAAGTTACCGCCGTAATTCCCTCGTTATCTAGATTGATTTCGTCCAGCGTATTGAATTCCTCAAGACGGCTTATCCTGGTATCGCGGGCATAAAAATAAAAATCGATGTCATCTCTGAAATATCCATAGCTCGCAATTCCCCAAGTGCTGGTATTTGTGAACCAATGGGTATCGGGAGTGCGGGAATAGGTCTGAAAACCCGCCGCCTTTAGCGATGGATCCAATACCCATCGATAATCACCGCCACTCCAGCTAAGCAAATGGGATTGCCTGCGGCTTACATCAGGCCAGTAACCCCGGTCATTCATATCGAATTCGAATTCAGCCTTGAGCTTGTCCAGAAGGACTTTATCTTTGGCATTCACAGAGAGGCCGGCGGCCATCGATGAATCCATGGCCAGGATCATGGAGACGAAATCCGAGCGGTTGTAGGGCCGCGTGTTCAGCGCGTAGCCTCTGATATATCCGGCGGCGGCGAACTTATTTACGATGTCGTAGGACCAGTGATTTAGCTCAACAGGGGCGGTCTCAGCCGAAAAGGCTTCAGACGAAAAAAAAAATGCGTTTAGGAAAATAAAGCTCACGAAAATCATGATTTTCGCGATACTTCTTGTCTGTATATTCATCAAGTTCTCAGAATGCTCTATTTGGATACGACTTTGTTATTATAAGCCAACTGCGAATAATAAATAAAGATAAGAATAAGAAATATCGAAACCAAAGTCAACACCAATAGAGAAATTTCAGAGAACTTGATAGGAATGAATCCGAGAACTTTCTCATAAAGATTTAATGCAATCTCCTTTGAGCGAGAATATCCTGATTTTTCCTCAGCAAAGGCACGAACTCCATAAATAATACCATATCCCCAAGTGCCGATGGCGAGAAACGCGTGCAAAATATTGATCGATGATTTTCTAATATCTAACCTTGTGGCGTATGGAATCAAAGCAAGCAAGGGGAGCACAAAAATATGGTATTCTGTATTGACATGATAAAAACAAAGGAAAAGTATGCAGAATGTGATTATCATAACCGATGGGAATTCAAGTTGCGATAACATGGAGAAACGCTTCCACAAAAACACTAATACTATCCCGGTCACACTCAAAGATAACCATTTCACAAATTGGCCCGAGAAAGTATGAAAATAAAGAATTAGCGTAAATGGCGAGGCGCAAAATTGAGTATCCGAAGGAGCAAAGTCTATGAAAGGGATAACTCCTGTCAAAGCGTATCCAGCCAAGGCGTATCCTGCATGAACTAAAATAGCTGGCAATATTCCCCAGTAAAATATGGTGCTTTTATTCTTGGCGATTAAGAGCAGAGGGAAAAAGACTATGCCGAATAATATTTTGCCCGCCAGCATTCCAAGAAACGTCAATAGTGAAGCGCCTTTGATTGAGCCAAGCTTTACCGCCAAAAGAACCGCCGTTACAAAAATGGCTACGACTGCCTCCTCTTGCCTCATCACCGCGCCGGTCATAAATCCTAATGGTGAAACTGAAAATATGGCCAGAACCATTGCCCTATTTCTTAATGATATTTCATCGGATAGCGCAAGATAGCGGGCCAAAATAAAAAAAGCGATCAATTCAAAACAAGTGAAGCTGATTCTTGATGCCAGGAACTCATTAAATATCAGCGAAAAAGGTAAGGCGAACGGAGCGAGCATTAACGGGAACAATGGAGGCTGTGAATAGTCGCTGAATTGCGCTGAAAAGGTTAACACCGAAAACGGCTTTAGCCCAAGCTCATACACCCATAAATCTGATGTAAATTCTGAACCCCCGGTCGCACGATACAAAATGACGAGAACCGCGATTCTAAAAGCAAGGAATAACACTAAGGGAAGGTAAAACCATCTTAAACTTTTAGATTCGGATCTCATCTATTCGTATTCTTTCTAAGTAAGATAGGTCGGGCGGGTACATTTTCCTTGATTTTATTATGTACCATCGATATATTCGCAACCGCGAGATTTCGCAAATATAGACCTGAAAATTATGATAGTCAATCATTATGCCTGCCAAAGTTCCACAGCTTAATCCTGAAAAATGCGATCTTTGCGGCGCCTGCATTTCAGTCTGCCCGCCGGATTGTATTGAATTATACGAACGGCATTTGAATATCATCGCTGAAGAATGCACTTACTGCAAAAAGTGCATTATCATCTGCCCTATGGATGCTCTGGAGGAAAACGGTGGATGTTAGCTATGATGTCATCGTAATCGGCGCCGGGCCATCGGGCTCCACGGCGGCGCGGTTTGCCGCCGAAGGTGGCTGCAAAGTCCTTCTTGTCGAACGCAAGCGCGATATTGGCATTCCAGTCCGATGCGCTGAGGGTGTCAGCGAACCGCCTCTCAAGGAATTCATCGACTCCCATCCATCGTTTATCCGCAACAGGATTTCAGAAATCCGCCTCTTCGCCCCTAATGATATCGCCGTGGTATTAACTCCGGTCAATTCGGGATATATTCTCGACCGCCGCGTATTCGATCGCGAGCTGGCCCGGCTTGCCATTGTCAATGGCGCCGAGGTGGCTACATCGTGCGCCGCTATCGGCATCAAACGCCTTGATAATGGCACCGTGGATGTCAAAGTGCTTCATCGCGGGTCCGAAACTACGGTCAATTGCAAAATTATTATCGCCGCCGATGGTGTTGAGTCCCGCGTTGGCCGCTGGTTTGGTGTCAAGACCGTGACTACTCTCCACAACACCGAAGGCGCCCTTACTTATGTGCTTTCCCATCCCGAAATCGATAATCGTTACTGCGATTTTTACTTCGGCACTGAAGTTGCCCCGGGCGGCTATCTGTGGGTATTCCCCGGTGGGGATCATTCTGCATCGGTTGGCATTGGCTGTGCCGGCGATTGTCTGCGGGGCAAATCGCTCCACGAATTTCTGGATAGATTCATCCAGAGAAAATATGGCGGCGCCAAAATACTATCGGAAGTCGCCGGCGGGATACCGGTGCAGGCAACCCTGAAAGAAATAATTGCTGACAATCTCATGCTTGTCGGCGATGCCGCCCGCCAGGTGAACCCGATGACCGGCGCCGGCATCATCAATGGAATGATTGCGGGCAAAATCGCCGGAATTACTGCCTCCGAATCTATCAAAATGCGAAGTTGGAAAAAAGATGATTTTAGAGATTATCCAAAGGAATGGCACCAGCGAATCGGCTCCAACCATGAGAAGTATTTCAAGATGAAAGAGGTTGTCAATAAATTCTCGGATGAATCCTTGAATCAAATCGCGGAAACCATCAATTCCCTTCCTGAATCCAAACGCACTCTCCGCAAGGTTTTTATGACCGCGCTCATCAAACATCCTCTCCTGTTAGGCGAATTGAGGCACTTGTTTTAGGATGTGCGGGGCGCGCCGCACGAATCCACATTAAATCCCCTCTTAAGAGGGGAAGTTCCCCAGACATTGTCTGGGGAGATGGGGTGTGTAAGAGCTTTGATAATAACACACCCCGTCCCGACAAGTCGGGACACCCCTCTCGGAGAGGGGAATGAATTAGATGTATTTCGTCGGGTCACATCCCCGACTCATCGGGGCCAAGACCCGACGGAACAAAAAAATGATAAAGTAGGGGTAGTTCAGAACTATGAAAATAATGATGGGTTTCAACCCATCAATCTCAATGTGAAATATAGAGGGTTAAAACCCTCCGTTATTTCATGAGTGATTCTCCTGCAGGCTAAACCAGCCAAAGGCTGATAAAGCCCGAGGTCTCACATTACAAAATCCATCTCTCGGCACCACCTTTTGTGTCTACAGTCTGCATTTCAATACGTCAATCCCTCCGGCCAGGTCCTTATCCCTCCACCACACGACAAATAAATCCCTTCAAATAGGACGCCTCCGGAAATGACGCCAGACGCGGATGGTCATATCCTTGCGTTAAATCTTGAAGATATTGAACCTGCTTTCCGCAATCAAGCGAAGCCCAGAAAATCGCCATTTGCAGAGCTTGGGCATCAATCGCCCCGGAGCAAGAAAAGCTCACCAAGATTCCATCATTGCGCAGTAGCTTCATCGCCAGCAAATTGATATCTTTGTAAGCCGCCATTGCCTTCTTAATATGTCCCTTTGCCGCCGCAAATTTCGGCGGATCCAGAATCACCATATCAAATTCGCGGCCCGAGTCCCTAAATTTACGTAGTATGGTGAAGACATCCCCCTTCACAAATTCCAAATTGGCAGATTCGAGATTATTTAGCTTGATATTCTTTTCAGCCAGGGCAAGCGATTCTGCTGAAGAATCGACCAACGTTGCCGTCTCGGCCCCCGCTTTGAGCGCATGAACAGAGAAGCCGCCAGTAAAGCAGAAAGCATCGAGCAGGTGGCGCCCTTTAGCATATTTCGCAACTATGCGCCGATTCTCTTGCTGGTCTATATAGAATCCGCCTTTCTGCCCATTTCTTATATCTACCAAAAACTGCAAACCGCCCTCATCGATCGTGATTAAATCGGGCGGCTCCTCACCGAAAATAATTCCTTTCCGCTGAGGTAATCCCTCCAGCATACGGACGTCCACATCGCTCCGTTCATAAATGCCTTGCGGTTTGAGCAAATCTTGTAGCGATTCGACAATTGTTTGTCTGACAGCCTCAATGCCAGCGGCCAGAATCTGAATGACAAGAAATTCATCATACTTATCCACAATCAGCCCCGGCAGAAAGTCCGATTCGCTGAAAATTAGGCGGAGGCAATTTGCATTGTCGGTTTTCCTGTCTAATTCCCGCCGCCGAATCGAACTCTCTATCTT